>NZ_MNBL01000149.1 GCF_001879695.1 Nioella sediminis
TTTCGTCAGGCTATCAGCGATCCAGCATCCCGCGAAGCTCGGCGGCGATTTCGGCACCGGCATTTTCGGCTGTCATCGCCCATGCCGCGTCCATGGCCATCGCTTCGTAGCGGGCAGCCTCTTCTTCGGGCAGCATGAGATGGTTGAACCCGGCAGCCTCTTGCGCGGCGCGCTCGGTCGCGATGTCGTCGGCCCAGATATTGTCCATCCGGGGCGCGAAATCTTCACGCAGGAATGTAACGAAGCGTTCCTGAAGATCCGGCGACATTTCGTTGAACAGGTCCATGTTCATCAGCACCGGGAAACCGGCACGGTAGACACCGGGCTGGATGACCGATGAAACCAGGCCCTCGAACTGTGCGGCCTGACCGAGCGGGCCTTGCATGAACCCGTCGATGGTGCCGCGTTCCAGCGCTGTGTAGATCTCCTGCATGGGCAGAACGATCGGCTCTGCACCAAGGGCCTGCACCAGAGGCAGAAGCGTCGGGAAAACACGGATGCGCTGCCCTTCGAGATCCGCAAGGCTGGTGACTTCCTCGCCCATGTAGATCTGGAAATTCAGTTGCGTGGCCGGGATCTCGCCGATGAAGGCAAGGCCCTGTTCGGCGTGCAGCTCGGTCATCCGCTCGTGGTAGTCGGTGGCCGCGATTTCTTCGTAGTTCAGGAAAGACAGGTTCATCGTGCCCGATGTCGGCACAAGGCCCTGGTAGTAGCTGGGGCTGGTATAGGTCATCCCCATGGCACCGTTGCGCACGCCTTCGGCCTGCCCGAATGGCGGCATGACCTCGGGGCCACCCCGCCAGGTGATCTCGATCTCACCTGCGAAGCGCTCGTTCACTTCCTCCACGAATTGCGCGAAGGGTTGGGTGATGTAGACGGCCCGAGGGGCCAAGGTCACGGCATTGATCTGGACCGGATCGGCAAAAGCCGGAGCGGCAATGGCAAGACTCGCCGCAACCAAAGCGGTGCTAAACACGTGTTTCATGGGAACTCCCGTTGTGATTGGTATCATTGAGCGGCGTGGTCCAGGCATTGTACCCATAGACCCAATCCGCATTGCCGGCTTTCTTGAGCCAGTCATTGGCAAGCGAGCTTTCCTGGACCCGCGCGGTGCGGGGCTTGCGTTCCGTCTCATACCGCGCGAGCGCGGCGTCGATATCGTCGGGGTCACTGTCGAGCGCGCGGGCCAGCACCACCGCATCCTCGATGGCCATGCAGGCCCCCTGTGCCATGAAGGGCACCATCGGATGCGCGGCGTCCCCCAGAAGCGTCGCGCGCCCCTTGGCCCATTGCGGCATCGGATCGCGCACATGCAGCGCAGAACGCGTGACCTCGTCCAGCGCATCCAGCAATTTGCGGGCGTCTTCGTGGAAATTGGCATAGGCGCGGCGCAGCTCTTCCACATCGCCGGGCAACGTCCAGCCTTCTTCGGACCATTCGTCCTGTGGCAAGGTGGCAAAGACGAAGATGTCCTGGCCCTGGGTGAGGGGGAAGGTCACGATCTGCTTTTCCGGCATCTCGCCCCACCACTTGGTGAAGGCATCTGCATCGCGAAGCCCGGCAGCCTTGTCGCGCGGGAATGTCCCGCGATAGGACACCATGCCGGTATAGCGTGGATGGTCTTCGCCCCAAAGCGCCGTGCGCACGACCGAGTGAATGCCGTCCGCGCCGATCACCAGATCGAAAGCCGCGCTGGTGCCATCGGCAAATCCCAGCTCCGCCTTGCCGTCATCGAGGCGCAGGGTCACGGCCTCGCGGCCAAGCTGGAACCTGTCGTCGGGCAACTGCGCCCGCAGGGCATCCAGCAGGTCGGCCCGGTGGATCGTCAACTGCGGGGCACCGTATTTCTCCTCGGCCGCCGCGCTCATTGGCAGGCGCGAGGTTTCCTCGCCGCTAATGCCATCGCGGCTGATGCGAAAGCTGGGGCGGGCGGCGCTGTCGCGCAGGTAGGCGCCAACGCCCAGTTGATCCAATGCGAAGACGGCGTTTGGCGTCAGGTTGATATCTGCCCCGACCCGGTTGATCGCTCGCGCCTTTTCGAACACCTGAACATCGTGCCCTGCGCGGCCAAGCGCGATGGCAGCGCACAGGCCACCGATTCCGCCACCACATATGCCGATAGAAAGTGTCACCTGCGCCCCTTTGCTATTGCCAAGTGTTCTATATTGAACTATATGTTCAAAGATAGGTTATGTGGCCCCGTGCGGTCAATAGTTTTCCGTTGAGCGGGTCCTTGCGCCGACAGCCCGCTTTGCCTGAAGGACAGGATTATTCTCATGGGTGACACAGCTTCCCAGACCCCCTATTCCGTTCCCCCGGTGGAGCGGGCCCTGAAACTTCTGCACTACATCGGTGCAGGTAATCGGGCGCGTAATCTGTCGACGGTGTCGCGCGACCTCGGAATCAACCGCACGACCCTGATCCGCCTGATCCATACCCTTGCGGATCATCGCATGATCGAGGAACTCGGCGATGGCGGCGGCTATCGTCTGGGGGCAGGAATGGTCAGTCTCGGGGCGCAGGCCATTCAGGGGCGGGACATGGTCCAGGTCTGCCAGCCGATCCTGAGAGATCTGTGCCGCGACACCGGCATGTCCGCCCATTTGGGCGTGCTTGACGGGCGCGACATCATCTATCTGGGACGCGAGGCCCCCAATTCTCATCTCGTCAGCAATGTGCGCACCGGGTCGCGGCTGTCGGCCCATGCGTCGTCCATCGGGCGTGCCATTCTGGCGGAGCATTCCGACACGCAATTGCGGCAGATCTTCTCGGGCGACCTGCCCGAGCCTGCAACCGACAAGACACCGCAGACGATCGAGGCGATCATTCGTCAGGCCCACCATGACAAGGCCGAAGGTTTCGCCTGGAGCGAAGGGAACTTCGAGGCGGGCATCGGGTCCTGTGCCGCGGCGATCTTCGATCATACCGGGCAGGTGGTGGGTGGCATCAACGTTTCCGGCCCCGAGGCGCGGTTCTCTGCCGGTGGGTCGGGACGCGATGGCGCCCTGATCGACGCGGTCACATCTGCTGCGCGCCGGGCCTCCGCTGCCTTGGGCTGTACCGTACCAAGGGGCGACGCCTGACCGGCGGAGCGCCTGAAGGCTGCTGTCGCAAGTCAGATCGGGGCCCGGCATATCGTGGCGCGATGCCGGTGCAAGGCGCGAAGTAGCGGGCGAGAGGCAAAACCGCCCCGCGTGCCGGGCAGGACCCTGAGAGGACGTCGCTAAGGCCATCTGGCCCATGGGTGCGGCTGGCCTGACATATCCTCGTAGATCGACTTCTGCCGTTGATAGGCCCGCAGCCCCGCGCGGCCTTTTTCGCGGCCCATGCCGCTGTCACCATCGCCGCCAAAGGGCGTCGAGATCGAGAATTGCTTGTAGGTGTTGATCCAGACCGTGCCCGCCCGGATGGCGCGGGCGACTCGCTGGCTGCGGCGGTGATCGGTCGACCAGATGCCGCACGCCAAGCCGTAGTCATTGTCGTTGCCCTGCGCGATCACGTCGGCTTCGTCCTCGAAGGGCATCACCACCAGCACCGGGCCGAAAATCTCTTCACGGCAGGTTCGTGCGGTGTTGTCGAGCCCGCCGATGATGGTTGGCAGGTAATAGGCACCGTCTTTCTGCGCCGTATCCTTGGGCCGCGCGCCACCACACAGGATGTCTCCGCCTTCATCGCGCGCCATGGCCACATAGCGCTCCACGCTCTCGCGATGGTCGTGATGAACCAGCGACGATACCTGCGTGGCCGCGTCAAAAGGATGGCCGACCACCAGTGCCTGCGTGGCGGCGACCAGTCGCTCGGTGAACGTGTCGAAGATGCTGCGCTGCACGAACAGGCGCGATCCGGCGATGCAGCTTTGGCCGGATGACGAGAAGATGCCGAACAGAATCCCCGCGATGGCAAGATCGGCGTCGCAATCGTCGAACACGATCGTGGGCGACTTGCCCCCCAGTTCCAGCGAAACGGGCATCAGCTTGTCCGCCGCCGCATGGGCCAATCTGCGCCCCGTCGCGGTGCCCCCGGTGAACGAGACCTTGGCAATATCGCGGTGTTCGACCAGCAGATTGCCAACCTCGCGCCCGGATCCGGGCAGAACGGACAGCAGCCCCTGGGGCAGGCCCGCCTCTCCGGCGATCTGTGCAAGTTCAAGGCTGACCAATGGCGACCAACTGGCCGGTTTCAGCAGCACTGCATTGCCCGCGGCGAGGGCCGGGGCGATTTTCTGAGCGTCGGATGCAATGGGGGAATTCCACGGCGTGATCGCCGCGACCAGCCCAAGCGGCTCGTGGATCGAGGCGGTGATATAGTCGCCCCGTGGTACGGTCAGCAGGTCGTCCGAGGTTTCCGCAACGGCCGCGAAATAGCGGAAGGTTGCCGCCGCCGAGGCCGCAAGGGCGCGCGTTTCCGTCAGCGTCTTGGAGGTATCCCGGCTCTGCACCCAAGCGATACGCTCGATACTGGCGGCGATCCGCTCCGAGATGCGGTACAGCACCGTCGCGCGGTCGTGCGGTTTCAGCGCCCCCCAGGATGGCTGCGCGTCCTGCGCGCGGGCGATGGCAAGCTCCACATCCTGCGCCGACGCGCCGTTAATCACGGTGTTCACGCACCCCTCTGCCGCGAAATGCGAGGTGATCGGTGCGCCGCGCCCTGTTTGCCAGATGCCGCCGACAAAGATCCGGTTGTCGCGAAATGTCTGCTCCATGGTGCCCTCAGATGGCGATCGCGGCGCGCCGGTTCATGACGGCACGTGCGATGCTGTAAACGGTGGATCGAGAGGTTTTGGGGTTGTCGGGCGACGGCTTTCCGACCAGTTGCATGGAAAACTCCATGGCCTGCGACGCGACGCTGAAGGCATGGGTGTTTTCCGTTGTGCCGGGGTCCGCGACAAGGCGCACCTCGGTCTTGTCCATTCCCAGCCCGGCCATCGCAAGGGTTGCAGCGACATTGGCGTTTTTGGGAAAGCGCCGCGCTGCTTCTCGCGCAGTCCCCTCGAAGAACGTCAGGGGTTTTGTCAGCGCGGCAAGGTCGGTCACCTCCTCGGCAGGGGTTCCGGCCCATGCGGCGGGCGGCTTGGTTCCGGTGTAGCGAACCGAAGTCAGCCCCGACAGCCGCGCTGCGCCAAGTGCATCTATCCCGCCAATAGCACCGGAAGGAACAACGCATTGCGCGCCGGAAGCGCGGGCGGCCGCCTCAAGTTCGCGGGCCAGATCGGCATCCGCCAATGCGCCGACAGAGGCAAGGATCAGGTCCGTGCCGCTGGTCAGCACCGTTGCACCATAATGCGCCACCGCGCGATGACCGGCACATTCCACGACCACATCGGGGCCTGTCGCCAGCAGCGCCGCCAGATCCGATGTCACCGAGATGTCTGCACCCAGCATTGCGCGAAGCTCTGCCTCGCGTCCGGAACGCACAAGGACGGTTACCTTCTCGGGCGCAATGGTCTGCGCGCCCAGAATATCAATCAGGTCGCGGGCTATCGCGCCGAACCCGATGATCACCACATGCCCAAGGCTCATGTCTTGCCACCCGCAGCCCCCGCGGGCGGTCCGGCAAAGGATTCCGCGAAGGGGCCAATGGCGACCATGTCGACTTCGACGACCGCGGGACCGTCCCGGCCAAGGGTCGCGTCCAGGGCTTGGGGAAAGTCCTCGATCCGGTCAATGCGGACATGGGGCATGTCGATGGACTGGCACAGCACGCCGAAATCGGGCGTCTTGAGCTTGGAATAATGCCGCCGCCCTTCATATTGCGCGTCCTGGATGTTTTCGATCACGCCGTAGGCCGCATCGTTCATCAGCACGAACGTGATCGGCAGATCTGCGTCTACCGCCGTGATCAGTTCGGCAATCCCGAGCTGCGCGCCACCATCGCCCACCAGTGCGATGGTGCGCGACTCTGATCCTGCCGCGGCCCCGATGGCCATGGCAATCCCCTGCCCGATGCCGCCCCCGAGGGCGTGGACACCCAGATGCGGGGCGGCGATGTGAACATATCGGTTTCCGAAGGTGGAGTTCGAGATCGTCACATCGCGCACCCAGGGATGTCCCCCTTGCGGCACCACCGACAGAAGGTGATCGGCCACCACCTGATAGGGGCCAAGGCGCCCGCGCAGCGCACCTTCCGATTTCGCGCGGGCAACGGCGATGTCGTAATGCAACTGCGGGTCGGTGCCGAGCGTGTCTGGCAAACGGTCCAGCAAGCCGCGCAGCGTTGCCGCAGCATCCCCGCACAGGAACCCGTCCACGGGGTAATTGCGCCCGCCCTGCGTCGGCTCCACGTCGATCTGGAACAGCGGGCGCGGCAGCGGCATCTTGTTGTTGCGCGTCTCGTTGCCCCGAAGCCGCGAGCCGACCACGATCATCAGGTCGCAGCTTTGATAGATCGCTTCTGCCTCGGGTGTCATGTTGAAGGCCCCAAGCGTGCCCTTGTGGCTTTCGGGAACAACGGCGCGCCCCTGGGTGGAGCTGACAGCACCAAATCCGCGTTCGACAAGTTCTAGCGCCTCTGCTCCGGCCCCGCGCGCCCCGCCGCCAAGCCAGATCATCGGTCGTTTCGCGGCCTTCACCCGCTCGGCCAGCAGATCGAGAGAGGTCTCCTCCACCGGTGGCAGGGCCGGGCGCGGCGGGGTCAGGGGCAGCCCGGAAACGGCGGGAATGCGCTGCACATCGACCGGAATCTCAAGGCTTACCGGCCCGGTTGGCGGCGTCATCGCCGCGCGGATCGCTGCTGACAGCGTGCCCAGGACGCCGGTTTCGTCCCAGATGCGGAACACGGCCTTGGACACCCCGCGCAGCATCTCTGGCTGCTTGGGCACATCGTGAATTGCTGCGCGGTCCTGGTCCATGTAGGGCCGGTCGATCTGTGTGGTCAGATGCAGCACCCGGCTGCCTGCGGTCAGCGCCTCGGCCTGTGCGCCCGCTGCATTGCCTGCCGCCGTCCCGGTCGAGGTCAGCGCTACGCCCAACTGCCCCGAGACCCGGGAAAAGGCGTCGGCCATATTCATCGCCCCCGCCTCGCCGCGCGCCGGAATGAAGCGGATACGCCCCTGTTCCGCCACCGCGTCGAGGATCGGCATGTTATGGATCGAAATGACGCCGAACATGGTCGTAACGCCCGCATCGGCAAGCGCTTGGGCAATCTGGTGGCCAACGGTCTGGGTCATGGGGCTTGGATCTTTCGTCAGGGATCAGGCAAAGCGCGACACGCCGCCCGAGATTTCAAGCTTGGCGCCGGTGATGTAGCTGGCGGCGGGTGAGGCGAGGAAGGCGATGGCGCGCGCGGGTTCCTGAGGTTGACCAAGACGGCCAAGCGGGATGGCCTTCGCGCTCGCCAGTGCCGCGAACCACTCTTCCCGGCTCTGGCCCTTGTTCTCGCGCGCCTCGAAGCGGCGCTGCCACTGGGCACTGTCCACCAGCCCCAAAAGGATCGAATTGACGCGGATCTGAGGTGCCAGTTCCGTCGCCAGCGATTTCAGGAGGTTCTGAACGCCGGCACGTGCTGCCGAGGTACAGACCATATGAGGCTCTGGCTGGAGGGCCAGAAGCGAATTCACCGCGACAATCGCGCCGCTGCCGCTTTGGCGCAGCATCGTCTCAAAAGCGCGTATCGGGTGAAGCTGGCTGAAGAACTTCAGCTCCAACTCTTCGCGCCAGTCTGCGTCGCTGGTATCGGCATAGGTCGAGACGCGCCCCTGGCCTGCATTCGTGACAAGGGCGTCGCAGCCACCGAAGGTCTGCCGGACCTCATCGGCGAAGCCCGAGACCGCGGCTGCATCCAGCACCGAGACCGCGCGCCCCAGAACCCGGTCCGGTCCGAAGTCACGGGACAGGTTCGCCACCACGGAGTCCAGACGTTCCGCCCCGCGGGCACAAAGCGCCACCCGCGCACCGTCCTCCAGAAAGACGCGCACCGATGCCAGCCCGATCCCGGATGTTCCGCCAGTGACCACGATCGTGCGGTCTTTGAGCCCCAGATCCATCGCTCAGCCTTCCTTTGGGAAGCCCGGGTCAGGCCGCCCGGCCATGACCGCGCGCTGTGCCGGTGTCGGCGGGCCCGCTGTCATCCACTGGTCCATTGCCTCGGGGTCGGTGCGCGACCAGACCTTTGGTTCATGCGTTTCCTCGTCGATCTGCTGCACCTCGGAGGTGAACTCGATCACGAAGCCCGAGGGAGAAACGAAATAGGCAAACGGGTTGTTGCCCGGCCCGTGCCGCCCCGGCCCCCAGCTTGGCACCTGCCCCTTCTGCTTCATCCGGCCGATGCCGCGCATGAAACTGTCGATGCCGGGCATCTCGAAGGCGACGTGATTGATCGAGGGATATTGCGCGCGAACCAGCGCAATGGCGTGGTGGTCGCTGCCGATCCGCAGGAACACCATCTGGTCCGCGGAATAGTCGCTGGTGCGAAAGCCCAGCATCTTTTCGTACCAGTTCTGCATCCCGTCCATGTCGGGCGTGTTCAGAACCACATGGCTGATCTTGCGCGGATAGGCATGAACATCGTCGGCCTCGCGCAACGCAATATCGCAGGTGATGCGCAGGCGGCGATTGTCGGGGTCGGCCAGCTCGAATCCGTAGCCGCCGAAGGGCCCGTCGAATTCACCCGGTGCGCTGCGCAGATCCGCACCCTTCTCCTCAAGTTGCCGGTAGAGCCTGTCAACGCCATCGCGGTCCGGCATGCCGAAATGGATGTATTCGATGCCGTAGGTCGCGTCGTCCTTGAGGCCATAGATGAAGGGCTGCTCGCCGGTTCCCCGCAGATAGGTGATCCCATCGTCTTCATGGGCCACGTGCAGACCCCATTGGTCCGTATAGAATGGGGCCGTCGCCGTTATTCCGGGGGCGCGCATCACGATGCCGCGCAGCTGGTGCAATCTGAGGTCTTCGGTCATCTCAAGTTCCCTCGGGCTTGCTGGCGGTTGCAAGACCCATATGTGCCAACAGCGCGGAACAGAACGCGCCGGGCCGCTGAAGGTAGACCGCATGGCCCGCCTGGTCGATTTCGGTTATGGTCGGGCGGAGGCCCCGTGCCGCTTCCCAGGCCCGTGCCGCGGCGCGTGTCTGCGCAATCGGCGTCACCCGGTCCTGCAGGCCGACAATGAATCCGGGGCGCGCGGCGACCCGGGCAAGATCACCGGGCAGATCGCCAGAGGCCAGCATCCTGACCGCCTGCGCGTAGCCATCCGGGTTCACTTGCGCCATTGCGGCCTCGACCCGTGCCACGATGTCGGGATGCGACGCAGGTTCATGCACCAGATTGCCCGCGCGGGCATGGGCAAAGGCCGCCGGACCCAGGCGTGCCAGCTCCGTCAGCCGGTTGCCCACCCCTTCGGGCAGCACCCCGCCGCGCGGCACACCATAGCCATTGGCGGCAGCGGCCAGCGTCAGGCTGAGCAGCCGCTCAGGGAAACGAAGAGCAAAGGCTGTGGCAATCAGCGTGCCGAGCGAGTGCCCGACAATATGCACCTGCCCAAGGTCAAGCCCGTCCAGCATCTGAGCCAGCCTGTCTGCGTAGTCCGTGGCCAGTGGCCAATCCATGGCCATGGGCGCAGAGCCTGAATAGCCCGGCGCATTCCATGCAATCAGGCTGAACCTTGGCGGCAGAAGCTCGAAAATCGGTGCGAAGGAGGTGGCGTTCGACCCGATCCCGTGCAGGAACACGACCACAGGTCCGGGCCCGGGCCGCGCAACATACGTGATGTCTGCGGAAACCCCGAGTGTTGGCCCGGAGTCCGCGGCAGAATTCACGCATCCTGTGTTGGCTTCTAGCATCGTCCCTATCGCTTGGTGGCATTGGTAGTTCAATAATGAACAACATGTTCAAACCAGAGTGCAGCTTAGGCCCTTACATGTCAAGGCTCCGCACAAGAATCAGCGCGTCAGTCGATTGCGCGTGGCAAAATCCGGATGCTGCGATCAACCATGCCGAAGGGCACGACGGATCATGCCATGGCTCGTCGAGTTCAGGGGTTGCGCTATGGTCTCTTACCTTGACCACCATCCGCGATCCGACGAGGGGCAATGCAATCCGGCGCGGTGTCGTTCCGGTCCAGCTCGTTCGCACCCTCAAGAGGCGGACGAGACCGGTTGCCGATTTTCCAAAGGAATCAGGGCAAGCGGTCTCGGCTTCCCAACAGTTTCGAAGAGCCGAACAAATAACCAGTGGATTAAGGAGAAGAATGGTGCCGATGAAGGGACTCGAACCCCCGACCCACGCATTACGAATTTTGCCGTCCATATCTTGGACGCGGCCGGATAGGGTCGCCTAAAGTCGTATAACCCATTACGATCAAATCGTTATTTTGAGCGTCACTCTTGGACGGCGCCGGACGGCACAAGCGAACCTTTGACGAACATTCCCTACTAATGCCCTACTAGCTCGCTTCATGCGGAATGGGCGGAAGTTAATGCCGCTCCTCACGCTGCCTCGCTCTAGTCAGTCAAGTACGTCAAACGAAAAAGCGCCGGCGTTTCTGTATTGGAATGGGTTCAGTTGCACGTCTGACGGCTGATCCGATGCCCTATACTTGCAGTGCGTTTTGTTGATCAATTTCCGGGCACCCATGCGCTACGCAGAGCATTCTAGCTTTGGTCCAGTCGGTCCCAGCATAGCCACGCCTGGTCGCCGTCTTTAGCGCCTCCTCAGGTGTCATGCCGTGCTTCCCCACACGCGCGCGGTATGTGCTGTACGGCAGCCCAAAAGCTGCACACGCGGCCTTGGCGCTCGGCCATTCGTAGCCGAAGATCACAAGACGCGCATCTAGCACCGGCGTCTTAAGCGCTGCGTCCACCGTCATCCCGTTCTTCCGTCTCTTTTGGAATGTCCCGTTCGGAATGCCGAATGCTCGACACATCGCCTTCTCGGAGGCGTAACGCACCCCGTCGACTTCGTAGGCGACCGGCACACCGGAGCCAGTCCGAACGTGCTGGCCATGTTTGGGCCATTCAGCCGTGGGAATTTCGCGAACAAGGTAGTCCTTCACTTGGTCTGGCGTCATTCCATAGCGGGCCGATAGCGCCAAGCAGGCTTGGTTGCGGCTCTCAAAACATTCACCATCGACCGTGATGGGGGCCTTGGAAGTCGGGCCGAGGGGCCGGGTCAACGCCTCGTCGACGCTGAGGCCGGCCCGAAGCCTCAGGTCGAACGTATTGCGTGCGATGCCGTAAGCGTCGAGAGCGTCCTGTTTGGTCGCCCAGGTCTGTCCAAGAGCCGAAAAGGCCTGTCCGTGGGTCCGGCGTACGATCTCTCGATGATCGAGGCGAACGCAGTTGCCGGGTTCCCACGGCCGTGATTCGTCGATTCGCGTCAACCTCCCATTCCCCACCAGTTTGGCGACGTCCAACTTCCACGCATCATATTCGAGCCACGCCTCAGCCACCCCTACCGCCGTCTCCGCCGCGCGCTTCTTCATGCCCAGCCATTGCCGGAAGAGCTGCGAGCCCGCCTCGGGGTGGTCGCTGTGCACGCGGGCCTCTTCGGGCAGCGGGAGGCCCTCGCGATAGCGGCTTTCTATCACGTGGACAGCAAGCCCTGTCTCCCGCGAGAGCTCCCGGCACATCGCCGCGATGGATGGGAAGCTCCGTCCCTCCCAGAGGGCGGGCGTACCCTCGGTGCGCCCTACCTGGCCACCCTCGCGCACGTTGTAGCCGTCGGGGACGAGCGTGCCGAGCTCGGCGATCCAATGTCGTTCGCGCACGCCGAGGTCTTCCCCGTCCTCCAAGACCTCAATGGTTTCCAAGCGAAAAGCCTCAACCCCGTGTTCGCGAATTGCCGCGTGCAAAGGCGTTTTTGAACCCTCCGCTGCATCGCGCCGATGCTGGCCCCAACGAATCGTCGGAGCATTCACCGATAGCCCTACATAGGAAAGATCGGTCACATCGTTCGTGAGCAGATAGATGTAGCCCGGCTGACCGACCTGCTGGACAGGCTCGCGCAGAGCGTCGTCCACGTCCCATCTGCGACGCAGTCGGTTCGTCAGCAGGTTGCGATCGTCGTAGCGACCAATGTGTCGCAGGAAGCAAGCGATGCTGGGATAGTCGCCGCGCGCATCCGGGTGGAGGTTGCCATTATAGCTAAACGGGCGGCTGCGCCCGCCTCCTTGGGTCGCCCTCCAATCGGCCTTGTCGAGCAGTGCGGCGTCGCGGACGATCGCTCGGGTGATCGGGACTCCCCTCCTTTCAAGCGATCTGAGCCGGGTGCGGAATACGGCGTAGCTGATTTGGGCATTCTCAGCGTCATAAATTACGCGACAGTCCCGCCGGCCATCCGCGGTTTCGATCCATGTCCTACGGACACCACCGCGCCCAGATCCCCTCATCGTATCAGGGTCGCTTCTGCATCCGCGACGGTATGCATAACGAAAAATGCGACGAGCATAGGCGAAGTCATTGGCGAGGCATACATGTGCGTGGTCCCAGTTGTAGCCACAACTTCTAACGCGTGTCTCTCTTTATTACATCCCGACATCACGTAGCAGCGAAGCCTATGCGAAGCTGTGCGTGGATAAGGGACACATTTTCGGGATGTACGCTTGCAGCCTGTTGTGGTGATGCCTGTAAGGTCCATTATGTTAATTCTCAACCGAATGCATGCCGATCCATGAACTAGCTTGCAGCCAGGATATTGAATATTAGTATCAGTTATATAGGCTGTCATTTCCTCGGATGACAACGCTATGTGAGTTGGCGTCGCTTTTTTTGGAAAGGGCATTTCGGATTGAGTACAAAAAAGGTCCGCTACTTCAGGGACCCAACCCACCCGCACCTCTCGGCTAGCTCGCAACTCTCTTTAGATCTCATGGATCTCGCACACGCTGAGATCTCGGAGATCGCGGCGACCGGAGGTCCAGTTAGTGCCTTTTCTAGCAGGTACGAAGCGCTCCTTACCTCAGATACTGTGCTCACTTGGCGCGGTAATGGCCCTGGAGCCGGGCGAGAGCTGAGGCGCTCGTACTCGAATATTCATGGCCGAGTTTTTGCTCGGGCATACTTAGAGAAGATTGAGCGTGTACGCGGACTGATACCGATTGAAGGCAGCTATTTCCAATTCGCACCCAGTACAGTCGTACGGCTGCGGGACGACGAGAAAGGCGACATGCCAGATTGGATAGGATGGGATGCTTCAAACTTTATAGTGGCGGAAGCAAAGGGCACATACGCCGGCGGGGATTGGTCGAAGGCGTTCTGGCACGGATATGCGCTACCTCAGTGTCTCCAAAAAGCGCAGCAGCAAGTAGAACGCGTGCAGATTGATATCTACGGCTATGCGCTCGATGTGAATTTCAAAAGCTGGTCAATAGCTTCACGCTGGAGGACCGAGGAAAACAACTTTGACCCCTGGTTGGCCGCGATTGACCCAGTTTTGGGCAGTAGCGAAACACCAAGGGAAAACTTCGAAATTGCTGTCAGCAATCTGCTTCAAGAGCACCTCGCAAGGTTGCTTGGCACTTTTGGTTTCTCAGACGACTTACCAAAACTAGCGAGCAAGGAGGCGAGCATTGTTCGTACCGAAAGATTCAATGCTCGGCGCGACCGATGGAGGGAGCTATCCTTTGAAGATGGCCGAAGGGTTCGCGGCCTTAATGCGGCGTACGCGGACGGCTTCTTCATACCAATTGAAAACAATGAGGACTTAGCATTTTGCAAGCAAGTCTTATCAAGAGATCGGCCTAGCTGGGTGGCCACGATCTCGGATGAGGTCCTAAAGATGGCAGAGGAAGGCCAGTTCATAGCTGACTATGCAGACGAAAAATCTGAGGACTATCTGAGCAGAAATGGGATGTCCCTAACGCAACTCGATCTCGTCGGTGAAGTTAGCGATCTCTAAACGTCCTCCAAATGAAAAATGTCGCAAGCTTGTATTTACAGCGGGTTCCGGGTTCGATGCGATCTGGTAAGCAACCTTCCGTCGCTTTATTCGCGCGCCCGCTCGCGATATTCTGAGAATGACAAATAGCGCTGCATTGAGCGACGGCGCCGAGTACTCCTGGAGCAAACCGTGGCGAACTGGTTGAGGCAGCTTATTCGTGTATTCCGTTTCTCATCTTTCACACTAGCCACTGGATCTGAAGTGACCCGCACGGACGAACTCACAACTCTCGCTGGCGATCTGAGGGCGCGATTGAATGATCCGTTTGCCGATACTCTCATGGATGGCGCCCTCCGGGTCCTTTTGTCCGAAGACAATCCTGCTCGAGTTCACCTTTTCGCCTTAGCGATGCGTGAGCTTATGGGGTACCTGCTACACAAGTTGGCGCCAGATGATGAAGTCGAAAAATGCAGCTGGTTTAAACCATTAACCCCCAACGGAAAGCCGTCCCGAAAACAAAGAATGCAGTATGCCATCCGAGGTGGAATTGAAGCTTCGAAATTGCCCGACAACAAAGCGATCGAAGGGGAATTTCTCAAAGAACTCATGGAAACTATCGATGAGCTCAGCAAACTAACACACGTGCGCCCAGACACACTTGTCGAAGACCAGCACGAAGCTGTGGAAATTGCCTACCGAACGGTTGGCGACTTCGCTACGCTAGTTGATCTCGTTCATGATGCACGGTGCGAATTTTGCAACGCGATAATTGAACATGTGAGCGCCCATACGTTTGATACCTTTTTGCACGAGGTCTTCAGTGAGCTTGATATTCTGTCCACCCATACCAGAGCAGAGCATTCGGAAGTGGAGAGGGTCTACGTTGAGAAGATAACGCATAATGCCGTATTTTTTCGAGCGGAGGGATGGGTGGAAGTAGAACTGAATTATGGCTCAGGAGGAGATCGAAGGAGGGGCGAAGGGGCGAGTATCGGAGACTCATTTCCTTTCCAAGCGAGATTCGAAGCCGACGTCAGCGACTTTTCAAAGCTTAAGAATGCCACTTATGAAGTCGATACGTCTTCTTGGTACGAATGAAGCTCGGAAACTTCCTGAAACTAGGTAGAGACTCAGAAGTCAAGAAACGTGTAAGCGCCCTTATGTTAAATATTGGCTACGCGCTGCAAGTGGCCCAACCAAACCCTGCAAACACGGTAAACCCGCCGGGCTAAGGCGTCTCTAGCCAACAAGACCTTCGACCCATGCTGAAACAGTTACGCCCATTGATGTGATGTGATCCGCATGCGTGAAATCAGAGATGCGCTTGCGTGGCTTCAGATCGTGATCGCCGTCTTCAAACCACTTCATCTGGATTGCCGAGGAAATCTCATACCCACTGACTTCATCCTTCGAGCCAAACTGGTCGCGGGTCCCCTGACAGATCAGGGTTGGCGTTTGCAGGTGTTGCAGGTGCTCAGTGCGAAGTATCTCAGGCTTCCCAATCGGGTGAAATGGGTAGCCCACGCAGAGTAACCCGGCGATACGATCCGCCTTAAACAGCTCATCCGCAACCATACTGGCAACGCGCCCACCCATAGACTTCCCACCTATGATCAGCGGGCCATCGACATCGAGCGCCTCGATTGCGTCTAGGTACTCCGAGATCAGTTTTTCAGCGCGTGGTGGGGGTTTCCGGCTGCCTTCAGTTCGGCGAGCAGCCATGTAGGAAAACTCAAACCGGACAACTCTGAGACTCTGTTCAGCCAATGCACCCGCGATTGCTGTCATGGCTGGAGAGTCCATCGGCGCACCGGCGCCGTGGGCAAACAGGATGGTTGCTCTTGCTGTCTGCGGGCCGAGGTTTAAGAACTCGTTTTGCATAATCTCTTCTACTCCAAACGCTCCAAGGCGCGTCTGCTCCCTACATTTGGCCCGCTGCGCCCAACCCATTGACCAATACAAGTCCCAGGGTGACCCCACCCCATCGACGGGTCTCAGTCAAAGCCGACCTCTGGGCGATCCCGTTCAGACAGAGTTGGAGGCCAGTCTTTGAAATATGGAAGTAGTGCCATTCCTTCACAACAGTTGGTTGAACAATTCGGCGCCCTCTGCAAGCGTGAACACATGGCACTTTCAGATGTAACCAAAGCCTCCGTGCTCAAGGCGGTCGAAGAATACCGCGCCATTGGGCAGACTGCGTTTCTTGAGAAGTACGGGTTCGGGAAATCTACTCGCTACCTACTTCGGATTGATGGCGAGGACTTAGACTCCAAGGCGATTGTGGGTGCGGCCCACGGCTACGCGTTGCCGGAAATAGGGCCGCTAGCGAACTCGGCATTTTCAGGTGGCAAGGATGCGGCGGCTGGGGTCTTGAAAAGATTGGGATTTCAGACCTTCGAAAGGGAAGCTTCTACCAAGCGTGTTTGGGCCGTTGACGAACTGAGCCTGGTTCAGCGAGAGCACTATGACGTGTCGCGGTCATTTGAAGGTCATTTCACACGGGCACAGTTCGATGAGCGCTATCGAAAAATGTTCCCGGAACGAAACCCGAGTTCCATTCTTCCAAGTGATTTCAGTCACAACAACACACAGAGAGCCAAGGACCTTTATCCGTCTTTCTTGGAAACGGTCGGAGATTCCGTCTACCGCTTTATTGGACTTGAGGCCGGTCACGAAGGGAAGATTAGAAATCCACTGTGGACGCGAGATGAACTGATCCTCGCGACAGAATTCTACAAGAAATTTGCTCCTCAAATTCCAGGAAAAACGGATGAAAGACTTATCGACTTAGCGGACGAGATCAGATCTCTCGCCTCAAGCCTAGGACTGCGTGGCGACGAGACCTTTCGCAATCCAAACGGTGTCTACATGAAGCTTATGGAGCTGAAAAAGTACGACCCGCAGTATGTTGGCAAGGGTCTAGGCCGTAAGCTACGCGCCGTCGAACAAGAAGTTTGGGACCTTTCCTCTGAAGAACTGGCCAACGCCGCGCGGTCCATCCGTGAAGTTTTGAAGTTATTGAAATTTGGTAACACACCTTGGGCAAGTGCAGCAGACGCTGGGGAACCAGAGGTGGCTGAGGCGGCTGAAGGGGCGTTGGTTACCAGGTTTCACCGCTACCGAGAGCGCGATACAAAGATTGCCAAGAGTAAAAAGAAGCATTTCTTAAAGAAGCACGGGCGCCTCTACTGCGAAGCATGCAACTTCGACTTTGCGGCGGCCTATGGCGATCGAGGGAAAGGCTTCATTGAGTGTCACCACACGGTGCCAGTTTCGGAAATGAAGCCAGGTGACAAGACAAAGCTTTCAGACCTCGCCCTTGTATGCGCCAACTGCCATCGCATGATTCACGCAAAAAGGCCTTGGTTGTCGATCCCGGAACTTGTTGGGTTGCTCAAGAAGCAACGTTGATCACGACGCCATTGTGAATTCGCGAGTGCGGAACACGCTCCAGCAGGGTGGAGGAATTCCCTTATTTTTCCGTTGCCGCAAGTACTATTGGCAACATTAAACCTCGTTAACCGGGCAATCCCGCCCCATGCATGGATCCTTGAACTATCAAGCTGGAGGTGCGCTCGGACTATACTTTCTTGGATCGGAGGAAAGTATCTGTTTAACCCCTGATCTCATCGTTGCCTACTCGTGCGCACGCATGCGAGTGATAGGTGTTGTAAGTTTCCAAATTCCGAAATTTGACCATCATTATTCCGAAATCCCGCTGCGTTCTTCGCGTTTATTCGGAAGGAAGAAGGGCTTCCCGTCCGGTAATTTCTGTGCAGATTTCCAAGGAGAACACCAAAATGAACAAAGCACAGAATCCATCTGACCGTGCGACGGCAAATACAGCTGGACGCGCCACAGCGCACTCTCCTCGGGTTCCAAAGGAGAAACGCGCCTCGGCTCTTCGAGCGGCAAGAGACAAGGCCCAAGCTTTCTCTGCCGATGACCAAGCGCGTGCCGCATCCAATCTTCACCAGCTCTTGGAGGAAGTATGCGCCACAGGCGAACTGAAGAAGTTGGATGTGGTGGACAAGGCAGGCCTTGGTGGAGGAAACACTACTGACTCAACTAAGCGGCTCGATACTTACACTCTTCCTGAAAACGCCAGCAGTTCGCGTAGAAAGCGTTTGGCTAAGAAGCCTGGGAAGTATTTTGAGATAGCCGAAGCTATCGCCACATTGCGCAACGAGTCATCGGCGCCATTTATCTGCCAGGTGTTTGAGGGCTGCACATTCGGCGCAGACCGTGAATTTCTTACACGCTGGGAAGAAGAGAGATGGGCGCGCCTCGCCCAACTGCTGCGTGCTATGAGCGTTGCCGTGGCAAAGAAATCGAATATCGACGTTTATTGGACGGAAGCGGCCCAGGGAAATGGCCAGTACGATCACAAGACGGATCGGCTTATTTGCGCAGAGCAGCCACTCGACATGGTCGGATGTTCGGCTGGCCTCGCTGGCTACCAAGCTCACCCTGGAGAACTTCCACCTATTCCTTCGGTCCTGCTCGGGACGACGCCGCTTGCGGAACAAAGCCCGGCAAAACTCCACCTCAGCAACGGGGAGGAGCTTGAGATCTTCGCATTGATATCCCTTGAGGTTCGTCTGGCCCTCGCTCCCGTCGGTCGGACCGGTGAACCGGGACCATTGCTGGAGTTTCGTAGCAGGCTGGATGCTAGGGGGAAAAAGGACGGTGAATTGGTTCTTAAAGGCGTCTACTTCGATGAAACGGATGGAGTTCTCGAGATCAATGGGGCTGGCTTAGTCGGGCGGGAAGCTGAGCACGTTCGGCTCACAGACTTCATTATTCCCGATGCCAGATATCGCGATGGCTGCAGTAACGACTATTGGGCATGGGAAGAAGTAAGTCCCGGTCTGCTCCAAGAAATCTTTGGTGCTTGGGAAGCACCGTTGGACATGTCCCATGTACGGTCTGGGATAGATGCCAATAGAGTGCCGCCTAGTCGGTTTGAGGCAGATACCGCGGCTTTCTTTCTCAACGCTTATCTTATGAGCGATGCCCTTGAGACAGAGTTGATGGGGGCTTGCAAAAGCCGTGCAGCTGTTCTCGACCAGTTTCGCGACACACTTGACGAAAAGATACTTGGGGCGGAAGCCGACGCAAACAGTCGTTGGCGCAGCTTGCAAGCCGAGTAGCACTGGTTGTTCGACGCCACTATGCCCTCTGGGTACGGTCTCCAGGTCATCTGCAAAAACGGTAGTTGGTGGCGGAGAAACCTGTTCTCAATCCGGCGGGATCAGACTGATCTGGTCTGTCCAGAGGTCACTTCTCACAAGTCAAAACCTGATAAGTATCTGATAATGATTGTAATTTCGAAAATCGTGACTTACTTTGAGTTGAGGCCAGATGGAGGTCTCGATGACAAAACTGCATTTCACTAAGCGTGCGATTGACGCGCTCCCCTACACAGAACGCGGCCAGAAATTGTACCGGGACACAACCCTGCGGGGCCTCGGAGTCCGGGTCGGTTCGAACTCGAAAGTCTTCTTCGTAGAGGGGCAGGTTAACCGACGCACACGCCGTATCACGCTTGGCCGCGCGGATGTGCTCAGCGTGGACGAAGCCCGGCGTCGTAGTTTGGCGGCGCTCAGTGAAATGGCGAGCGGTGTGGACCCAAACCAAGAAAAACGCCGCGTTGCACAAGAGGCTGTGACGCTTGCGCAGGCCTTCGATCGATTCTTTGAGGCTAGAACCGCGATGGCCAGGAGCAGTGTCGATGCCTATCAACGCACTCGAGACCTTTACCTCCAGGACTGGAAACGTTCGCCGATAACCTCGATCACCCGGCAAATGGTGCTGAAGCGACACCAGCGGATTGCAAAGGAACACGGTCAGGTCACCGCAAACAACGCGATGCGACATCTAAGGTCCGTCTACAACGTCAACGCAGCCGCTTTTGAGGAATTCCCGCCTAACCCAGTTGCCATCTTGACCTTGGCTCGCGCTTGGTTCCCTGAACGGCGCCGTCGCGGCGCGGTTCCGGCTCAAGAATTTCCATCTTGGTGGTGTGCAGTAATGGCTGAACCAAACTACTCGCGCGACTTCTTACTGCTGGCGCTGTTTACCGGAATGCGGAGAAACGAGATTGCCAGCCTTCGGTGGGACTACATCGACCTCGAAGGCCGTGCATTGCACATTCCAAAAACGAAGAATGGCGATCCGCTTGATCTTCCACTTGCTGCCTTCATCGTCGATCTACTAATTGCGCGCCGGAAGGAGACCGGCGCTTCCCCTTGGGTTTTCCCTGGGAAAGGCAAAACTGGGCACCTCGTCGAAACAAAAAAATTCACAGCGCGCGTAGAAGAGCGATCCGGCGTTAGCTTCACATTGCACGACCTTCGCCGCACCTTTGTGACCATTGCCGAAAGTCTAGACGTGCCGCACTACGCGTTGAAGCGCCTGCTGAACCATCGCCTCTCAGGGGACGTGACAGCCGGTTACATCGTGAGCCAGCCCGAGCGGCTTAGGGGCCCGGTGGAAGCCGTGGCCGACCGGATCTTGCAGCTAGTCGAACTTTCCACCCAGAGCGAAAACTCAGCCGCATAACAGGCAATCGTAGCTCGTAAGTTAATGACCGCTCTGGCGGGCAAATCTCTATTGGCAAGTGCATTGGCATCGGCAGCTTCTTCCGAATTAGCACCTGCAAAAACTCCGAAATGTACACACGGTCCCAGCAGCCTTCCGGAATGCTGCTTCAAGGCCAAAAGGCGATCCTTCTTCACATCAGGCACCCGCTTGATGTGGCGCCGCGCTGAGCTGCGCCCCTCACCGAAAAGGAAGGACTGTCAAAATGACAAATTTGAAACTCAACTGCTCATACCGCTCGAAAGGGCGGCATGCATTTGAACCTGAAAACAACGCCAAGAGACAAGAGAGTCTGTCGCTTCTCAACACTGCACAGCTTGCCTGGATCACGGATACATCCAAGAGCACGTGGGAAAAGATGCGCATGCGGGGCCAAGGCCCGCAGTACATCAAAGTGCGCAACCTCGTCTGGTACCGCAGGGCTGATGTCGATGCTTGGCTGGCTGCACACGAAATTCCAACCCAGGAGCTTGTGTGATGCCCGATACAAAAAAGAGTTTAGACCATAATACGGAAAGTTTGACGGCTGCCGAGACCCCTCGCGTTACTTCCGATTTGTTAAGCTTGAGCATCGATTTTCATGCCATTCGGAAAAAAGTCCTCATTCATGCCAGCACCCTGCCAAAGCTCACCGCGACGAGTGCAGCATACTGGGAGAACATGCGAGTCGTAGGATTGGGTCCCAAGCATTGTGAAGACCTCGGGCACACTTTCTACATTCTTGGTGACGTCCAAGACTGGCTACTAGCAAATGGGTTTTTGGACTCGGAGGCCGGGGATGACTGAGCAAAATTCTCCGACTCTTTCTGCCTCACCCAACGTCGCTGAGGCTGCGAAAGCATACTTAAAAATGGGATGGGAGCCTTTGCGGCTCCCGCCCAACTCAAAGAAGCCGGACGCCAACTGGGGCGCTCCCCGTCAATGGGAGGAGGGGGAAATTGAAGTAGCGTTCTTGCCTGGCAGCAACGTTGGGATCGCCTTGGGCGCCCGCTCGGGTGGCTTGGCAGACATTGATTTGGACATCGCCGACGCAATCCCGATCGCTGATCAAATCTTTGCTGATTTTATCGCGTTTGGGCGTATGAGCTCTCCACGTAGCCATCGCCTGGTGATGACCACCCCAATGAAGAGTACCCGGTTTCAGATTCCCCCGAAGGCCGCGAAGAGCTTGGACTTCGGCCGCAGCGTCGTTCTCGAAATTCGAAGCGACGGAGCTCAGACTATGTTCCCGCCATCCACGCATCCTGAAGGAGAAACGGTCAAATGGATGGGGGATCCTGCAAAAATCCCGTCTGTGTCGGCCGAAGACCTGGTCAAGAGGTGTGGGCTCTGCGCCGCGCTGGCTGTGCTATTGCGGTATTACCCCCGCGTGCAAGGAGACCGTGACAATGTGTGTTTGGCACTGACTGGCGTACTGGTCCGGGCCGGATATTCAGACGAGGAAGTCGATCAGCTTGTCGTGACCCTGGCTGCTGCAGCTGGTGACGAGGAGGCGGAAAAGCGAGGCGGAAAGGCAGCAACCTCTCGAGACAAAATCCAAAATGACGAACCAGCCTGGGGGCTTCCTGAGCTCTGCGAACGCCTGGAAATCGAAAGCCTCGAAGGTACCTTGCGCAAGTGGCTGGGGCTTTCGGGCGCTGGGCCGGCCGGGCGTTTCGCGAGAGACGGTAAGCCGACTATTCTCGTGGAACCAGGTAGCCAACCGTACGAAATCGACGAAATCGAGGACCTGCTCATCAAGTCCGACTCTGGCGTCTACCAACGCGGCGAGAATTTGGTCCGCGTGAGCCGCTTGCCGCGTTCTATTGGCGAAGACGGGGTAAAGCGCTCTGGGGGTGCACTTGTGCTGACACGCGTCGTCACGGCATGGCTTCGTGAACAGTTCGCGCGCATCGCAAATTGGGAACGACCCACCAAGGAGGGATCCAAACCGATCAACCCACCGGTCGATCACGCGGCAACCTACATCGCACGCGTAGGTGAATGGCGTGTCCCCGTACTCAATGGAATCATCTCCACGCCCACGCTGCGCGCGGATGGATCGATTCTTCAGACACCCGGCTACGATTATGAATCTGGCCTGCTCTACGATCCTGGAGATGCAGTATTCGACCCGGTTCCTGAAGCACCTTCAAAAGAGGAAGCCATGGAGGCACTTCATGCTCTGTGGCGACCGTTTCGGGATTTCCGTTTTGCTGAACCTGTCGACAAGAGCGTCTTGCTCGCAGCTACGCTCACCGCCTTTATTCGCAGATCGCTGAGGACAGCGCCCCTCTTCGCACTAGATGCGCCAACTGCTGGGAGCGGAAAAACCTACGTTGCAGCAACCATCGGGATCATGGCCTACGGTCATTCGCCCACGATCATATCTCAAGGTAAAACAGAAGAAGAAGACGAGAAACGGATTGGTGCGGTCTTGATGGCCGGCGACGGCATTGTCGTCATCGACAACTGTGATCGCCCCATAAGTGGCGACTCGCTCTGTACTGTGCTGACAACAGAAGAATGGGGCGCCCGCATCCTTGGGAAATCCGAAGTTGCTAAAACCCCAACCAACGCGCTGTTCATGGCCACCGGGAACAACCTTGAGGTAGCTGGAGACATGGGGCGGCGCACGCTGGTCTGCCGCCTGGACCCGCAAACAGAACGGCCTGACCTGGTCGAACATGACTTTGATCCACGGGAGGAAGCCGCAGAAAACCGAACACAATTGGTGGCCGCAGGTCTGACTATTCTGCGCGCCTATATTGCGGCGGGCCGCCCCAAACAGTCGACACCTATCGGGTCGTTTCGGGAATGGAACCTGGTGAGGGACGCGTTGCTCTGGTTGGGCTTGCCTGATCCAGCGGTGACGCGTGAGAGAATCATGCTGGATGATCCAATGAAGTCCGAGCTTGCGGGCCTCTTGGATGCCTGGGTCGCAGCGCTGGGCGACCGGGAGCACGGCCTTGCTGAAATCGGTGCAATGGCGGAGGAGGCCAGTTCTCCTGAAATCAAAGAACTCTATGGGGCTTTGGTTGCCATGACGCGAAATGGCCAGTTCAACACCAAGAGCATTGGTCGGCTGCTGTTGAAGCACAAGGATCGGATTGTTGGAGATCGAGTACTGCGCAGCTATGCCGATTCAAAGGGATCAAAACGGTATCGCGTAGAGTTTGTTGGCAGCTATGTTCCGGATGTACCCGATGACATGGAGGCTGACATGGAATTTCCGTTCTGATCAAAAGGGCCGTTCACCGCTAAAAACTGTCAAACCTAGAGCATGAATTCGTGCCCGGGTTTGACGGGTTTACCGGGTTTGGTTTTGGCCTCAGGGCAACGCAAAAGGCAGGGGCTACCACCCGGACAATGGCCCGAAAGGTTGAGGGTACTCAGAGTGTTTCCAACCAGATCTTTATGGCGGCAATTGGTTCACTGCTAGCTGGGTATTCTGTTTCGACTTTTTCCAGGTCTGACATTGCGTCCGCCAGAGTCCGCCCGGCTTCGACACCCTCACGGCCGTGTCGGCGGTTGTTCAGCCAAGTTTGCAACTGGTCGCGTCGCGCGGTCGGCATGAACTCTGGGGCATTCACAAATACGAGCCGCCGCGCCAGTTCGCGGAATCTGTCGTCCTCGAAGACTTCGGCTACTTCGGCACGTTCGGGCCACTCCGCTTTGTGGAACGCCTGCATTCGGTCTTCGTCAGCGCGGCTTGGAAAACCCTCATACATCCGCTGCTCGACAATCTGGGCAGGCTCGAAGGGCGGGTAGCGCCGTTCCATCGCCCTGCATACCCGTGCAGCAAATTGGCCGTCAGCGGACACCACAGCGGCCCGGCGGACGATCTCAGCCATCGGTAAGCCAATAACGGCTGGCAGGTCTGGCGCGAGGGCTGTGTCGATCACCGCTGGCATTTTGTTTGAGTAGATAGTGCGGAGCGCTCGATTGGGCCCCTTCGTTTCTTCCACAAGGTCTGCCTCGCTCAAGTTTAAAACTTCTGCAGGGTCTCGACGCAAAACAAAGGCAGCCATCATGGTTGGATTCTTCGGGTGATGTCCACAGCCGACCACGGCTCGAATGGACGGAATCCCCATGTGATACTCAACGATGCACTTGGGCGCACCGGAGCTCAGGTGGGCCGCAACCTCGCCCTTGTCCACCAGAGGCAACAAAGAATTCCAAATTGAGGGCGCGCGGTCGCGGATCAGTTGCGCCATGTAGATGGTGGCTTCGACATCTGCCAAAGCGTCATGGGCGTTTTCGTGTGCGAACCCGTTTGCTGGTGCCAAGGTATCAAGGCGCAAAGTCGGCTTGCCCTTGGCGCTGATGGGAACAACCATGGCGTTGGGCGCCAATGCAGCTGTGGCCTGGGCCAGGCGCAGTACATCCGCCCGTTGATTGCCGTTGGTGTTTGTGAGGTAGACCGGCTGTAGTGTTTGGTAGAAGGCCTGACGCAGCAAGGGTTCGTCGAAAGAAAGGGTGTTATAGCCGGTGAAGATCGCAGGAGACCACGCGCGCAGCTTCTCAGCGATCTGCAGCATCATTTCGTAGTGCGATGGCAGGCTAGGATCGGTCAGCATTGTAGGTGTGACGCGCGTGGCAAGCAAAGCTCCTGGTGCTGGGATCACATGAGGTAGAAGACGGCAGCGAGTTTCGAAGCGGTCGAGCTCGTTTAGTTCGGCATCGGTAAGGATCGCTGCGAATTGCAGAATCTGGTCGAACGCAGTGTCCGTGCCGGTGGTCTCTGTATCGTAGAAAATGAAGTTCATAAAAACAGTCTACATTTACAGAACCAAACAAACGCGACCGAGAATGACGAGCAAATCGTGAAAAGGTCAGGATGAGGACTGTTGTTTATAGTGCTCAATATGTCACCGAAGCGGTCAAAAGGAAGGCGTCCATGCGAAAATACGACATCGGCAATTAGACGGCAACAGGTTGAAAAACTTTCGAAAACTCTTGGTTCGCGAGAGCAGCGACTAATGAACCAATGGCAATCATTGTTGCATAGTTCTCAATTTTTTGGGTTGCCAATCCTTGGATGGTGTCATTCGAATATACAATCGATGTCACGTATCTCTTTACGTCATCCTCATCCAGCGAAGTCCATGCGTCGCTCTGTGCATGTCGTTCAGCAAAATCGCCAAATGCATCAATCAAACTGAAAGGATGGAGCCCATTAGAACGGTGGCTCCAAGTCTCCTGAAGACCCGCTATCTCATCCCAGAAGTCATACTTTCTCAATTCATCCATTGTCGATTTGAGTAACTCGCGTAAATCTAACGAGCAGTCACGAGCAGAGGAGTCAACATCGCTCAGCGTGAATTGCCGCTTTTGTATTCTCTTGGAGTCCCCAAAGTAAAAACACACTGCCCAACTCATTGGTCCGTCAATGTTAGCAAGCTCAAAGCGTGTTCCACTCTTAAAGCGTAAATTAGGAATGCTGAATCTAAACCGCCTATTCTCGGGATACGCCCTCCCAGAATTGTCGGGTTTGGTGAGAATACTATCAGTGGTGGATATCAGAGAATTCGCGTCAAGCTCTTCTGCTGGAATTAGCTTATCCTTGGGCGTACCTTTTACCGCTTCGCCTATCATATAGGTAAAGAGCGGTGGGATAGCGTTCCCAATCATTTTCAATTTTTGAGAGTGGCTTGAGCCAAGAAATTGAAAGTTGACTGGGAAACTTTGTAGCGAAGCTCTTTCTCGCACTGACAGTCTGCGGTATCCTCCGGTCTTATCATCTTTGATGATAAGGCTCTCGCGCGAAACTCTGGTACATGTCGCGGTTACTGTTCTACTCGATCGATCGAGTGGGTCAGGGAAGGGCATACCGTTGTAAACTGGATGTGCCACCTTCATGTCGCTATTGAAGCGCTGTTCCTCCCAATTTAACGGCTCCTCTGGATCATTATCTGTTACTGTATTTTTTGAAGAGTCTTTGAAGATGGGCTCACGGCCAATGCTTAGTCTAGAAACAACGTCCCCTAGAGTTGGGTGGTTCGATTTTCGAGAATAAGACGCTAGGAGATTGAAATCGAAGTTACCTGCAATGCAGCGCCTACGGCGTTGAGGGAGACCAAAATCTGCGAAATCAAATACCTCAACTTTGGCGTCATCAAACAGATCAGCAAAACTATTCAACGCACCGCCTGGTAATATCTCTTTTTCAAGTACTGACTTAACACGAGGCACGTTTTCAAAGGCCCAGGCCTTGGGTTTGCAGGCCCTAACCACGCTCAAAAATTTTGCGATGTCTAGCAGTCCGTCCTCCACATCACCGGAACCGCCACGATTGGAGTATGAGAACTGTGTGCATGGTGGGCTTCCGACTACGAGATCAATGTCCTTGGGTAAGGTGCTCGTGTCCAACGTTCTTATATCGATTACCTCAACCGTTGAACCACAGTTGGCCCGATGAGTATTTGCAGCTGCTTGCCACCATTCATACGACCTGACGATATCGAAGCCAGCGAGCTTTAGGCCTACCGACCAGCCCCCCACACCTGCGTATAAATCAATAACCCGCACTCGGCCCCCTCAATCCTAAGTTTTTCAGATTTTAGCACGCTACCACAAGAAGATCCAGTAAATACAACTGAGAGCACAAGATGTACACCACCCTCGCTCTCCGAGGCACGGGCGGACGCCCGCTCGATGAAGCGGCGTGTTACATACTCCAGACGCCGTTTACTCATCGATGATCCCGTTCAGTTGCTCCATCATGCTGGTTACGATGGATTTTGCCTCCGGGCCCAAAGAGCAATCGGAAAGTAGCTTGCGTACCTTGCTTCTAAGTCTCCGACACTCACCAACTAAGGAGTCTGATGCCTTTCCAGACATGTAAGGTCCTGGCCGTGGCAGTCCACTTGTTTGAGGCGGAACATCGAAGAACTTATGGCCCTTGCTGATTTCGCCAATTCGCCCTCCGTTAACTCCGAACCAAGAGGCGATGTCATGCTGTCGATCACCTCTGATCAGCATACCCTTGACGATCGCGGCATCTGCCGAGCTAAGCCGTACACCACTGTTCTCTGCGCGCTTCACAACGGGACTTCCTACCTGGACTAGAGGGCCGCACGCTATCAGGATGGCCGCTTTTGGCAACTTCGAACCCAACACAAGAGAGCTCGCTGCTTCTACCGAAGGTCAATCTTAGTTGCCCAAAGCCAATGTGCCGAGGACTCCAATCTACGTTGAGTAGTGTGCCTCGTTAGCTGACAATCCAGGGATGGCGTTTCACCCAGCGGTGTGTATTCTTGGATAGACATCAGTGAAAAGAGCTACATAGGTCGATGGAAACGCATCAATACTCTCATCTCGGGGGCAGTGAGGCCCTATCTTCTGCGGAGCAGGACGAGATTCTCGCTGCCATAAAACACTGCAAAACCCCAATAGAGAGAGGCTATGGAACGGATCTCCGAAATGAGGTATTGGATAGACTGAAAGATCAAGGTTGGACCGATAAGGTGCAAGTGGCTCACGGATCCAAGATCACGATCGCTTCGCAGAAAAACCGTATCGGACTTGGCATCCAGACTGCAGGCAACATGTCAAGAATGTACGCTGATCTAATAAAGCTCCAACAAATGTACTTGGACGGCTTAATTGATGTGGGCGTACTCATACTGCCGACGGCGGTTGCTGCTCGAATTTTGGGTGATAATCTCGCCAATTCAGACCGACTCGAGGGAGAGTTGGTAATTTTTCGCAAGGTCATCCATATGCCCATAGTCATTGTTTCATTTCAGTGAGGCTGAATAATGAATGAGATAGAGAGATCATCCCTGGCAGAGAAGAAATTTGGATGGCCACTTCCGACTAGGCGACAATCTTTCTCTGATCTCACTAAAGAGGCCAAAGAGAAAGGCCGGGATTCTCATCGAATTGAGAACTTTAAGGGGCAGACAATCAGTCTACCCATTCTCCGAGTAGAGATTGGCCTCCCTAAATATAGAATTGCAAATGGTAGAACATCATCAATTCAAGAGGAATGGGTTGTTGTTAATGGAAAAGATGAGAACTTTTTCACTGATGGTGACCCGGAGCTGTATACTCTTCAGGAGGCTCAGCACCAAATCTTGAGTGAAATGATTGGTGAAGAAGGGCTTTCTGAAAAGTTTCGTGATCCCACGAATAAGCAAGTTGAGCCGATCCTTCTGGATGAAAATGGATTTGTGATCAACGGCAACCGCCGTCTATGTAGTTGGCGAGAATTGTACTACTCAGATCAAAAAAAGTACTCGCACTTTAGCCATGTAGACGTAGTGGTCTTGCCAAAATGCGAGGACAAAGAACTCGACGCTATAGAATCACGTCTTCAGATCGAGAAAGATATCCGGAGTGACTACACGTGGCACGCTGAGGCCAAGATGTTCAAGGAGAAGCAGAGAAAGTTTGGTTACACCACAACCGAACTCTCCCGGCAATACAGAAAGAAGAAGAAAGAGATTGAAGAACTATTTGAAATCAGAGACCTAGGGGCTGAATACCTCTCATCCAGAGACAAAAGAAACATGTGGTCGCTTCTGAATGAAACAGAGCACACATTCAAGCGCTTGAACAAGACGATGAAGGAACAAAAAAGCCTTGCAGATCGTGAAGTTCTGAAGGAGCTTGCGTTTCACTACATAGACGACCCCGACGCCGCCGAAGAGAGATTATACACCTTCATTCCAAAACTTGGGAAGCACCTGAGTTCAGTCAAAGATGAGCTTAGGTTGGAGTTTTCAGACACCGACGCCAAAGACACCGACGATCAAGCACTGCTGGCCTTTGGCGGCGGTGAGAGCACTCCGACTGAAACCAGTGACATGGAGTTAGTCGCAAACATATTCGCATCTCCCGCAGCGATTAGTAAGGCGCAGGATGTGATCGTAGAAACACTGAAAACCGAGAAGGAAAAGATTAGCGAAGAAGCTAAGGCTAAGTACTTCGTAAAGCAGCTGCACAAATCGCGGACGGCACTGAACGATGCTTTAAACTTGGGCCTCACACCGGAAGCGGAAATCGAGGGCGCTGAGAAGCAATTGGACGCAATGGAGGCGTCCATTGCGCGCATTCGTGAGTTCATAGAGCAACGGAAAAACTAAGTTGCTTTCTTTTGATTACGTAGAAAAGGACGAACTCGCTGTTCTTCGCTGGTCCGACGATGATACACGGGAGAAGTGGCAGAAGCTGATCGTATCGATTTGCTTGGAGGCGTCCGATTCGGCTGAATTCAGTAGTTCGAATGCACTTACCTTGCCCTGGTGGACTTTTCTTGCGGTTCGCGGCGAAGTGCTTAGCGTGATCTCTGCCTTTGGCTTGAAGGCTGGCCAAGACTTCGGGATATCTGGTGAGGCTGTTGAGCGGCTAAATCATTCTCGCAAAATGCAGGAGAGCTTCCTCTCCGAAGCAACACAAGACCTAAGCGAAAGGGAGCTCAAGGAACGCCTCGAAGCGGTGGGTTTTGAACGAACGCTGACCCCAGAACAGGTTCGGAATGTTGCCAAACTGCTAGCGAGATCTAGCGGAGCATCCTTTTCTGTACCTGGGGCTGGTAAGACGACCGAAGCACTAGCATTCTATGCACTAAGTGCTGATAGAGACGATGGACTTCTCGTCGTCGCACCCAAGAACGCATTTGCGGCTTGGGATGAGCAGTACCTACAGTGCTTTCCTACTCGTTCTGAACGGTTTGTGAGGCTCCGAAAGACGGATCAAATCGCTCGGCAACTGTCGGACAACCCAAAGCTCATGCTTATCGGATATCAGCAGCTAGTACGAGTGCGAGATAGGGTTTCCGAGTACATCAGCAAGACAAGACCGTTTGTCTTTCTTGATGAGAGTCACCGCATCAAGAATATCGAAAGCCAGCAATCACAAGCTATTCTGAAGATATCGCATTTGCCAAAGGGGAAAATGATATTGAGTGGCACCCCAATGCCACAATCTACCGACGACCTGGTGCCTCAATTTAGATTTCTTTTCCCCGAGATAAGCGCGTCACCCGAGAACGTCGTGGAGCGTATCCAGAAGGTTTACGTTAGAACCACAAAAGATGAGCTCGGTCTGCCAGCCGTTACGAGGAAGGTGACCCGTCTTCCCATGGATCCCTATCAGGAAAAACTGTACTTACTGTTGAAAAGTGAGTTGGCGCGAGAGGCTGAACGCGCGCTTACCGATAGCACTAAGGTTGCTCTGCGTAGATTTGGACGTTCCGTCGCAACGGTTCTGCAATTTGTCTCGAATCCTGCGTTACTCGCTGACAAACCAGAGTTTCGGTACGCCTCCGAGCTAGCTCATGCGTTGAGCGAGGGAGAAGGCCCGAAGATCAGGTACGTAATAAGCAGAACAAGAGACCTCACTAAGCAGGGCCATAAGGTTTTGATTTGGTCTTCGTTTGTGAAGAACGTGGAATATCTCTCAGAGTGCCTTCGTGACCTTGGAGCCGTTTACATTCACGGTGGAGTCGATGCTGGGAGTGACGAAGACGAAGACACTAGGGAAGGGAAGATTAAGAAGTTTCATGACGACGCTAACGCTCAGGTTATGATCGCTAACCCAGCTGCTGCTAGCGAGGGAATTAGTCTCCATCGTGTCTGCCACCACGCGATTTATCTCGATCGCAATTTTAATGCTGCTCAATACCTACAATCGGAAGATCGGATTCACAGGCTAGGTCTTCCGCCTGGTACGGCGACCTCTCTCGAAGTTGTCGAGTGCGAAGGTACAGTTGATGAGACAGTTAGGCTTCGCCTCGAGAGCAAGGTATCGGCAATGGCTCAAGTCCTGCGAGATCACTCACTAAACATCTCCCCTGTTTGGGAATCAGAAGAGATGGAGCAGGAAGTAGACAGTGCGGGCCTAGACAAAGGAGATGTTGAGGCTCTTGTCGAGGCCCTGAGCCCCAAATGAGTCCTGCACTACTTACCCCTAGCACAGCTTATGCATGCATCGATTTTCTCGCTGAAATTAGCGAACAGAACATGTCGGTGTCCGAGCTCAAGAGCCTACGATTTTCCTCTGCAAGCGCTCAGACTGTTTTGGAAAACGTAAGTGCGCTCGGCTGGATCAAAGAGGATTCCGATGGGAGCGTCTCGATTGCCCACCGTGGACAAGAATGTCTGGAGCTAAACCATGCAACTGAACAGCTGCGCTTCTTGCTCACCGACTATTTCTTCTTGAGACAAGATCCTTGGCTGCAATTGGCACGCCGCGGTCGAATCCATGTTCTACTCCAGGCTCCACCTGAGATATCGCAGCTGCTCCATGAAGCAGAGTTAGCCGAGGGCGAGAACGATGAAGTAGTCCGTTTCTGGGATGATGTAGCGGATCGCGTTCGCGGCGACAAAGACAGGAACCGGACTGAAGTTGGCAGAACAGGCGAGAGACTAAGCTTGTTGTATGAGACGAAGCGAACCGGAAAGAAGCCCAGATGGGTCGCATTGGATAGCGATGAATTTGGTTACGATCTTCTTTCAATCGCATCTGCAAGTGACCCCGCGCCGATGAAAATCGAGTGCAAGTGCTCCGAAAGACCGCTGGGTGAAGCGACCTTGTACCTCACGCGAAATGAGTGGGAAACGGCTGACAAATCAGAGCGTTATTGCTTTCATCTTTGGAACACCGCATCGCACAAAACGCGGCTCGCTGTTATCTGTGTCGAAGACATGAGGCCTCACGTCCCTGAAAACAGACGGAGTGGTAGCTGGGAGACGGCACAAGTGCCTTTCCTGGCCTTTGAGCAGTTGTTTTCCCTCGGTTAGTTGCGCCGGAAAAGCCAGACCATTCTCTCTTTCGGCAAGCTATTCTCTTTTTCAGAATGAAGTCCTAGTGAAGCACTGATTGGATATGGGGTGTGTCCCTGTCCACAGCAGTCTGAGGGCGCGCCAGGCCAAGCGTGCAGGGTTTACCATATTGGCTGTTCAAATATACAGGATGGGGAACCAACAAGGCTATGCATCAAATGAAGGGCCTAACCCTCTAGACCGCATGGTGGTATTCAAAGCTGGCGATAGTATCCGTTTGGCAGAACACAAGAATGGCAAATGGGTGAGGTATAATGACTACGGCCAGTCGGTCACTCTCCCCACGACTTGGGTCAAACCGCACAGTACAAACGTAATACGACTTTCTCGGTACGCTCCGCTCTACTGCTAAAAAGGGCATGCGTGTGGAACCAACTTTTTGTCTTGGGTTGGACAATCTGCTGCAGATGTTGGGCGGTGAACGCGTTAGCTATCGCCACCATTCAAAGAAGTTACTGGAAGTCGATTAAGCTATTGTTTAGAAAGAGAAGTATGGTGCCGCTGAAGGGACTCGAACCCCCGACCCCATCATTACGAATGACGTGCTCTACCAGCTGAGCTACAGCGGCATCCTTCTCTGTCGCGGCCCTACTATGGCCCTACTAGTTACAGCGCGCCGCGCCTAACGAACTGGTATCAAACGTAGTTTGCGAGCGGACCCGCTAATTACGAATGCGTTGCTCTACCAGCTGAGCTACATCGGCACGCGGGCTGGCTCTTAGCAAGCCTGCCCGCGCTTGAACAGTCCTAATTTGCGGCTGTACGCGCCGGTTCGGAGGTTTCCGCGTCGTTGGAAACTTCGCCCATGTCGGGCAATACATGGCCGGGGGCATGCGGGTCGTTTTCTTCCGCCATGTCTTCCGTGACCTCGGGGGTGTCATCGACCGGCTCGGCGTCGACAACCTCCGGTTCAGGGTCTTCGATTTCGGGATCGTCCCGGCGGTCTTCCAGCGCGCCCACGATCAGAGGCAGCATCTGGGCGGTTCCGGCGAAGGCCGACTCGCTTTGCGGGGCCTCGGCCCATGCGAGCGTATCGAAGCTGCCGCAATGTTCGCAGACCGGCTGCCAGGTGGCGTGGACATGGCCGCAATTCTCGCAGGTCCATTGCGGGCCGCGAGAGGCGGTAACCGCCTTGGCCAGCCAGCCGCGTACCACGCGGTCCTCGCTGCCTTCCCCTCGTTCGATAGCGGCCATGATGGTCAGCGACCGGGCCGTGGGGGCGGTTTCTGGCAAATCGCCAAGGGCCTTGCGGGCGGCGGCGTAATCCTCTGCCGCGATGTGCAATTCCGCCTCCAGCAGCTTGACCTCCGCATCGGCGGGGTGCTTGGCCAGCAGCACGCGGAAGCGTTTGATGCGGGCGGCGGGGGTTTCCTCGGGTTCGATGCTGGCGAAGGCGGCGGCCAGATCGGGATGCGGGGCGGCGTCCCAGGCCTTGCGGATCACGCGCGTCGCGACCTTGGGCTTGCCCTCCTGGATTGCCATGCGCGCGGCCATAACGGCGGCGGGCACCAGATCGGGGGACAGGCGGTTGGCCTCGGTGGCCTCCTTGCTGGCGGTGTCGATCTTGCCCTCGGCCAGTGCGTCGCGGGCATCGGCAAGGGCCAGCACCGCGTCGCGGCGTTTATGGACATCGCGGGGCAGGGCGCCCGCCTTGAGTTTGGCGGCGAGGGTCTTGCGCGCCCCGGCCCAGTCCTCGTGCCCGGCCTGCAGGGTCAGCAGCGTGTCCTGAACTTCGTGATGCTGAGGGCGCAGGGCAAAGGCTTTCTCGGCCAGTTTCAGCGCCGTATCGGTATCCCCGGCATCCAGCTTTTGCTTCATCAGGCCGCGAATGCCCACGAAGCGGGTCGTGTCATCAGCCAGAAGCCGCTTGTAGGTCTCGGTTGCCTTGGCGGTATCGCCCGCCATCTCGGCGGCTTGGGCCACAAGCAGATTGGTCAGCTCGGGCCGTTTCAGGTAGCCCTCGGCGCGTTCCGCCTTGCGAATGGCCAGTCGCCCCTCACCAGAGGCGAGCGCCAGCATACCTTCGGACAGGGCCTGATAGCCCTTCCGCTCGGCGCGCCGGTTGAAGTAGCGGGAAATCGCGGTCTCATCGCCGTTGAGGAAGCGGATGGTGGCGACAAGAAGACCAAGCAGCTTGAGCGCCACATAGACCAGCAGCAAAAGAAGCACGGCGGCAACCACCCCCGACAGAGGGGTCAACGCGAATTCGCGGCCTGCCACGGTGATCAGCAGCATGGATTCGGTTTCCAGCAGGTAACCGACGCCGAAGGCCGCCGCGACCACGACGGTCAGGAAAATGATGATTTTCAGGACGGACCAGAGAAGCATATCGGTCCCCCTCAATTCGCGGCATCAAGCGCGGCGGCGAAGCTGTCCATCGCCTCCATCGCGTCGATGCGCATCTGTGCGGACGCCGTCCAGTCCGCCATGACCGCTTGCGCGTCGGCGGGCAGGGTCGACAGTTCGGCGACGGTGCCAGCAAGATCTCCGGCGCGCAGAGCGGCCTCGGCGCGGGACAGGACCGCATCGGCGCTGTCGCCTTCCTGCGGTTCCAGCGACCGGCCCCCGACCTGGCTTTGCAGGAATGCGGTGACGCGGTTCATCGCTCCCTCGCCGGCGGTTTCCCGAATGGCAATGGGCAGCGCGGCGCGGGCGGCGGCGGGGAAGCTGGATTGCAGTTCCTCCATCGTAGGAACGCCGGTTTCGGCGGCGGCGGTCAGCGCCTCTGGCATGTCCACGCCAGCCCCATCCACGACATCCGCCAGAGCGCCCGCGAAGGGCGCGCCGGTGGCTACGGCGATGCGCAACTGGCCAAGCGCCGCCTGCGCCGTGGCACTGCCCACGCGGGCCTCGGCCCGGGCTTCGGCGGCGGCGATGCGTTCTTCGGCGGCGGCGGCAGCGGCGGCGAGTTGCTCGGCCATCGCGGCATTCGCGGCCTGCTGTTCCGCCAGGCTGGCCGATTGTTCCTGCAACGCGGCCTGAAGCTGCGCCACGGCGGCGGCCACGGCGGCGGAGTTATCTGCGCCTTCCCCGCCTTCGCCAAGCGGCAGGGTTTCCAGATAGGCGATCCGGTCGGTCAGGCCGGTGATCTGGCTGCCGGTTGCGTCAATCCTTGCGCCAAGCGCGGCGATCTGTTCGGAAAGCGGGCCAAGATCCACCGCCTCGGGGGCGGGTGGGATGGCCTCTATCTGCCCTTCCAGTGCGGCGGCGCGGGTGGTCAGGGCCGAGAGCGCCCCGGCCTGTTCATCGAGTGAGGTTTGAATTGCGGCCAGCGCCGTTTCGGTCGCGCTGTTGTCCTGGGTGGTGGGCGCAAACCCCATGAAAGCCGCGCCATAGCCCAACCCGGCGGCCACGACACCGCCCAGAACCAGCGGCACGAAGCCGGGTCCGCGACGCGGTTCGGCTGTGGGTGGCTGCGGGGCGGGTTCCGCGACGGAAGGCTCTTCGACGGGGGCGGGGTCTTCCACGATCTCGGCATCCGTCACCGTTTCATCGGCGTCGGTGTTGGCCTCTTCCAGAGCGGCGTCGTCCTGGGTTTCGTCGGTTTCCTGAGGGGTCGTGTTCGGGTCGGCCACCATCTATTTCCTTCAATTTATTCAATATGCGCCACAGACTCCCGTCCGGTGCAGCGCCGAGTCACAGATAGGTTCGCATGGGCGCACCTGCGAGGGCTAGGGGCTAAGTTGTCTCGCCAGCGCTTTGAGCATGGCCGCGCCGGTCGGGGCATCGGAGACGATGGCTGTACGGCGCAGAGGTTTGGGCAGGGCCGCCCGTGTGGCATCGCTGATGCAGATCAGGTCGGGGTTGGCGCCGGCTGGCAGGTCTGCCGCGAACAAGGCCGCGCTGCGGGGCGAGAAAAGCGGCACGATCACGCGGCGAGGGCCCGAGAGGGCCGCGAGCGCGCCTGCACTCAAGGGGAGATTGCGTTGATCATAAACAGCGTGGCCCACAATGCTGAACCCCTCTGCTGATAGCCGGTCTGTGATCCCGCCGCGCACATGAGTTCCGTGCAGGTGTATCAGCGGGCCATCGGGGGCATCACGGCGGATCAGTTCCA
>NZ_MNBL01000015.1 GCF_001879695.1 Nioella sediminis
CCTGTGGTGATCGGCAAGGGTGTTCTGGGCAATCGCCGCCGGTTGCGGGTCTCGCCGCAGCATCGGCTGCTGATCGACGGGCCACGCGCCGAATTGCTGTTCGGCGAGAGGGAGGTTCTGGTCGCCGCAAAACACCTGATCGACGGAAGGCGCATTCGGTCCGAACCCTGCGACTGCGTGGAATACTGGCATCTGCTGTTTGACCGTCACCAGATCATCCTTGCCGAGGGCATCGCCGCCGAAAGCTTTCACCCGGCGGACCAGTCGATCAATGCGCTGGACCATGCCGCGCGCGAGGAAGTGCTGCGGATCTTCCCCGAGTTGCGCGGCACAGCCGCCGCCTACGGACCGCTCGCCCGCCCCGCGATCGGCGCGGCAGAGGCGAGGGCGGTCTTGCCAATCCCCTGATTCCACGCAAAAGTTTACGCGGCGTAAACCTTTCTGCAACACCCCTGATCTCCGTCGTGGGGGTGGCTTGAAGGAATCGGGGTGCGGCGCGAAGCTTGTCGGGTCAATCAATCTTTGGGGGGATTGAGTCTATGAAGAAACTCGTCACCATTCTGGCAGGCCTGATCCTGTCCATCACCATTGCGGGAAGCGCTGTTGCGCAAAGCCTGCCCTTCAGCTTCAGCGGCCCAAGCAGCTTTGCCCGTGGGCCCGACAGGCTGACCTTCGGCTTCATGTCGCCGTTCTGTTCCGATTGCCGGACCGTGGCCGGATTTGGTGGACCGGAAAACATCCATGTCGGAAATGCTCTTGGCCTTATGGTTGCCGCCACCTGGCTCAATGCCGCCGCGCGTGGGGCCTCGGCGTCTTCCTCGGCCCCGGTCCTGGCCTATACGCTCGGGCTGGAGCACATGAACTCCGACGTCAATGCCTTCGAGGCAGGCGGCTGGCTGTTTCCGACAAGCGGCAGTTCCACCTTCACCGGAATTTTCGTGGGCGCCGCCTATGAAACCCCGCTTGGCGGCGGCTATTCCAGCAGTTCCATCGCGGTGCCGACCTTCGGGTTCGGCCTGAACCTGGGCTATGGCTGGGCCGCTGTTGACGGCTTCGGCGGATCGTTCCAGATCAACGACTCGGGTCTCTATGGCCGCGCCGATGCCTATCTGGCCATTCCGCTGGCGGGCGGTGTGCTGCTGACGCCGGGCGTGTCCTACCGGCTGTTCGATTTCGGCGGCATCGAGGATCGCGGCCTGTCCGGGTTCCTGCGCCTTGTCATACCGCTATAACCTCCCTGCGACCTGTACCTCGTAGGGAAAACGAAGATGGGCGCCCTGTTTCGGGGCGCCCATTTTGCATTCGGCAATGTCTGATCAGTGCACGCTGACCGGCGTCATGTCGTTCTGCCGCGCCACCACGAAGGCCAGCTTGCGGTCCTTGACCAGTGCCAGTTGCTCCCCCGCCTCGTTGCCGATGGCATAAAGCTCTTTCAGCCCCGCGCCGCTGGCCTGCGCCCTGATCTCCTCGGGCAGATCATCGACGCGAACCTTGCGGACATAGACGATGGGACGTTCGCCGGCTTTCATCTTGTCACTGGGTTCATGCATCTGATGCCCCTCCCGTCCTGATCTTGATCGTCTGCACCACGTTTTCGGGGGCGGACCGTTTCAGATCCACATGCAACAGCCCGTGTTCCATGGCAGCGCCCGTCACCTCGACCCCATCGGCCAGCACGAAACTGCGCTGGAACTGGCGCGCGGCAATGCCCCGGTGCAGGAAGACGCGGCCCTCGCTGTCATCGCCCTGACGGCCCCGGATCACCAGCTGGCGGTCCTCCAGCGTGATCGCCAGATCCTCCTCGGCAAAGCCGGCGACGGCCAGCGTGATGCGAAAGGCATTCTCGCCCTTTGCTTCGATATTATAGGGGGGATATCCGTCATTGCCGGATTTCGCGGTCCGCTCCACCAGCCGTTCAAGCTGGTCGAATCCCAGAAGGAACGGGTGCGAACCAAGGGTCAGTTTCGTCATCGGGCACATCCTTTACCAAGCGATCTGCATGTATCGGCCCCGTTATGGCGGCCATTTGCCTCAATATGGGGGCGCTTCATGGCCCTTGCAAGGCGCGCAACGCTTTGCCCGTTGGGGATAATCCGGTATTCTCAAGGCCCTGCCGCAAGGCGACTCAGCCACAGGTCCAACGCCCATGAACGCCCCGAACGAGATGACACATGAAGATGTCCTGCGTGTGAAGCTGGGGGTTCTGACGCGCGAACACAGGGATCTCGATGAGGCGATTGGCGCGCTCGAGGAACGCCCGCTGCCTGACCAGCTGACTTTGCGCCGCCTGAAAAAGCGCAAGCTGGCGCTGAAGGACGCGATTCAGCGCATCGAGGATGAACTGACCCCGGATATCATTGCGTAACCCCGCGCCATGACTATAGTGCGCGCTTCCTGAGGGATAGCGAGGACATACCGCCATGGATCGGGTCGAGGTCGGGATCATCATGGGCAGCCAGTCGGACTGGCCCACCATGAAGGAAGCCGCCGACATTCTGGATGAGCTTGGCGTGCCTTTCGAGGCGCGAATCGTGTCGGCACACCGCACACCCGACCGGCTGTGGTCCTACGGGCGCGAGGCCGTGGGCCGGGGGCTCAAGGTCATCATCGCGGGCGCGGGCGGCGCGGCGCATCTGCCCGGCATGATGGCGTCGAAAACCCGCGTCCCGGTCATCGGCGTGCCGGTCCAGACCAAGGCGTTGTCGGGCGTCGACAGCCTCTATTCCATCCTGCAGATGCCGCGCGGCTATCCCGTGGCCACCATGGCCATCGGCGCGGCGGGTGCCAAGAACGCCGGGCTGATGGCGGCAGGTATCCTCGCCCTTGGCGACCCGGCCCTGGCCGAACGGCTCGACGCCTGGCGCGTGGCCCTGTCTGCCTCCATTCCCGAGGTGCCGGTTGATGAGTGACATGCTGCCCACCGGTTCCACCATCGGCATCCTTGGCGGTGGCCAGCTTGGCCGCATGCTCTCGGTCGCGGCCTCCCGCCTCGGCTACAAGACCCATATCTATGAGCCCGGCGCCGCCCCTGCGGGCGACGTGGCGGCCAAGGTCACGCAAGGCGCCTATGACGATCTCGACGCGCTGGCGCGCTTTGCCGCCTCCGTCGATCTCATCACCTATGAGTTCGAGAACATCCCCGCCGATGCGCTGGATGTCCTCTCGGCTACCACGCCGCTCTCCCCCTCCCGCCGCGCGCTGGAGGTGAGCCAGGACCGCCTGACCGAGAAAACCTTCCTGACCGACATCGGTCTGACGACGGCCCCCTTCGCGGCGGTGGACAGCGCCGGGGATCTGGCCCAGGCCATCGAGCAGATCGGCACCCCCGCCATCCTGAAAACCCGCCGCTTCGGCTATGACGGCAAGGGACAGGCGCGGATCATGACGCCGGATGACGCGCCGCAGGCGCTGGCAGATATGCAGGGCGCGCCCGCCATCCTCGAAGGCTTCATCGACTTCAGCCGAGAGATTTCCGTCATCGCCGCACGCGGGCGCGACGGTTCGATCTCCTGCTACGATCCCGGTGAGAACGTCCACGAAAACGGCATCCTCGCCACTACCACCGTGCCCGCCGCCATCGCGCCCGGGCTCAGAAGCGACGCCGTGCTGCTCGCCGCCCGCATCCTCAACGCGCTCGATTATGTGGGCGTGATGGGGGTGGAGCTCTTCGTGACGCCGCAGGGCCTCGTGGTCAACGAAATCGCCCCCCGCGTGCACAATTCCGGCCACTGGACGCAAGCCGGCTGCGCCGTCGACCAGTTCGAACAGCACATCCGCGCGGTGACCGGCTGGCCCCTTGGCGACGGCAAACGCCATGCCAATGTGGTCATGGAGAACCTGATCGGCGACGCCATCAACAGGGCCCCGCAACTCGCCGCCCAACCCGGCACCCAGATCCATCTCTATGGCAAGGTCGAGACCCGCCCGGGCCGCAAGATGGGCCATGTGAACACGGTGACCGGTCCCGCGTAACCTCTTCTTCTTGGTAAAAATACTCCCGCCGGAGGCATCCGACACCAGCCCCCGGCGCGACCCCCAGATCAAGACCACAGCCCCCACCACGGATCCGCGGCAGCGCGCGCCGAGGAGGGCCCCAAAGGGGCTTGACGAGGCGCGCTCGCGGGTCCCGTCAGGGAAGCAATTGCTCCACCGCATCCAGCAGGTCGAGATCCTGTTCAAACGCACCCGTTTGCAGGAAGGTCAGCGTTTCGGCCACCACTAGCGGGTTGTTCATCATGAAAGTGTGGCTCACGCGCAGGGCGATAAAATCCGCCATCCCCTCGACCATGGTCTCCTCGACCGAGACCTTGCCGTCATCCGGCCCCTCGATCAGCGCCGAGGTCACCGGGTTGATGGACCCATATCCCGCGATCACCCCAAGCTCGAAATCCACCGGCGGCAGGGCCAAGGGCACGCTGTCCTCGCCGGTGCCCAATTGCTGCCCGGCGGGGCCATGGACCCAGTCGAACGCCGCAAGATCGTCGAACCGATCCACCAGTGCCGCCCCCTGGTTTGGCGGTGCCAGCATCACCACCCGGCCAAGAACCGGCAGATCGTGTTCCGCCAGCCAATGGCGCAGCAGGATGCCGCCCATGGAATGGGTGACCACATGCACCGTGCCGGGTGCGCAGCTGGCAAGGGCTGGTTCGATGGCCGCCGCCGACAGCTCGCCGATCGTGCCTTCGGTGGAGGGGTAGCCAAGATTCACAACCTGGTAGCCTTCCCCCTCCAGCACCTCCTCCATCACCCAAAGCGAATTCGTGCTCCGCGCCAGCCCATGCAGCAGCACCACGCAGTCGGCGCGGGCCGGGATCGGGGCCAGACACAAGGCGGCCAGCAGGGCGAAAACCACTTTCATTCCCCCTATCTAGGCCAGACCGCCGATTTCCCAAGCCCCCTTGCGCAGCGGCGACAAGCCGGGCAGCATCCCGCTCATGCCAGTCCCCTCTCCCCGCCTTGCCGTGCGCGGCCTGCTCCTGATCGACAACCGCCTGCTTCTGGTCAACGCATGGCCCAAGCACCGGGGCAACCTGTGGTGCGCGCCTGGCGGTGGCGTCGAGCGTGGCAGTTCCCTGCCCGACAATCTGGCGCGGGAGTTTCACGAGGAAACCGGCCTGACGGTCGGTGTGGGCGACCCCTGTCTGGTCAACGAGTTCCACGACCCCGAGGGCACGTTCCATCAGGTCGATGTCTATTTCCGTTGCACGCTTCTGGCAGGCCAGCTCGACAACAATTGGAAAGATCCCGAACGGGTGGTCTGCGAACGCAGGCTGTTCAGCCGGGACGAAATCGCGCGGATCAAGGTCAAGCCCGACAGCCTCGCCGCCGTGGCCTGGGGCGAGGCGATCTTCTACGACCCGCTGGAGCCGATCCTGCGCTGAGGTGCCAGCAGGCCGAAGGCAATCCCCCCCAGAACGATTGCCGCCGCCAGCACCAGACGCAGCGACAGGCCTTCGCCAAGAAGCGCCACGCCCCCCAGAATGGCGATGACCGGGGCGGAAAGCTGAACCAGCCCCGCCACCGTGGCCTTGAGCTGCGGCAGCAGGGAATACCAGAGCGCATAGCCGAGACCCGAAGTCACCGCGCCCGACAGGCAGGCCAGCAGGATGCCCCGCGTGGTCGCTTCCACCGGTTCCATCTGCACCGGCAGGAAGATCGGGATGATCAGGCAGACCGGCGCGGCCCAGAGGAAATTCGCCGCCGTCGCCGCCAGCGGATCGCCCGCCTTGCGCCCTGCCAGCGAATAGACACCCCAGCCCACGCCCGCGAGCGCCATGAAAACGGTGCCCGTCAGCGGCACCGCAACCTCGCCTGCCGGCCAGACCAGCCAGCCGAGCCCCGCCATGGCCAGCCCCGCCCCGATCCACCGCGCGGGCGGCACGGACTCGCCGCCAAGGATCGCGCCCGCAAACATGGTGATCTGCACGCAGCCAAAGAGGATGAGCGCCCCAAGCCCCGCATCGAGCCGCAGGTAGGCAATGGAAAAGCCAAGCAGGTAGAGGCAGAGCGACAGCGCCCCGACAAGGCGTCCGGGCTGGAACATCGGCAGCCCGCGCCGCTGGATCAGCACCAGCACCACCAGCATGCCCGCACCCGACAGCACCCGGATGATGGCAAAGCCGAGCGCGTCGATATCGCCCCCGGCCAGTGCCATGCGGTTGAGGATCGAATTGGCCGCGAAGGCCAGCATGGTGAGGGCGGTGAGCAAGGCGAGGCGCATGGGGACTGTCCGAAGGTACCAGGGGGCCAGAACACCTCAGCATGGCTCCGGGCGCAAGGGAAAGTGCCCCTGCCTTCCGATTTCGCCGCGCTTGACCCAAGCGCCTTACAGGAACCGCGCGGCAACGCCGCCTGCCATCCAGCTGACCTGCCCGGCGCAGATCGTGGCCGCGACCCGGCGGGTTGCGGCCTCCACGATGACAAGGTCGGCCCGCAAGCCCGTCTCCAGCCGTCCCCGGTCGGTCCAGCCCATCACCTCTGCCGGGCGGCTGGAGATCAGCGCCCATGCGTCCTCCAGCGGCAACACCCCCCTATCGGCCAGCGCAAACGCCGCCTGTCGCGGGGTCGGGTAGTGATAATCCGACACCAGCGCATCGCAATGGCCCGCGCGGATGATCTCCTCTGCCGCGACCTTCTTGTCATGCGAGCCACCCCGGACCACGTTCGGCGCGCCCATGATCACCGCCTCGCCCGCCTCATGGGCGGCTGCGGCGGTGTCCTGGGTTTCGGGAAACTCCGCGATCCGGGCGCCCATGGCGCGAAACCGGGCACGGATTTCGGGGCTGGCATCGTCATGGCTGCCGAGGATCACGCCATCGGCCCTGAGCGCAGCGGCCAGCGCCGCCAGAGCCCCCGGCACCTCGTCGCGCCTCCCGTGCAGCTTGTGCAGCAGCGCCAGATGCGCCTCGGGGCTGCGGCCGCTTTTCAGGGCCTGCCCGGTCAGCCGCGGCGGGCGTTTGCCAGCGGCCAGCGCCGCATGGGGCAGGTGATCGTTGAACACCACGTAGCCGACCCCGGCCTTGCGGATCAGATCGCGCGCGCGGGCGTATTCCGCCAGCAGGTTCACCTCCAGCCGCAATTGCATCCGCATGTCTGTCAGGGGCTGCGCACGGGCCAGCACGCCTGCCAGCGTCTCGGCGAAATCCGGTCCGCGCATACCCCCTTCCCAGCTGAAGAACTGGGCCAGAACGGCGGTGGTGATGCCGTTCGCGGCCAGTTCCGCGTCGAGCGTCGCCAGCCCCTCGCCCGGATCGGTCACCGCCCCCCGGCGCGGGGCCACGTGGCGTTCGAACCCGTCGCCATGCAAGTCGATGATGCCGGGCAGAATCGTGTATCCCGCGAGGTCCACGACCTTGCCGGGCCTGTCGCTGACAAGGCCATCGGTCACGGAAACCGTGGCGGATGAAAACCCGTCGGGGCGCAGAACGCGGGCGTTGGTCAGGGTCAGGGGTGGCAGGGTCATGCGGCATGCCTGCCCGATTCCGGAGACCAAGGGAAGAGGCCAAGGGCAGGAGCCGGTCCGCAAGGCCCGACTATCCAGCCGCGCGCGACAGGTCTAAGGTGCTGAAACCGGGCGAAGAAAGACCACGCATGACACACCATCCCGCGCTGACCATCCTGGCCGTGCTGGGACTGCCTGCCATCGGCCTGACACTCTGGGCCTGGGGCCAGCCGCTGATCTGCACCTGCGGTTATGTTCAGCTTTGGGTCGGGTCGATCTGGGACAGTGGCAATTCCCAGCATATCGCGGACTGGTACACGCTTTCCCACATCATCCATGGGCTGCTGATCGGCCTTCTGGGATGGGCGCTGGCGGGCCGCCTGCCCTTTGGCTGGACCTACGCGCTGGCCATTTTGACAGGCGTGGGATGGGAGATTGTCGAGCACACGACTTGGGTGCTCGATGCCTTCCGCGCCACGACCATCAACCAGGGTTATCTGGGTGATAGCGTGCTGAATGCGGTCGCGGATTACGTCTTCATGATGGGGGGCTTCGCGCTGGCCTCTGCCATCCGCCCGCTCTGGTCGGTCCTGCTGATCGTCGTGCTGGAACTGACCGCATCCCTGATCGCGCGCGACAGCCTGAGCCTGTCCACGCTCAGCCTGATTTGGCCCATCGAGGCCGTGGATCAGTGGCAGCAGGAGCTGAACCCGCGGGCGGATGGCACGGATTGACGTCACTGAGGGCAATGCCCTGTCACGGCGCGTCCCCTTGGCCCGGATCGCCAAGGTCGGGCAGAAACAGAAAGGGGCCCGCCAATGGCGAGCCCCGTCCCTGTTCCTGACGGATCGGCAGATTACATCATGCCGCCCATGCCGCCCATGCCGCCCATGTCGGGCATGCCTGCGCCGGCTGCGCCTTCTTTCTGCGGCTTGTCGGCCACCATCGCTTCGGTGGTGATCAGCAGACCTGCGATGGACGCGGCGTCCTGCAGGGCGGTGCGCACAACCTTGGCCGGGTCGATCACGCCGAACTTGAACATGTCGCCATATTCTTCGGTCTGAGCGTTGAAGCCGAAGGCCTTGTCTTCGCTTTCGCGGATCTTGCCGGCGACAACGGCACCGTCAACACCTGCGTTTTCAGCGATCTGGCGCAGCGGGGCTTCCAGCGCGCGGCGCACGATGGCGATACCGGCGTTCTGGTCGGAATTCACGCCTTCCAGGCCCTCGAGCACCTTGGCGCCCTGAACCAGGGCAACACCGCCGCCCACAACGATGCCTTCCTGAACGGCCGCGCGGGTCGCGTTCAGCGCGTCATCGACGCGATCCTTGCGCTCTTTCACTTCCACTTCGGTCATGCCGCCGACGCGGATGACGGCAACGCCGCCCGCCAGCTTGGCCACACGTTCCTGCAGCTTCTCGCGGTCGTAGTCCGAGGTGGTTTCCTCGATCTGGCCACGGATCTGGGCGACGCGCGCTTCGATTTCCGCTTTCTCGCCAGCACCGTCAACGATGGTGGTTTCGTCCTTGGTGATCGAGATTTTCTTGGCGGTGCCAAGCATATCCATGGTCACGGACTCGAGCTTCATGCCGAGGTCTTCCGAGATCACCTGACCGCCGGTCAGGATCGCGATGTCCTGCAGCATGGCCTTGCGGCGATCGCCGAAGCCCGGTGCCTTGACGGCAGCGATTTTCAGGCCGCCGCGCAGCTTGTTGACCACGAGGGTCGCCAGCGCTTCGCCTTCGACGTCTTCCGCGATGATCAGCAGCGGCTTTTGCGACTGGATGACGGATTCCAGCAGCGGAACCATCGGCTGCAGCGACGAGAGCTTCTTCTCGTGCAGCAGGATCATGCAGTCGTCGAGTTCGGCAACCATCTTGTCGGGGTTGGTGACGAAGTAGGGGGACAGGTAACCGCGGTCGAACTGCATGCCTTCCACGACATCGGTCTCGGTTTCCAGACCCTTGTTTTCCTCGACGGTGATGACGCCGTCATTGCCCACTTTCTGCATCGCATCCGCGATCTGGCGGCCAATCTCGGCTTCGCCGTTGGCGGAAATGGTGCCGACCTGAGCGACCTCAGCGGAGTCGTTCACGGGGCGGGCAGAGGCTTTGATCGACTCGATCACGTTGGACACGGCGAGGTCGATGCCGCGCTTCAGATCCATCGGGTTCAGGCCGGCAGCAACCTGCTTCATGCCTTCCTTGACGATGGCCTGGGCCAGCACGGTCGCGGTGGTGGTGCCGTCGCCGGCTTCGTCATTGGTGCGGGAAGCGACTTCCTTCACCATCTGTGCGCCCATGTTCTCGAACTTGTCTTCCAGTTCGATTTCCTTCGCCACGGACACGCCGTCCTTGGTGATGCGCGGGGCGCCGAAGGATTTGTCGATCACGACGTTGCGGCCTTTGGGGCCGAGGGTCACCTTCACCGCGTCGGCGAGGATGTTGACGCCTTTGAGCATACGGTTGCGGGCATCGGTGTTGAACTTGACGTCCTTAGCAGCCATCGGTGGCTCCTTCCTTGGAATGTCTTGGTTTCAGTCGAAAAAGGGACGGCTCAGGCGATGATGCCGAGGATGTCCGACTCTTTCATGATCAAAAGCTCTTCGCCCTCGACCGTCACTTCGGTGCCCGACCATTTGCCGAACAGGACGCGGTCGCCGGCCGACACGGCCATTGCGATCAGCTCGCCCGAATCCTTGCGCGCGCCTTCGCCGCAGGCGACGATTTCGCCTTCGGACGGTTTTTCCTTGGCGCTGTCGGGGATGATCAGACCGCCCTTGGTCTTCTCGTCGCTTTCGATGCGGCGCACCAGCACGCGGTCATGCAGCGGTTTGAATGCCATCTCTCGAACACTCCTTAGGTTCGTTGTTTCTCCCATGTTAGCACTCACCGTGGTAGAGTGATAACGAGGCGTAGATAAGGGGGGGCCATGGGCGAGTCAACACGCCCGGTCGACAAAAATTCGGCATGCCTCGATTCACTCAACAGCAAGCATTCTTCGTGCTATCCTTGCGGTGTAACGAATAACCTGCGGCCTCGACCGGAACCGTGGGAACCTGTGAGCAGCGGATGCCGACCACAATCAACGGAAGCTGGATCGACGACAGCCTGACAGGCACCGCCGGCGACGATCAGATCAACGGCCAGTCCGGCCATGACACGCTGGACGGGGGCGCTGGCCATGACACGCTGTCGGGCGCGTCGGGTCAGGACGTGCTGCTTGGCGGCGACGGTCAGGATGTGCTCGATGGCGGGTCCGGTCACGACACGCTGTCGGGGGGCGACGGCGCTGACACCCTCGAAGGGCAAAGCGGCGACGACCTGCTGTCCGGCGGCGATGGCGACGACTCGCTCGATGGGGGATGGGGGTCCGATACCCTGTTCGGCGGCGCGGGCAATGACACCATCCATGCCATCGGCGGCGACGTGGTCGATGGCGGCGCGGGCGACGACCTGATCACCATGGGCGGCTATTCCGGGGGCAGCGATACCATCGCCTTCGGGCCGGGCAGCGGCCATGACACGGCCTCCGGCTTCAGCCCCGACAGCGACCACATCCATATTGGCGGCGCCGCGCCCGAGGATGTGATCCTGACCGCGACCGGCGATCCCAGGATCTGGGTTCTGACGCTGGACGGGGTGCCGGGGGCCAGCCTGACGCTCGATTTCACCTATCACTGGAACAGTGGCATCGACGAGGCCGACCTGCTCGACCGCATCCTCACCGATGACGACGGGCCAATGCCCGAAGATCCCTTTGGCCCGCCGATCTGCCTGACCACAGGGGCCATGATTGCCACCGCCACTGGCCCCCGCCCGGTCGAGGCGCTGCGCCCCGGCGATCTGGTGCTGACCCGCGATGCGGGCCTGCAACCGCTGCGCGCCAATCTGCACCGCCATGTGCCCGCCGCCGCCCAGCGCGCCGATCCCGCCCTGCGGCCGATCCTGATCGAGGCAGGGGCGTTCGGCGGGGGGC
>NZ_MNBL01000150.1 GCF_001879695.1 Nioella sediminis
AAGGCCCGCAGCCCGGTCTCTGCCGCGACCCGCGCCGTGCGGTCCCCGACGCAAAAGGCGGTGAGGCCCGCTGTTCCACCAGCTGCCTGATAGGCCCTCACCCCGTTTTCCGAGGTGAAGATCAGGCTCGCCTCTGGCGGGATCGCAGGCAGATCCAGCAGCACGATCTCCTGCATCGGGGCGATGAGGATCTCCGCCTTGGTCCCGAACTCCGCTCGGCACTGATCGGCAAAGCGCTCCGCCTGTGCAGCGGGCCGCGTCAGAAGGATCAGGGGGGTGGCATTGTCAGGCATCGGGGGGAGTGTTACCTGCGGGGCACCCCTTGTGCAACGATACCCGCCATGACCGACCGCCTGACCATCCTTGGCATTGAAAGCAGCTGCGATGATACCGCGGCGGCGGTGCTGCGCGTGGAGGATGGGGCGGAACTGCTGTCCTCCGTGGTCAGCGGACAGACCGATCTGCACGAAGCCTATGGCGGCGTGGTGCCAGAGATCGCGGCGCGCGCCCATGCAGAACGGCTCGATCTGATGGTGGAGCAGGCGGTGGAACAGGCGGGTGTGACATTGGCCGAGATCGACGTCATCGCGGTGACCGCCGGGCCGGGGCTGATTGGCGGGGTTCTGTCGGGCGTCATGTGCGCCAAGGGGCTGGCCATGGGGCTCGGCGTGCCGCTTGTTGGGGTGAACCACCTTGCAGGCCACGCGCTGACCCCGCGCCTGACGGATGGGGTGGGTTTCCCCTACCTTATGCTTCTGGTCTCTGGCGGGCATTGCCAGTTTCTGCGCGTCGACGGGCCTGACGATTTCACCCGGCTTGGCGGCACGATTGATGACGCCCCGGGCGAGGCCTTCGACAAGGTCGCCAAGCTTTTGGGTCTGCCACAGCCGGGCGGGCCGGTGGTGGAGCAGGCCGCCGCGAAGGGCGATCCCAAACGCTTCCCTCTGCCGCGTCCGCTTCTGGACCGCGACGGCTGCGACATGTCCTTTTCCGGCCTCAAGACCGCTGTTCTGCGGACCCGTGACGGGCTGGTCGCGGATCAGGGTGGGTTGCACGAACAGGACCGTGCTGACCTCTGTGCCTCGTTTCAGGCGGCTGTCAGGGATGTTCTGGCCGAAAAATCCCGCCGCGCCTTGGCGGGACAGCCCGACCTGACCTGTTTTGCCGTCGCAGGGGGCGTCGCCGCCAACCAGACCCTGCGCGCGGCATTGGAGGATGTGGCAAGCGTCCATGGCGTCCCCTTCCTCGCCCCGCCACTGAGGCTCTGCACCGACAACGCCGCGATGATTGCCTGGGCCGGGTGGGAGGCCTACCGTGCAGGTCAGCGCGACGGGATGGACCTGTCGGCACGCCCGCGCTGGCCTCTGGACCGGACGAGCCCGGCGCTCATTGGATCGGGCAAGAAAGGGGCCAAGGCATGAACCGGGTCGATATCGCCGGGGCAGGCGCGTTCGGGACGGCGCTTGCCATCACGCTGGCCCGTGCCGGGGCCGAGGTGACGCTGTGGGCGCGTGCCGGAACGGCAGAGATGCAGGCCGCGCGCGAAAACACCCGCCGTCTGCCGGGCCACCGCTTCCCCGATGGCCTTCGCGTGACCGGCGATATTTCCGAATTGACCGCCGATGTGCTGCTGATCGCTGTCCCCACCCAGAAACTGCACGAGGTTCTGCCGATCCTGCCCGGTCGCGCGGGCACCGTGATTTCCTGTGCCAAGGGCATTCACCTGACAACCGGTCTGTCGCCGTGCCAGTTGATCACCCGCGACTTGCCGGGTGTGGTGGCGGGCGTGCTGACCGGCCCCAGCTTCGCCGTCGATATCGCCGCCGGTCTGCCAACGGCGCTGACGCTGGCGCTGCCGGATGACGCGAAAGGTGCTGCGCTGCAAGACAGGCTTTCCTCCCCCACGCTCAGGCTTTATCGCAGCACCGATCTGGTGGGCGCGGAACTGGGCGGCGCGTTGAAGAACGTCATCGCCATTGCGGCAGGCGCGGTCATGGGCGCAGGGCTTGGCGAAAGCGCGCGGGCTGCCCTGATGGCGCGCGGCTTTGCCGAGATGCGCCGCGTGGCGGCCTTTCGTGGCGCGCGGGACGACACGCTTGCGGGGCTATCGGGCTTCGGCGATCTGGTGCTGACCTGTACGTCAGACAAGTCGCGCAATTACCGCCACGGGCAGGCATTGGCGGGCGCGCGACCGCTGGACCCGGCGGCCACAGTCGAAGGGGCCGCAACCGCGCAGGAACTGTCCGCCCATGCCGAGCTGGACACCCCGATTGCCGATGCCGTTGCAGCCTTGTGTCAGGGGCGTGCCTCTGTGCAGGATGTGATGGCAGGGCTTCTCAATCGCCCTCTGAAACAGGAATAACCCATGCTCTACGCGCTGATCTGCACCGACAAACCCGGCCATCTGGAGGTCCGCAAGGCCAACCGGGACGCCCATATCGCCTATCTCAAATCCACCCCCGTGATCCATGCCGGACCGTTCCTGAACGAAGGCGGAAAGATGATCGGTTCGCTCGTCGTGATCGAGGCCGAGGATCGCGCGGGCGCCGAAGACTGGGCTGCGAATGACCCCTATGCCAAGGCGGGCCTTTTCGAGAAGGTGCGGATCGAGGCGTGGAACAAGGTGATCGGCTGATGCGCTACTGGCTGTTCAAATCCGAACCGAACACCTGGTCCTGGGATCAGCAGGTGGCCAGGGGCGATGCGGGCGAACAATGGGATGGCGTGCGCAACTATCAGGCGCGCAACAACATGCGCGAAATGGCTTTGGGCGACCGGGGCTTTTTCTACCATTCGCTGAAGGAAAAGGCGATTGTCGGCGTGGTCGAGGTTTGCGCGCTGGCCCATCCCGACAGCACCACAGACGATCCCCGTTGGGAATGCGTGGACATCAAGGCAGTGGGTCCGTTCAAGACGCCGGTAACACTGGCCGATGTAAAGGGTGATCCGCGCCTGTCGGGGATGGTTCTGGCCAATAATTCGCGCCTGTCCGTACAGCCCGTGACCGAAGAGGAATGGCGGATCATCTGCGAGATGGGCGGCTTTTCTGCTTAAGGTTGCACGCAGCCCGTGGCATGATTTCTCCAGATCAACGGGAGAGATCACATGGAATTTCTGAATGTCTTGGCGGCCGGGGCCGCAGCGTGGGTTTTCGGAGCAATCTGGTACATGGCCCTGTCCAAACCCTGGATGGCCGCAAACGGATTGACCGAGGACCAGATCAGGGCCTCTGCCAGCCCGCTGCCCTATATCGTCAGCTTCGTGATGTCGGTGCTCGTGGCGGGCATGACCCGGCATATCCTGCAAAGCTCCGGGATCACCACGGTCGGCGGCGGCGTGATGGTTGGCGCGGGGTTGGGCCTTTTCGTGGCTCTGCCATGGATGGTGAACAACGTGCTTTACAGCTTCCGCGACAAATCGCTGATCTGGATCGACGGCGGCTATCCGGTGATCGGATGCACGATCATCGCCGTGGTGCTGATGCTGTTCTGATACAAGAAGGAGGGCCCCGACCCCCCGGGACCCTCCTTTACCCACGCGCAATTTCTCGCTCCGCACGTGTTCTATGAGGGTCCGCCATCCTGGTCGGGACAGGGTTGACCCTAGCCCGCTGCGTGCCGCGCGATCAACTGAAATGCCCGGACAATTCTATTCAAACCCCGGCCACTGAACCACGAAAAAGGCCCACCCCGATGCGGGCAGGCCTTAATGGGTTCGCAATTGCTCCGGCTTAGCCGTAGACGCTTTCTTTTCCGAAATGCTTGGTCAGCATGTAGTAGATGACGGCGCGGTACTTGTTGCGTTCGGACTTGCCATAGGTCTCGATCACGGAATCGATCGCAGCCATCAGGTCGTCACTGTCGGCAAGGCCCAGCTTCTTCATCAGGAAGTTCTTCTTCACGGTTTCCAGTTCACTGGGCTGAGACCCGGCAACCGTCGATGCGTCCGCGTCGTAGATCGCGGGGCCGCAGCCGATGGTGACCTTGGTCAGCAGGTCCATGTCGGGTTCCATCCCGCATTTGTTGCGCAGATCATCTGCATATTTGGCGATCAGTTCATCGCGTTTGCCCATCTTGGTCTCCCCGTTTTTATTGATAGTCAGAATGTTCCCATCCAGTACGCGGCGTATGAAACCCGGCACAGCCCGGTCTGACAATGAAAAACTTGGGTCATCCACAGGTTTGATGCCCAAAGGCGACCATTCGGGAGTCGGAATCGAACAGGACAGGGGGCTTGCCGTAGCGGCAGCGTGTTGGTGAGAGTGACACATAGGATCTGCCATGTCCGATTTCCTGGCGCCCGACCAAACCGCCCGATACGCGCGCGACGGGTTCCTGCACCCGATCCGGGCCTTCGACACTGCCACAGCCGCCGCGTTGCGTGCCGAGGTCGAGGCGCTGGAGCGCGACCATGCCGCCGGTGCAGGCGGTCATGACCTGAACCAGTTCTTCCGCGTCAATGGTCAGCTGGTCATTCCCCTGCTGCACCGCATCGCCTCTGACCCCGGCATCCTCGATCCTGTCAGTTCGATCCTCGGCCCCAACCTTCTGGTCTGGTCGGTGGAGCTCTTCATCAAGGAACCCGGCACAACCAAGGTCGTGTCCTGGCACCAGGACATCACCTATTGGGGCATGGGTGAAACGGATGAGGAGCTGACCGCCTGGCTGGCGTTGTCGGACGTGTCGGTTCAGGCAGGGTGCATGCGCTTCATCCCCGGTAGCCACAAGAACGCCATTGTGCCCCATGCGGATACGTTCGATGCCGATAACCTGCTATCCCGTGGCCAGCAGATCGAAGGCATTAACGAGGAGGACGCCGTCTTCGGCGCGCTGAAACCGGGCGAGATGTCGTTCCACCATGGCCGCACCTTCCATGCGTCCGGCCCCAACATGTCGGACGACCGGCGCATCGGCATGGCCATCCGCTATGTCACGCCCGAGGTACGGCAGCCCGATCTGACCCGCGACTATGCGATGCTTGTGCGCGGCAAGGATGAGATGCAGGGTTGGATCAACGTGGCCCCGCCCGCGCGGCTGTTCGATCCCGCGTCGCTTGCCTTGTATGACGAGGTTCTCGCGGCGCAGTCGGCGGCGCTGACGGCAGGGGCCGAGGGACAGGTGGGGCTCTACGCCCAGAAGATGCTTTAGGAGGATCGCAGGATGACAGCAGACCAGAAAGTCAGCTTCACCCAGATGAAGGACGGCACCAAAGAGGATTACGAGCTGCTGGAGAAGCTTGAGAGACCCTATCTCGCGCTGACCGCTGACCGGATCATGGACGAACTGCGCCGCCAAGGCGAGGTCTCGCTGGAAGGCTACCGGATCACGCGGCTGGAACACGGGTTGCAATCGGGCACCCGCGCCCTGCGCGAAGGGGCCGATATTGACTGGGTTGTGGGCGCGCTGTTGCACGATATCGGCGACGGGCTGGCCCCGCAGAACCATGACCGGTTTTCCGCCGAAGTGATCCGCCCCTTCGTGCGCGATGAGGTGGCCTGGACCGTCGAACATCACGGCATCTTCCAGATGTTCTATTACGGCCACCATTACGGATGGGACAAGGACGCGCGCGATCGGTTCAAGGACCATCCCTGCTGGCAAAGCTGCGCCGATTTCTGCGAGAGGTGGGACCAGTCCTCCTTCGATCCCGATTATGAGTACGAACCGCTAGAAGTGTTCGAGCCCATGGTGAGAGAGGTCTTCGCCCGCAAGGCCTATGACCCGGAAGTGGTGCAGGAGGGTGTGGTCATGGGGCTGCCGGAACTGGCCTGATCCGCACATTTGCCTGGCTCTCACTCAAGGATTATCCTGTGGGCATCTCCGAGTTGGAGGACTTGCCCTTGAGAAGCTGTTTTACCTTATTTTTCGTAGCTCTCCCCACCTCTGCCACGATGGCACAAACAGCGGCCGACGCCTTGCTGACCGCATCCATTCGGGATTGCGCCCTATGGGAAGAGGGCAGCCTGTATATCGGGGAACGCGCCGTGGTCGAGATGGATCTAACCGGCGACGGATTGCCCGAGACGCTCGTCGATACAAGCCATCTCGAATGCTCGGCCACACCGCTGTCACCCTATTGCGGGTCGGGGGGCTGTTCGCTGTTTGCCTTCGTGGAGGACCATGTGTTCGAATGGCAGGCGCTTGGCTGGCGCGTCATCGACTGGGACGGAGAGCCGGTTCTGCTGATCGGCCGGGACGGCGGCTGGTGCGGGGTCAGCAGCGCGGGCTATTGTTTCGAGGCGCTCAACTGGAATGGTGAGACCTTCCTGACGGTGATGCCGCCGGTGGAGTAGCCGCTCAGATCACCACCTCGATCAGGCGCGGCCCCTTTGCCGCCATGGCCTCTTCCAGCGCAGCCTCCATCTCGTCCACCGTGGTCGCGCGGGTTCCCTCGACGCCATGGCCTTTGGCCAGTGCCACCCAGTCGAGCAACGGGTCGTCCACATCGAACATCGCTTGCGCGTTGCGGCCCACTTGCGTGACCCCCATGGCCGCGAGTTCCCCGCGCAGGATCTGATACCCCCGATTGGCGAAGACGATCACCGTCACATCCAGCCGCTCCCGCGCCATGGTCCACAGCGATTGCAGCGTATACATGGCCGACCCGTCGCCGGTCAGCGCGATGACCTTACGGTCGGGGCAAGCCACCGCCGCGCCGGTGGCGCAGGGTAGGCATTGCCCGATGGCGCCGCCCATGGTGATCAGCCAGTCATGGCGCCGCGCGGTCCGGGTCGCCTCGGCAATGGGCGCGCCGGAAGTCACGGCTTCGTTCACGACGATGGTGTTTTCGGGCATGACGCGCGCGATCAGGGCCCCCGCGCTTGCCGGGGTCAGGGGTCCGTCGGGGCGGTCGGGAAGGGCCAGGTCGACCGGTGCCACGGTCTCGGACCGGGCCCCGAGCCTGTCGGCCAAACCATTCAGAACATGGTCCAAATCCATGGTGGCATCCGCCAGGTCCTGAACATGGATGTCAGCGCTGGTGGGCAATGAGGGCTTGCCGGGATAGGCGAAGAAATTCACTGGCGCATGAGTACCGACAACGACGAGGCTGCGCACGTCCTTCAGCAGCGCTGCATTGGCATCGACGGGGTAGAGCAGTTGCTCGACCGGTGGCGTTCCGGCACCACGTTCCAGACGCGGGCTGTGCAGGGGCGTCAGGATCCGGCATCCTGCCGCCTGCGCGATTTTTGCCCCCAGATGCAACAGCGGGCCATGGGTGGCCTGACCGCCCAGTAGCAGGGCCGCGCCATCGGTTTTCAAAGCTGCCGCCGCCGCATCAAGCGCCGCATCGGACGGACGGTGAAGCGGTGGCGGGGCGGGGGCGGTCACCGGGTCGGCTCCGTCGCCCCAGGCCGTGTCGGCGGGCAGGATCATCGTGGCGATCCGGCCATTCATCGCCCGCGCTGCGCGGATCGCGTCGGCCCCGTCGCTTGCCACATCGGCCGAGGAAAGAGAGCTGCGAGTCCAATGGCTTATGGTGCGGCTGATGCCTTCGGTATCGCCCTTCAGGGGGCTCTCATATGCCAGGTGATAGGTCGCGTGCTCACCCATGATATTGACAATGCCGCTGCCCGCCTTGCGCGCATTGTGAAGGTTCGAGAAGGCGTTTCCGAAGCCCGGCGCGAGGTGCAGCATGGTCGCCGCAACGCGGCCCGACATGCGGAAATACCCGTCCGCCGCGCCGGAGGTTCCGCCTTCGAACAGACACAGGATGCAGCGCATGTCCGGGTGGCTGTCCAGTGCCGCGACGAAATGCATCTCGGACGTGCCGGGATTGGCGAAACAGACATCCACGCCGCTGGCCAGCATGGTTTTCACAAGGGATTGGGCACCGTTCATGGGATCCTCCTTGCGCGTCAGACAAGCACGGATGGCGGGGGTCGGGAACCCCGAAAACAGGGGGGTGCCGGGCGTACACCCCCTGTACACCCCCCGTACACCGGGCGTGCAGACGAAACCTGCCGGTGAGGTCTGCGACACGGGCGGTAACCGCTGAGAGCGAGACGCAAGGAGGGAGAGTGCGACGGGCGCGGCGAAAGATCGGCATGGGTCCGGCCGTACGGCTTGCAAACGCTGGTTGCCAGACTACAACGGGAGGCGTCGGAACGAAGCCTTGGAGCGGTCCGGTCTTGTCTGCAGCTTTTTGAACAATAAGGAATTACAAGCCAATGCCATCACCGGACAGCTACGATTTTGTCTATGTCGTCAATGCGTTTGCCGGGGATGGATCGACGGCCATTGGCGGTGCCAACGTCCAAACAGTCACGCTGACGGATTCCGTCGATACATTGGACAACGACAGCACCGCTGTCGGGTCGTCCCTGGAGTCTGACTTCTTTGGAACCGTGCAGCTGATCGGCCTGACCAGCAGCGGAGATCCGGTGATCTCTAACGGCTCATCAGCCTATGTTCTGTCGGACAACGGCTCACTGGGGCCGGGATTTGTCACCACCACCACGAGCGGGGCCTATGCCTATTGCTTCGGCGAGGGCACGCTGATCACCACGCCGGGCGGGGCGCAGGCAGTGGAAGCTCTGGCAATCGGCGATCTGGTCACGACCGCGAACGGTACGTTCTGCCCGGTCAAATGGATCGGACGCCAGACCGTTTCCACCCGCTTCGGCCCCGCCGAGCGCCTGATGCCGGTGCGGTTCGCCGCCGGGTCTTTGGGCGATGGCTTGCCGAATGCGGATCTGACGGTGACTGCTGATCACGGGATGCTGATTGACGGGGTGATCTGTCATGCTGGCGCGTTGGTGAATGGCGAGACCATCCGCCGCGTGCCGCTGGCTGAGATGGGCGAGACTTACACGGTCTTCCATATCGAGACCGAGGCCCACGAGATCATCCTCGCCAATGGCGCCCCTGCGGAGACGTTTATCGACAACGTTTCGCGTAGGGCTTTCGACAACTACGCCGAGTTCGAAGCGCTCTATGGCGACGTGCCGGAGATGGAAGAGCTGCCCTATCCCCGCGCGATGTCTGCGCGGCAGGTGCCGGGGCGGATCGTTGCGAGGCTGGCCGGGAAGGCTGTGGCCTGACGGAGCGGTGGGCAGAACTGCCCACCCTACACAGGGCTTCGGTGAAACTCTAAACGGTTTGACTCGTTTGAGTGCTTGATGCCCTATTCAGGTCAGCAAAAAATTGACGCATGGTTTCGGGACGGGGGTTTCACAAATGCCAAACTATACGACGTCTGAATACGTTT
>NZ_MNBL01000151.1 GCF_001879695.1 Nioella sediminis
ACAGGGCTTCGGTGAAACTCTAAACGGTTTGACTCGTTTGAGTGCTTGATGCCCTATTCAGGTCAGCAAAAAATTGACGCATGGTTTCGGGACGGGGGTTTCACAAATGCCAAACTATACGACGTCTGAATACGTTTACTTTCTATCCAGCAGTCCGGTGAGCGCGAACAGTTTCACTTATGGCAGTTCTGTCGATCAGATAGGCGACATAGAATTCGTTGACGATGACAATTCTGGAACAGCAAGTGCCGGGGATACCTGGGGTGACCCTTCGATCACTTATTCAGGCTATACTGTCACGGTCGGTGGCGAAGATTTTGCGGTGTTTCAGCAGGATGACGGAGTAGGCGGATACGTTTACTACATTCCGCATGACGGGCAGATTTCAGCGACCGATTTCACAAGCCCGATTTCGTTGACTCCAAATGCGAATGCCACTGTTGTGAACTGTTTTCTTGAAGGAACACAGGTCGCATCTGATTCTGGCTCGGTCACTGTGGAAACGCTGAAGATCATGGATAAGGTCGAAAACGAGGACGGGGTTCCTGTTCCCGTCAAATGGATCGG
>NZ_MNBL01000152.1 GCF_001879695.1 Nioella sediminis
TCCAGTTCGGTCTCGACTGAGCCCGAAAAGAGGTTCGATCGGGCCGGGGTTTTTCCTGGACCCAGCCCCGCGACCGGTCAACACCCGCGTCCTCCGGCCATAACGGAGGGCGCGGTTTTTCTATGCAAGGGGGACGCGTGCCGGTGGTCGCCTGCCGCAGAAGGATCAGCCCGCCTGCCCTTCGCGCCGAAACAGGTCCCGTGCCTCGGCCAGCAGCTCGGCAAGCGCGTCTGCCTCCCCCTCTTCGCCCTCCAGTTCCGCTACCGCCAGTTCCAGCGTCACCAACGCCTCCTGAAGCGCCGCCAGACCGGACACGGCCGCCAGACCGGCCGACATATGGGCACGGTCGGCCAGATCGTGGAACGGGTACCCCTCTTTGATCATGTTTTCCATGTGGGAAAGGTGTTCTGCGATCTCCGCCACCGCGCGCTGTGCAAGCTCGGAGGAGATTGCCGGTTCGCCGCCTGTGTCTGCAAGCTCCACCCGCCGCGAACAATGCTGTTCGACACTATCGACAAGGGATTTTCGGGTCAGTGGCTTGATCAGAACGCCCGTCATGCCCGCCTGGTGGAAGCGCTCGATATCCTTGGGCAGCGCATGGGCGGTCAGGGCAATGATCGGGGTCAGGCTGTTCGGCCCGGAGGTCTCGCGGATCTGCCGGGTGGCCGAGATCCCGTCAATGCGCGGCATGCTGATATCCATCAGGATCAGGTCGAACCCGCGCTGCCCGGCCAGCCTTTGCGCTTCTGCGCCATCGCGGGCCTGAACCGTTTCGCATCCGATCCCTGTCAGCATCTCCACCGCAACGGCCCGGTTGATCTCGTTATCCTCGACAATCAGAACCGTTAGGCCGGATGTCGAGGGGACCGAACCGGCCTCCGGGCCATCTGTGGCAGCTTCGTCCTGGTCCAAGGCGACGGCGTCACCCGTCGGCAGGGGCACCCGAAACCAGAATTCCGAGCCCGAACCGGGCTGGCTGACGACCCCGATCTCGCCGCCCATGGCCATGACCAGCCGACGGGCAATGCCAAGCCCCAGTCCGGTGCCCTCGACCTCGCGGGCGTAGCGGGTGTCGAGGGTGACGAAATCGTCGAACACGCGTGCCTGGTCCGCGGCGGCGATGCCGATGCCGGTATCTGCCACGCGGAATTCGACATCGGTGCCGCCGGGGTCGCGCATGGCAGACAGGGTGATCTGCCCGTCGCGGGTGAACTTGATCGCGTTCGCCACAAGATTGACGATCACCTGCATGAGCCGGGTCCTGTCGCCGATCACAGGCCCCAGATCGTCACCGGCCGACACGTGCAACCGGTTGCCCTTGGCCTCGGCCGCGACCCCCTGACTGTTCACAACATCCATTAAAAGCTCGACCGGATCAAACAGTTCAGGCCGCAGAACCGTCTTGCCGGCATCATCGCGCGAGATGTCGAGCACGCTGTTGACATGATGCAGAAGCAGCTGGCCAGAGCGGCTCATCATGTCGACAAATCCTTTCTGACGCCCGGTCAGCTCGGTGCCCGACAGCAATTCCAGCCCGCCCAGAATACCGCCGAGCGGCGTGCGCATCTCATGGCTCATGACGGCCAGAAGCTCCGCCTTGGCCTCTTCGCCCGCCAGCGCCTTGTCACGGGCCTCCACCAGTTCCCGCTCGGCATGCTGGCGATCCGAGATGTCGCGGATGAAGGAAACGAAGATTTCCCCCTCGGTGCTTTCGGCGGTGTCGATGGACAGTTCGACGGGAAAGACCCGGCCCGACTTGTCCTTGGCTTCCAGTTCGACAAGACCTGCTCCCAGGATCCGTCTGCGCCCGGTGCGAAGATGTTCATCCATGGCCTCCCGATGCGCTTTCTGAAGGTGATCGGGGATGATCAGATCGGCCATGCGGGCGCCAATCGCCTCTTCTCGGGCATAGCCGAAGATCCGCTCTGCCGCCGGGTTGCAATCAAGGACGCGCCCGTCGCGGCCAACCACCAGAACCCCGTCGATGGAGGTGCCCACGATCGTGCGCTGACGACTTTGTGCAAGCGCGATTTCCGCCGTTCTGCGCTGACCCAAACGCAGCGACCAGACCAGGGCGAAGACGGTGGTCGACAGGACCAGAATCAGGACAACGATCAGAGCGGCAAGGTCGAGCAGCGCACTGGCGACCCGCTCTCGCTGCTGCCCTGCCAGTCCGGCGAAGACGCGGACGGATTCCAGCGTAACGAATCTGAGATCGTTTCGAAGATCGGCGATCTGTTCCTCAAGTTCGTCCAACCCCGCGCGCAGCTCAGCATCCGGCCCGTCGATCAACGGCAGAGCGTTGTCGAGAACCATGATGGCATGTTCGAGGGTTTCGGCGACTTCCGCCTCCTCGCGGACGAGTTCGAGCTGTTGTGATCTTTGCAGAACGCGGATTCGGGAATAGAACACATCGAAGCGACGGCGCACTTCCCTGAGAGCCGCCTGCGAGTTGTCGTGCATTGCGGTCAGGACGGCGGTTTCCAGCGTCAGCAACTCGACCTCGGTCTGCGCGATGCTCCACTGGGTGCTGTCGGCATTCGCGGTCGCCAGCGCGTCAATCTCTCGCCGCGCATCGGCGCTGAGAAACCAGATCCCGACAACACAGGCCCCGATCACCAAAAGGACGATCGTCGGCACGAAAAACCGTCGCTTGTCTCTATGCATCGCCTTTGCCCCTGCTCCGTCACCATCTTCCCGAGACGGCCCAGTCCATCATACCTTCCCGCCGATGTCACGGCATAGAGCATACGGATAGCCGCCGCCGCCAAGACAGGCGGCAGACCCGCATATCAACAGCGCCACGAGGCCCGCCCGCTTTTTCAGCAGGGACGCCCGATATGCGGTCGGCAAACCGGCCCCCGTCCCTTCCCCGGTGCCTGTGGTCACTTTTTCTGGCTCAGTGGCGTTCTTGAGGGTAGACCGCTGGCCTTTCAGACCGTACCAAACCACGAACCCAAAACTTTACACCCGTTTTCCGAACGCAGGACCGGCGCGCAGCCGGAACGGCAGGACAAGTCAGGCGAGACCGCCGCGGGATCGACCTGCAACGCCCCGGCAAAGGTGGCAATTCGCGACACGCAACCGATTTTTTGGATAGCAGTATGAACGTACTTATCACAGGTGGGGCCGGCTACATTGGCGCCCATGCCTGCAAGGCCCTGAAGGCCGCCGGATACACCCCCATCACCTTCGACAACCTGTCCACCGGCTGGCGCGATGCGGTGCGCTTCGGACCGTTCGAAGAAGGCGACCTGCTGGACCGTGCTCGGCTGGACGAGGTCTTTGCGACCCACCAACCCGTTGCCGTCATGCATTTCGCGGCGCTCAGCCAGGTCGGCGAGTCCATGCAGGACCCCGGACGCTACTGGCGCGAAAACGTGATGGGTGCGCTGAACCTGATCGAGGCCACCGTGGCGGCGGGCTGCCGTCATTTTGTTTTCTCCTCGACCTGCGCGACCTATGGCGATCAGGATCAGGTCACGCTGACCGAGGACACGCCGCAACAACCGATCAACGCCTATGGGGGATCGAAACTGGCGATCGAGGGGATGCTGCGCGACTTTTCGGCCCGCCATGATCTGGAAACGGTGATCTTCCGCTATTTCAACGTGGCCGGCGCAGACCCCGAGGCAGAGGTCGGCGAGTTCCACCAACCGGAAACACACCTGATCCCGTTGATGCTGGACGCGATTGACGGCAAGCGCCCGGCCCTGACGATTTTCGGCACCGACTACGACACACCCGACGGCACCTGCATTCGCGACTACGTGCATGTGATGGATCTTGTCGATGCGCATGTTCTGGGCCTGAAGTGGCTTCAGGCCGACAAGGGATCTCGGGTGTTCAACCTCGGCACCGGGTCGGGCTTTTCCGTGCGCGAGGTCGTCGATGCCAGCCGGGCCGTCACCAATCGCGACGTGCCTATGACCCTGGGCGAACGGCGCCCCGGCGATTGCACCAAGCTGGTCTCCGGCAGTGCCCGCGCCATCGAGGATCTTGGCTGGAGCCCCGAGCGATCCACTCTGAACCAGATGATCGCGGATGCGTGGCGCTGGCATCAGGGCAAGGGCTATTCCCGTTAGGGCGCGATCACGACAATGCGTTCCAGCTGCCAGATGCTGCGCGCATAGATGATCTCGGACTGATAGTCGGAATTGTGATCATAGGGATAGACCAGCCAGAGCGGCCCATTATCGCGGAGCGTCATCGGTTCCCCGTTGCGCAGGAAGGCGATGATCGGCCCATCCTCGACCGCGTCGGACAATGGAACCTCGACGGCATAGTCATTCGCGGCGATGGCCTGCAAGGCCAGCTCTTCGTTCAGCCCAAGCGCTGCGACGAAGGCATTCAGGGGCGTTCCGGTGAATTCCTGTATGCCATCCGTCCAGATCGTGGTTGTCTGAAAGCTGGCGACTCCGATCTCTTCAAGATCCGTGCGGGTCAAGTCGTGCGAGAGCTCCGGGCCCGTGACGCTGAGCAGGATGTCCTCGGTCGTATCGGCCCGCGATTGCGCTCCGCTTGTCAATATCATAAGACCGCACAGCACCGGAAGGAGCCGCTGAACAAGGCTAAGCGGATGGAATGCAACAGGCATCGTGATCTCCGTCTCTGGGCTGTCTGTATTATCTCGGACAATATACTCTTCCCTTTCGATAATTCGAAAGAGAGCCGATTGCACCTGTTCAATTGGATAATAGACTATCCATAAGAATACCCCGAACGCCACGCCGACAACCACCCGGCCGGATCGCGCGCGCACAGCGCCAGATTGACAATGGCTCCTTCGGACAAGACCTGAACTCCGGCTACGGCCATTCACATGCGGCCGAAGCAAGCGCGTCGGATTTCCGACACGCCAAGGGGGGAGGCCTAGCAGACCTGAACAGTTCATTGAAATGGTACCCGTGGCCGGACTCGAACCGGCAAGCCTTGCGGCGGCGGATTTTGAATCCGCTGCGTCTACCAATTCCGCCACACGGGCAACGCGGGGATGGTCTAGCCCTGCCCCGTGGCAGCGTCAATCACGAAACTCTCACAACATCCGCATCAGGCGCGCTTTCTCGCCCATGTCGTCGGGACGCGACAGGGCCTCGGCCAGACCTTGCAGGGCGGCGATGTTGTGGCCTGCGCGAAAACTGTCCACATGGGGCAGCATCGCCCTGATCCCGGCGGCCTTCGGCGCGAAGCCGTCCCACCGGAGCAGCGGGTTGAGCCAAATGAGTTTTCGTGACGATAGATGCAGCCGCTCCATCTGGGCGGCCAGCGCATCCGGGTCGTCGCGGTCCAGCCCGTCGGTGATCAGCAGCACCACCGCCCCCTGCCCCAGAACCCGGCGCGACCAGTCGCGGTTGAACGCGGTCAGGCATTGCCCGATCCGCGTGCCGCCTTCCCAGTCCTGCGCTTCGGCCCCGGCGGCGGCCAGTGCCGCATCCACATCGCGCGCGCCCATGTGGCGGGTGATATTGGTCAGCCGCGTGCCGAAGGTAAACGCATGAACCTTGGCCCACCCCTGCCCTTTGCGGTTCGCAACCGCATGGAGGAAATGCAGCACCGCCCGGCTATAGGAGGACATGGAGCCGGAGATATCGCAGAGCACCACGAGGTTGGGCCAGCGAATGCGCCGCGCCTTCATGTCGAACCCGGTGATCTCGCCCCCTTGCCGCATGGCACTGCGCATGGTGCGCCGCCAGTCGGGCAGTCGGCCACGTGTGGCTGCCATGGTCCGGCGGCTTTGCAGGGGGTTCACCGGCAGGGACAGGTCCGCGATGATCCGCTTGGCCTCGGCCATTTCCGCATTGCTCATCTGTTCGAAATCGAGCGTGCGCAGCCGTTCCTCCCGCGACATGGTCAGGGTCGCATCGACCTCGATCTCGGTGCCCTCTTCAGGCTGATCGGCCCCTTCTGGCAGGTCGCGGGTGACGCCCTCCAGCAGCGCCTCCGCCGCGCGTTTCTCGGCGGGT
>NZ_MNBL01000153.1 GCF_001879695.1 Nioella sediminis
CCCGGATCGCGGGCAGCATCATCGCCATCATATGCTCGATATAACGCGGATCGCGCCAGTAGAGCCGGAAGATCTGATCGAAGGTTGCCCGCTCCTCGGGGCGGCTGACGAAACAGGCCTGTAGAACGTGATAGAAATCGGCCCGCTCCGAGAACCCCGCTGCTTCGACCGCGCGCACCGCGTCCAGCACCCGGCCCGGCCCGGCCTTGAGCCCCCCGGCCCGAAGCGCGCGGGCGAAATGGGTGATATTGGCGGCGAGCTGCGGGTTATCCGGAAGCTCCAGCGGGATCTGTTCGGCCATGGCATGAGAAGACGCGCTCTGCGCAGAGACGTCAAGCCCCGGACAGGCGGAGGTAGTGGGTGCTCCCCGCGCGGCTTGATTGCCGAACGCCACCTGTCTCTGCGTGGCGTGTCCGGCTTGGCTTCCGTTACGTCAGCAACCACAGAACAAGCCACAGGTTAGCGCTAATATTGATCCACGTCATAGTTGTAGATGCCATCTATTGCAACAATTCGGACGCGTCGTCTGACGTGCCATGAGACGCTTCAAGGAGACATGTTCGATGCAACAAACACTTAGGATTGCGACCGTTTTCGTGTTCGGCGCGCTGGCTGGTCTTTCCCAGTCCCCTGCCCCTGCACTTGCGCAGCTCTACAACCCTTGCCCCTATACCAATGACGGCGATTGCGACGAGCCGAATGGCCTGGGCTACTGCGCCTGGGGAACGGATACCGCCGACTGTTCGAACCCCAATTCCAACTTTGGCAGCGGCAGCGGCTATGGCAGCTCATCGGCCGGGGGAGGGTCATCTGGCGGCGGCGGTCTGATGAACCCCTGCCCCTACACCAATGATGGCGATTGCGACGAGCCGAACGGGCTTGGCTATTGCGCCTGGGGCACGGATACCGCGGATTGTTCCAATCCCAATTCCAACTTCGGCAGCGGATCGGGCTATTCCGGTCACGGTGGCGGCAGCACGGGTGGCGGCGCGACAGCCGGGGGCGGTGGAGGCGGTGGCGCAATCACCACCTACTACCCATGGCGGACATTCACGCGCCAGATGGGCCAATTCGCAGCGCAACCTGCCAACACCACTCCGCTTTCTCCCAGCGGGGGCATGTACTATCAGCCCGGCGCCTACACCGTGTTTACGGGTATCGTGAGAGGTGGTCAGATCCAGAACATCCAGACCTTTGGCATCAGCGTGATGCCGGACCAGCGCTATCTCGCGGCGGCGTCCTCGATGGGGTCTCTCAGTTTCAGGACCGATGCCAGCCTGATCATGTATTCGCCCCCCGCGCCGGGCATGGCCATGATCTACGGTCGCAACGACGACATCCAGAATGATCGAGCGATCTGCATCCTTCCCTCTGGCTGGCCGATGAGCCAGTGCTAGGAATAGACTGACGGCTCCGGGCCGATGATCGGCCCGGAGCCTTTCATGTCTCAGTAATTGTATTCCGTCACGATCAGCACCGCCGGGTTATTGGAACTGCGGTGATAGCTGCCCGCCCAGATATCGTACTGGCCCGACATCGGGTTAAAGAAGACGATGGCAGGGTCATAGCCGCGATAATCGTCATTGTAATGCCAGGAGCCATCCGGCGCATTGACCACGAGGATCGGATCGACATTGGACCGGGCCTGCAAGGCGATGGTCATGCGTCCGGTCGGGGACTGGCCGTAGTAATGCAGCCGGAAGTCAGGCCGCGAGACGACCCAGCCCGGCCCGAGATAGGGGTAGCAATTGGCCAGATTCACCCGCCCGCCTGCCGTGATGTTGCGCACATAGGGATCCGGCAGAAAGCCGGCGTTCAACGTCGCCTGGCCGAAAACGGTGGGATTGTTCCAGTTCGGGCAGGCCAATGTCTGGCTGGCGCCCAGAAGGCCCGCGATCAAAGTCGCAAGCGCGAAGAAACGTCTTATCATGGCAAATGCTCCCTGTGTCTGAACGTTTCAGGAAACTGCCGGGCCGTCCCCCGGCGTCCCTGCTGGGAGCAGATTAGCAGAGAAAAGCCTGCGAGTCCTATGGTTTGAGGCGTAGCGCACATAATTCGCGCAAGACAACTACCCGACTGCCTCGGCCCGCACCTCGTCCAGCAGCCGCTTGGCCTCGGACCCCTGCAACTTTTGGATGTCGTCCTGATATTTCAGAATCGCCCCGATTGTGTCGGCGATGACATCGGGGGACAGTTCCAGCACGTCGAGCGCGAGCAGGCATTTGGCCCAGTCGATGGTTTCCGCCACGCCGGGGCGTTTGAACAGATCCTCGGTGCGCAGGCGCTGCACGAACGCGACCACCTCGCGGCTGAGCTGCGCGGCAGCCTCGGGGGCGCGGGCCTGCAGGATCTCCATCTCCCGGTCGAAACTCGGATAGTCGACCCAGTGATACAGGCACCGGCGTTTCAGCGCGTCATGAACCTCTCGCGTGCGGTTCGAGGTCAGGATGACAATCGGGGGTTCCGGGGCCTTGATGGTGCCCAGTTCCGGGATCGTGACCTGGAAATCCGACAGGGCCTCCAGCAGGAAGGCCTCGAAAGGTTCGTCTGTCCGGTCGATCTCGTCGATCAGTAGCACGGGCGCGCCACCGGGTTGCGGGCGCATGGCTTGCAGCAGCGGGCGTTCGATCAGGAATTCCTCGGTAAAGAGTTCCCCTTTCAGCACATCCCGATCCGCCCCGCCCGCGGCCTCTGCGGCGCGGATGGCGATCATCTGTTCGGCGAAGTTCCATTCATAGACGGCACTGGCGGCATCGAGCCCCTCGTAGCATTGCAGCCGGATCAGCCGCCGTCCAAGCGCCGCGGCGATGGCCTTGGCGATCTCGGTCTTGCCGGTGCCGGCCTCGCCTTCCAGAAACAGCGGGCGGCCAAGGCGGAGCGAGAGGAACAAAACGGTGGCCAGCGCCCGTCCGCAAACATAGTTCTGTTCGGCAAGCGTGCTCTGGACCTCGTCGATGGACTGCATGACCTCTCCCTCTTTGGTGCCCATCAAGCCCCGGCCTTGGGGTCCGGGTCAAGACGTGACGCTCGAATCCCTGCCTGCCTCCTGCCGGTCAGATCGTCGCCCCACAGGTGAACCGATCCTTAACCTTGCGCGCTCGGCGATCAATTCAAGTCATCGCACAGGCATTGTTGCCGGGATGCGGAACGTGCCGCCAGAATCCCGTCAGAAATCCCACGGTAATTTCCCGCCGAGCCCATGGCGGTGCCTTACTCTCCGGTCAGATTTGCATTAAGTTAACAAGTGCCGATGTAGAGAGACCTCCATGAACGACATGCAGATGCCCATGCAAGGTGAACGACCGACACGCGCCGATTGGCTGGCCCGAATGGACCAGATCGGAAACATGCACGGTTTTTTCGACCGGATCGGCGCCCATCACCGGGCGCTATACGTGCAGGAAGGCGACACGCTGCTGGTCACCTTCGACGAGGTCGGCCGCATCATGAGCCAGGGGCGCGATGCCCTGCCGGTGGGGTTCGACGCGGTCAGCAAACGCGAATGGTCCTTTCTCAGCCTCATGGCGGAGGGCGATACCTGGTTTCGCGACGAGGGGCTTTACCGCTTTTTCGACCGGCTGATCGACGAGGATTTTTTCGACAGTTTCGACCAGGTGATCTTCCTGGGCGCGGGGCCAATGTGCGGCCATGCGGCCTGCGCCTATTCCGTGGCCGCGCCCGGGGCACGGGTTCTGGCCCTGTCGCCTGCCGCCAGCCTGAACCGGGATGCCGCCCCCTTCGAGCTGCGGTTTCGCAAGGCGTGGCGCAAGGATTTCACCAGCCGCTACGGCTATGCCCCCGCCATGCTGGACGCGGCGGAACAGGCCTTTGTCCTCTACGACCCGCTGGAACTGCTGGACGCCGCCCACGCGGCGCAGTTTCGGGGCAAATCCGTCACCCGCATCCGGTGGCGCGGCGCAGGGCCCAACCTGCTGAAGCTGCTGGAGCCGAATTCGACCCTCGACCGCCTGCTGAAGGCCACCGGCAATGGCCGCATGTCGCCGCTGCGCTTCTCACAGATCACGCGGGCGCTGCGCAAGACAAATCCCGACTACCTTAAACGGCTGCTGGACCGGGCGGCGGAACGCGGCGGCACGAAACTGCCCTATACCGTGGCGCGGCACGGTCTAAAGGCAACGGGCGATGCACATTTCGCACGCCATATGATGACGATCGAGGCGGACCGGGCGGCCACAGCCTGATCGACACAGCCGCGCCCACCTCACTGGGCGGGCGCGCTGGCATCCAATCGGTCGGCTCTACTTGGACGGTTGCGGCGCTTCCGGTGCAGGAGCAGGGGTCGGGTTGCCCGCAGCCGCGCCGACCATCACGCCATCGCCATTGACCATCGGCGGTTCGGTCGAGATCGCAACCGGCATGTCGGGAACGAAGCTGTCCCCGGCATCCGATCCACCATGGTATATCGCGAACCCGAGGGTCGGCAGGTAGGTCAATCGGTCCACATAGGCGCCGCCATCCTCGCCGGTGGTCGTGACCCGGATCGGCCAGGACGCGTAGCTGCAGGCGCCAAGCGACATCCCGGTCTCCGGCTCCATCAGCACGTCAACGGTTTCGACATTGGTGGTGCCATCGTCATGGCGGCGCACGGTGCTGCCCTGCCATGTCTGGCCGGGAAACAGCGTCGGCAGGTTTTCCACCCCGACCGCATAAGTCGTGACTTCGGACGTATTGCCGATCAGCGCCCCATGGCGCGTGTCCCAGCTTTGCAGCACGAAAGCGCCGGAAATACTGTGCACACGGAAGCCACCGCCATCTTCAAGATAAACCTCCTGCTCGATCACCGAGCCATCGGCCTGCCGGTCGTAACGCACGTAGAAATCGTTGAAGCTGACGTAAACACCGTCGCCGGTATCGGCCATGTTCTGCGGGCATTCTGCCAGCGCTGCCGTCCCGGCACTCAGAATGGCAAGCGTGAAAAGGGTTTTTTGGATCATGACGTGGACCTCCGAAATGTCTGCTGGTGCGAAGATTTGAATCGCCCCCGTTTGGCCGGGGATCGTGGAATTGAGACGGACCCGAGCGGGCCAGCCCTTGATCCATATTTGACTGCAATATCCGTCTTGGCCAGCCCCTGTTGTGAAACAAAAGGCAGTCACTGTGGAACGAAACCGCGCCACCTGCCCATGTTTTAGACGACAGTCGGCACCAAATGGTTCAAAGATCCTGCCCGTCTGTCAGGCGTCGTCGCGCGGCCCCGGGCGGATATGAACTTCGGTTGCGGCCACGTAAAGCCGCTTGCCGAACAGCCCCAGAAAGGCCCCGATCAGCAGCGACCCCAGCACTGCGGTCGCCAGAAGCGCCGCGATAAGCGCCGCCGCCGCCAGCAAAAGCAGCAAGGTCAGCATGTCGAACTCGGATTTCTCCACCGGAATGGACAGGTCGAACACATCCTCGACCGCTTTCTTCACATACGGCTCGGCATGGGGTTCGGCATATCCGGCCAGAAGACCGAGGAGAAAGGAAAGCAACATGGCAGGGTCCATCCAGAGAAATCACTGTGCTGGGGCAGCATAGCCCGAGCCTCAGTTATGGTGCACTGCGGCATGTCGCAAGGGATCACAGATCGGCAATCAGCTGCTCAACCGGCACCGGCGGCGCCTCTCGCCAGGGCCTGTAAGCCACGATCAGAAAATACCCCACGAGGCCAAGTAAAAGGATCGGCAGAAGCGCCCCCATAAGCCGCCCGGCCAAAACGCCCGACGCCAGCGCCGCCCCAAGGATGCCAAGGCCAAGCAACGCGCTGACAACGCCAATGGCGAACATCGCCCATGCTACGCCCTTTCCCGCACTGACCTGCACGCTCATTCCGGGCCGCGCCGCGGCGACAGCTGTCAGCACGGTCTTGATCAATTCGGGGATGGCCCGGTCACCGGGGGCGAAGCCTGCGGCGATCACCTCCTGCCCGCTTTGAAAGGTCAGAAGCAGCTTGGCCCCCTGAACGCGCCCGCTGCGCCAGGACGCGAAGTGAACGCCAGTCAGATCCGTCCAGTTATGAAACGCCCCTCCGGCATGGCGCATCCCCGTCTCTCCGATTTCCAGCGAGACAGGCGCTCGGATCAGTCCGGGGCGATAGCTGAGCCTCTGCACTTCAAGCCTCCTGCGGCGCTTTCCCCTTTGCATGGACCAGCAATCCGGTGTAGCGCAAGCGCCATGACCCAAAGCCTGACGATCCGCCGCCCCGATGACTGGCACCTGCACCTGCGCGATGGCGCGATGCTGGCCGGTGTCCTGCCCGAAACCGCGCGCCATTTCGCCCGCGCGATCATCATGCCGAACCTCGTGCCGCCGGTTGTAACCGGCGCACAGGCCGCCGCCTATCGTGACCGGATCCTGGCCGCCCTGCCCGAGGGCATGTCGTTCCAGCCGCTGATGACGCTCTACCTGACGGAAGAGACCGACCCGGCGGATGTCACCGCCGCCCATGCCAGCGGGCTGGTGACGGCGGTCAAGCTCTACCCGGCGGGCGCGACCACGAACTCCGCCTCCGGGGTCACCGATTTCGACAAGGTCCGCCCGGTGCTGGAAAAGATGGCCGAGATCGGCCTGCCTCTCTGCATCCATGGCGAGGTGACGACCCATGAGGTCGATATCTTCGACCGCGAACAGGTGTTCCTCGAAACCGTTCTGCACCCGCTCAGGGAACGCACGCCGGGCCTGAAAGTGACGCTGGAACATATCACCACGTCCCACGGGATCGACTATGTGGCGGGGGCCGAGGGTGACATCGCCGGAACGATCACCGCGCATCACCTGATGATCAACCGCAACCACATCCTCGTGGGCGGGATCAAGCCGCATTACTACTGCCTGCCAGTGGCCAAGCGGCGCGAGCATATGGAGGCGCTCCGCAAGGCGGCGACCTCTGGCAATCCGCGCTTTTTCCTCGGCACCGACAGCGCGCCCCACAATGATGCAAACAAGGAAAGCGCCTGCGGCTGCGCGGGCTGTTTCACCGCCACCAACACCATGGCCTGCCTCGCCCATGTCTTCGAAGAGGAAGGCGCGCTCGACAAGCTGGAGGGATTCGCCTCCATGTTCGGCCCCGTCCGCTACGGTCTGCCGCCAAACGAAGAGACGATCACGCTGGTGAAAGAGCCCGATCCCGTCGCCTACCCCGCCAAGATCGACACCGGCGACGGCCCTGTGACCGTCTTCGACCCGGGCCATCCGCTCTTCTGGCGCGTGACGTAACCCCTTCTTCTTGGACCAAATACTCCCGCCGGAGGCATCCCCGGCCCACCACGAGAGGTGACAGATGATCCCCAGCTCATACCCCGATCAGGCCACCATCGCCCAACTGACCGCGCGCATGCTGCTCGACATCAAGGCGGTGCATTTCAACGCGGATACGCCCTTCGTGCATTCGAACGGCAAGGAAGCCCCCACCTATGTCGACTGCCGCAAGCTGATCAGCTATCCGCGCATCCGCTCCACCCTGATGGATTTCCTGACCTGCACCCTGATGCGCAATGCCGGGCTGGAAGCGTTTGACAATGTCGCCGGTGGCGAGACAGCGGGCATTCCGTTTGCCGCCCTCGTGGCCGAACGCATGGCCCTGCCGATGACCTATGTTCGGAAAAAGCCCAAGGGCCACGGGCGCAACGCCCAGATCGAAGGCGATATGAGCGAAGGCCAGCGCGTGGTGCTGATCGAGGATCTGACCACCGATGGCGGGTCGAAGCTGAAATTCGTCGATGCGATCCGCAACACCGGGGCGGAATGCGGGCATACGGCGGTGATCTTCTACTACGGCATCTTTGAAGAGACGATCCCGACCCTGCGCGCCCATGGGGTAGAGCTGCATTACCTGTGTACCTGGTGGGACGTGCTGGCCGAGGCACGCCGCGCGGGTGACTTCGATGACGCGACGCTCGACTCGGTTGAACGCTTTCTCAAGGATCCCGAAGCCTGGCGCGCCGCGCGAGGCTAGCGCCAAGGCGTTTGCAAACGCCTTATAATAAGGGCCTTGCAAGGCCCTTCCCCGCGCCCGTGCCACGCGATAGCCCATCATTAGAAGGCGCAGTTCACGTGGCGGGCGCGCTTCTCCACAGCCTGTCCACAGGATATCCAGATTGCCCGCCCGCAGGCCGATTTGCTATGACACGGGCCTCAGGGGCAGCCAGAAAACAGGGGATCAGCGATGAACGAGATCAGCAATGTGGCGGGAAATCTTCCGCAAGCTGCTGAAACCGCTGACCTTCCTCAGAACGTCGAGGCGGAGCAGCAGCTTCTGGGGGCGATTCTGTCGTCCAACGACGTTCTGGATCGCATCGAAGACCTGGTGAAACCCGATCATTTCTATGATCCCGTCCATGCCGATATCTTCGAGCTTGCGTCGAAACGCATCACGTCCGGCATGCAGACCGATGCCACGACGCTCAAGAATTTCATGGCCGATCATCAGGGCCTGAAGGCGCTTGGCGGGGTGGAATACCTGCTGCGCCTGCAGCTTTCCGCCATCGCCACCACGGCGGCCCGGGACTATGCGCAACTGATCCATGACCTCGCCCTGCGCCGCTCGCTCATCAAACTGGGGAAGAACATCGCCGACCAGGCCACGACAGTCCGCGATGACAGCTCGCCCGACGATCAGATCGTTGATGCCGAGGCGCAGCTCTTCCAACTGGCCTCCTCCGGCACCGCCTCCAAGGGCTTCCAGAGCTTCCTGCGCGCGCTGACCGATGCGGTCGAGATTGCCAATGCCGCCTATAATCGCGGCGGCGGGCTGGCGGGACTGTCCACCGGTCTGGCAGATATGGACAAGATGTTGGGCGGCCTGCACCATTCCGACCTGCTGATCCTCGCCGGGCGTCCGTCGATGGGCAAGACGTCGCTGGCCACCAACATCGCCTTCAACGTCGCCAAGGCGTTCAAGCGCGGCCCCAAACCCGATGGAACGGAAGGCACGCTTTCCGGCGGGGTCGTGGGCTTTTTCAGCCTCGAGATGTCCGCGGCACAGCTCGCGCAGCGGATTCTGTCCGAGGCGGCCGAGGTGCCTTCGGAACTGATCCGTAAGGGTGACCTTAATGAACAGGAATTCCAGCGCTATCTGCGCGCCGCGCAGGAGCTGGAAAGCTGCCCGCTCTATATCGACGACACGCCCGCGCTGCCGATCTCTCAGGTCGCGGCCCGGTCGCGGCGGCTCAAACGCTCTCGCCTCGGGCTGGATCTGATCATCGTGGATTACCTTCAGCTTCTGCGCGGCTCGGGCAAAGCCGACAACCGGGTGAACGAGGTCTCCGAGATCACCCAAGGCCTGAAGGCCATTGCCAAGGAACTGAATATCCCCGTGATCGCGCTCTCGCAGCTGTCCCGCCAGGTGGAGGCCCGCGAAGACAAGCGCCCGCAGCTGTCCGACCTGCGGGAATCCGGCTCGATCGAGCAGGATGCCGACGTGGTTATGTTCGTCTACCGGGGCGAATACTACAAGGAACGCGAGAAACCGGGCGAGGAGAACCTGGAGGCCATGGCGCAATGGCAGCAGGACATGGAACAGCTCCACGGCAAGGCCGAGGTGATCATCGGCAAGCAGCGGCATGGCCCCGTCGGCTCGGTCGATCTCAGCTTCGATGGCCGCTTCACCAAGTTCGGCAACCTCGTGAAACCCTGGCAGCAGGGCAGCGATCAGGGCTTCTGAGGCGCGGGCGATGACCGAGTTCACCGATATCCCGGTTCTGGACCTCGCGCCCCTGACCGAGGGGCGCGACACCGCCGATCTGGCCCACGATTTCGCCCGTGCCTATGGCGAAACGGGCTTCGGCTACGTGGTCAATCACGGCATCCCCGAGAAGCTGTGCGACGGCATCTTCGAGGCCTCCCGCCGGTTTCACGCCCTGACCATGGCTGAAAAGCAGGCCATTTCAGTGAACCGCAACCACCGGGGCTATATCGCGATCAACACCTCCACGGATGTGACGACCGAACTGGCCGAGGTCACAAAGCCCAACCAGTCCGCCAGCTTCATGATGATGCGCGAGGATGCGGCGCATGATCCCGCCATCTACCTCTCGGGCGCCAACCAGTGGCCCGACCTGCCCGGCTTCCGCGCCACCTGCGAGGCCTATGCAAGCGCGATGAGCGGCCTTGGCGCGCGGCTGATGCGGCTGGCCTTGCAAGCCATCAGGGTGGAGGATGATACGATCCTGCGCGCCTTCGACACGCCGACGATCTGGCTCAGGCTGCTGCATTACCCGCCGATGCCGCCGCAGGCGCCCGAAGACCTTTACGGATCCGCCCCGCACAAGGATTTCGGCTGCCTGACCCTGCTGGCGCAGGACGATGTGGGCGGGTTGCAGGTGATGACGCCTGCGGGCCACTGGGTGGACGCGCCCCCGATGAAGGGGGCCTTCGTGGTCAATGTGGGCGACATGCTGCACCGGATGTCGAACGGGCTGCTTCTGTCCACGCCGCACCGGGTGATCAACCGCTCGGGCCGCGAGCGCTATTCCTGTCCATTCTTCTATGATCCGCATGTGAATACCAACATCGCCCCCCTGCCCGGCACCGGCACGCCGCGATTTGCCCCGCTCCGCTTCGCCGATTTCCTGCGCAGCGAGCTGGAAGCGGGCTATGACGCCCACAAGGACGCCAAGGGGGCTTGACCCGTCGGCCCCCGCGCGGAACAAGGCGCCATGGGAACCGGAATGCTTCATATCGACCTTGACGCCCTCGCCGCCAACTGGGCCGCGCTGGACGCGAAAACCAACGTGGAAACCGCCGCCGTGGTGAAGGCCGACGGCTATGGGCTTCGCGCCGACAAGGTCGGGCGACGGCTGGCCTGCGCCGGTGTGCGGCGGTTCTTTGTCGCCACCGCCGAGGAAGGCGCCAGCCTACGCGCGGCGCTTGGGGACGGGCCGGAGATCAACGTCTTTTCGGGCCATATGGCGGGCGATACAGCCCTGATCCGGAACGCGGGACTGATCCCGATGCTGAACAGCGCCGAACAGGCCGCGCGGCATAGGTCGGCCCTGCCCGGCGCGGCCTATGGGGTGCAGCTAGACAGCGGCATGAACCGGCTCGGCATGGAACCCGCAGACTGGGCCGCCCTGCGTGCAGATCTGGAAACCGGGCCGCTGACGCTGGTCATGAGCCACCTCGCATGCGCCGATGAACCCGATCACCCGCAGAATGCGGCCCAATTGGCCAGTTTCACCGAGATGACCGCAGGCGTCTCCGTGCCCCGCAGCCTTGCGGCCACAGGTGGCGTTTTGCTCGGACCCGGTTACCATTTCGACCTTTGCCGTCCCGGCGTGGGCCTTTACGGCGGCTTCCCCTTTGCCGATGCCCGCCCGGTGGTGCGCCTGTCGCTGCCGGTCATTCAGGTTCGGAATGTGGAGGCGGGGGAATCCGTTGGCTACGGGGCCGGTTGGGTGGCAGACACGCCCTCAAAAATCGCAACTCTTTCCGCAGGCTACGCGGACGGGCTGATCCGATACATGAGCGACAAGGCCCTGCTTTGGGCGGGCGACACCCCCTGCAAGCTGGCGGGCCGCGTCTCGATGGACCTGCTGACCGTCGATGTGTCCGCCCTTGATGTGGTGCCCGACCATCTCGACATTCTCGGCCCGCATCAGACCGTGGACCAGCTGGCCGACGAGGCCGCGACCATCGGCTATGAAATCCTGACCTCGCTCGGCCCCCGCTACGCGCGCCGCTACAGCGGAGACGCGGCGTGACCCTGACCGCCCCCCTCGCGGCGCTTGGCCGCTCCACCCTCGCGCTGCTGGCCTCTATCGGGCGGGTTGCGATCTATGCCGCGCAGCTTATGCGCCATATGCTGACCCCGCCCTGGTATCCGCGCGAACTGCTGGTGCAGATCCTGCAGATCGGCTGGCTGTCGCTGCCCGTCGTCGGCCTGACCGCGCTCTTCACCGGGGGCGCGCTTGCATTGCAGATCTACGCGGGCGGCTCTCGCTTCAACGCCGAAACCGTGGTGCCCTCGATCGTTGCTATCGGCATCGCGCGGGAACTTGGCCCGGTTCTGGGGGGCCTCATGGTGGCGGGCCGCGTCGCCGCCGCCATCGCCGCCGAGATCGGAACGATGAAGGTGACCGAACAGATCGACGCGCTGGTTACTCTGTCGACCAACCCGATGAAATACCTCACCGTGCCGCGCGTGCTGGCCGCCACGCTGACCCTGCCCATTCTGGTCGCCGTGGGCGATTCCATCGGCATTTTCGGCGGCTACCTCGTGGGCACCACACGGCTTGGCTTCAACCCGGCCAATTACCTGCACAACACCGCCGATTTCCTGGAAACCTGGGACGTGGTCTCGGGCCTGATCAAGGGCGCGGTCTTCGGCTTCATCGTGGCGCTGATGGGCTGCTATCACGGGATGAACTCGGGTCGGGGCGCGCGGGGCGTGGGCAAGGCGACCACGAACGCGGTGGTTTCTGCCTCGATCCTGATCCTCGCCGCCAACTACCTGCTGACAGGGCTGTTCTTCACATCATGATAGACATCAGCGCCCTTCATAAAGCCTTCGGCCCCAATCGCGTCTTGCAAGGCGTTGATCTGACGGTGGAAAGCGGCACCTCCACGGTCATTATCGGCGGCTCCGGCACCGGCAAATCGGTGCTGCTGAAATGCATTCTGGGGCTGGTGAAACCCGATAGCGGCACGATCCTGCTGGACGGTGAGGACGTGGCACAGGCCGAGCGTGACGCCTTCCTTGCCAAGTTCGGGATGCTCTTCCAGGGCGGCGCGCTCTTTGATTCCATGCCGGTCTGGCAGAACGTTGCCTTCCGCCTGCTGCGCGGGTCCCTGAAACGACCCACTACCGAAGCCCGAGAAATCGCCGTGGAAAAACTCCGCCGCGTGGGCCTAACGCCGGATGTGGCTGACAAGTTCCCGGCAGAGCTGTCAGGCGGGATGCAAAAGCGCGTCGGGCTGGCCCGCGCCATCGCCGCCGAACCGCAGGTGATCTTCTTCGACGAACCCACGACCGGGCTCGACCCGATCATGGCGGGCGTCATCAACGAGCTGATCCGCGAGATTGTGGTGGAAATGGGCGCGACCGCCATGACCATCACCCACGACATGTCCTCCGTGCGCGCCATTGCCGACCGGGTCGCCATGCTGCACGGGGGCGTGATCCGGTGGGAAGGCCCCGTGGCCGAGATGGACAGCGCCGATGACCCCTACCTCAGCCAGTTCATCAACGGGTCCCCCGATGGCCCGATCGAGGCGGTGCGCTGACCTGACCTCTGGCGGCTGGACCGGATCGGGCATAGGTCAGGGCCAGCCACAAGGATGCCGCCCATGGACGTGTTTGCCCTTCTCCTGCCGCTTGCCACCCTGCTCAGCTTCTATGCCGTCATTACCGGCCTCAGCTGGCTTCGCCGCCTGATCGGCGAACGTATGGCCGCGCGGCGCAAGGGGATGGCGCTGAACCTCGCGCGTCGTGCTGTGCCGCCGGCGGTGGCCGGCCTGATCCTGCTTGTGGCAGGGGGCACACTTGGGCTGTTCGACCACGTCCCCCTCGCTACGCTGCTGATTGCGGGCGGCCTTTCCTTTGGCTTTCACAAGGGGCTCTCTGACCTCCACAGCCCGAACTGGCGCGAACTGGCCCTGCGTGGCGCCATCACCCTGGCGCTGACGCTCTTTACCTTGTGGCAACTGGGCGTGCTCTGACGGGTTAACAAATCCCTTATCATCCCCCGTTAACCTTAACGCGCGCCCTGCCCCCTTCTTCTTGGCCCAAATACTCCCGCCGGAGGCGTTGCAATGCGCGCCTCCGTGGATAGTCTGGCGCAATGCGCTGAACAGGAGATGCCATGCCCCGCAAGATCATCATCGACACCGATCCCGGACAGGACGACGCGGTTGCCATCCTTCTGGCTCTGGCGAGCCCCGAGGACATCGAAATTCTGGGCATCACAGCCGTTGCGGGCAACGTGCCGCTGGCTCTGACCGCCAAGAACGCCCGCAAGGTCTGCGAGGTCGCGGGGCGATCTGACGTCAAGGTCTTCGCGGGCTGCGACCGACCCTTGGCGCACGCATTGGTGACGGCAGAACATGTGCACGGCAAGACCGGTCTCGATGGCCCCGATCTGCCGGACCCCACGATGCTGCTGCAGGACCAGCACGGGGTGGATTTCATCATCGAGACCCTGCGAGTAGAACCCTCTGGCACCGTCACGCTCTGTCCCCTCGGGCCGCTGACGAACATTGCCACGGCCCTGCAAAAGGCCCCCGACATCGCCGAAAAGGTGCAGGAAATCGTGCTCATGGGCGGTGCCTATTTCGAGGTCGGCAACATCACCCCAGCAGCGGAATTCAACATCTACGTCGACCCGGAAGCCGCTGAAATCGTGTTTAAATCCGGCGTTCCCATCGTGGTGATGCCGCTGGACGTCACCCACAAGGCCCTGGTCACCGCGCCGCGGAACGAGGCCTTCCGCAGCCTGGGCACCCATCCGGGAACCGTGGTCGCGGAATGGACCGATTTCTTCGAACGGTTCGACAAGGAAAAATACGGCTCCGCCGGGGCGCCGCTGCATGACCCCACGGTCATCGCCTACCTGATCCGGCCCGATCTGTTCACGGGCCGTTACGTCAACGTAGAGATCGAGACCCAGTCCGAGCTGACCCGCGGCATGACCGTTGCGGACTGGTGGCGGGTCACAGACCGCGCCCCGAATGCGATGTTCATGGGCGATCTCGATGCCGACGGGTTCTTTGCCCTGCTGACCGAACGGATTGCCCGGCTGTGACCTCTGGCAAAGGCGCGCGGAACGATTAAGTGAGGTGGGAGAGGACAGCCCATGCAGATCGCCTTCGACAACTCCTATGCCCGCCTGCCCGACCGCTTTTTCGCGGCGCTTGCCCCGACGCCGGTGCGGTCCCCATCTCTCATTAAGGTTAATGAGGATCTGGCCCGCGACCTCGGTCTCGACCCGTCAACGTTAACCACGCCTGAGGGGGTCGCCATTCTGGCCGGGAACCAGGTGCCCGAGGGAGCCGCACCATTGGCGCAGGCCTATGCAGGTCACCAGTTCGGCGGATGGGTGCCGCAACTGGGTGACGGGCGGGCGGTGCTGCTTGGCGAGGTGATCGACCGTAAGGGCATTCGCCGCGACATTCAGCTCAAAGGCTCAGGCCCCACTCCGTTTTCCCGGCGGGGCGACGGGCGCGCCTGGCTCGGTCCCGTGCTGCGGGAGTATATCGTCAGCGAGGCGATGCATGCGCTCGGCATCCCCACTACGCGGGCGCTGGCGGCGGTGGAAACGGGCGAAGAGGTCCACCGCGAACGGGTGCTGCCCGGCGCCGTTCTGACCCGCGTGGCCAGTTCCCATATCCGCGTCGGCACCTTCCAGTTCTTTGCCGCGCGTGGCGATGAGGACGCCTTGAAGGTGCTGACCGATCACGTGATCGCCCGCCACTACCCGGATGCGGAAACGCCGCTCGATCTGCTGGCGGCTGTGGTCGCGGCGCAGGCGCGGTTGATTGCGAAATGGATGGGCGTGGGCTTCATCCACGGGGTGATGAATACCGACAATATGTCCATCGCGGGCGAGACCATCGACTATGGCCCCTGCGCCTTCATGGATGCCTATCACCCCGATAGGGTGTTTTCCTCCATCGACCGGATGGGGCGTTACGCCTATCGCAAACAGCCCGAGATTGCGGTCTGGAACCTTGCGCAATTCGCCACCGCTTTGCTGCCGATCATGGGTATGGCTCATAAGGAGGCGATTGAAGTCGCGACGCGGGTGATCGAGGGGTTCGCCGACCTTTTCGGCGCGGCCTGGGAGGCGGAGTTTGCCGCCAAGCTCGGGCTGGCGCAGACAGAGGAGGAAGATGTCGCGCTAACCTATGACCTGCTGATGCGCATGGCCAAGGGTAAGGCCGATTTCACGCGGGTTTTCAGGACTTTGTCCGGTGACACCCCGGAAGGGGCCCGCGCAGAATTCACCGATCCCACCCAATTCGACGCATGGCTGCCCCGCTGGCAGGCCCGCACCATGGCAGAGGGTCGCGTCGCGCGCATGCAGGCCGCGAATCCCGCCTTCATCCCGCGCAATCACCGGGTGGAAGAGGCCATTGCAGCCGCGGTTTCCGGCGATTACGCCCCGTTCGAGCGGCTGACGACCGTGCTCGCCCGGCCCTATGACGATCAGCCCGACCATGCCGAGCTGATGGCCGCCCCCGCCCCCGAAGAGGTCGTTCAGGCCACGTTCTGCGGCACCTAGCGCTTGCGGCGGAAGCGGCTGAAGAAGCGGCTGTTCAGCGCGACGAACTCGTCAACCAGTGCCGAGACGGACCCGAGCGCCTGCCCGCGCAGGTAAAGCCCGCCCATGGTGCCGCCAAGGCTCGCGCCTATCACATCCACGATCAGGTCGCCCATCGTGTCGGGCAGGCCCGATTTCTGCATGTTGAGGCCGAAGGCCTGGTCCATGGCGAACTCGAAAATCTCCCACAGGACGCCGATCATGATCCCGATCGAGGCCGCCAGAAGCCCCATGGCCCAGGGCGGCGCGGCATAGCGGTCGCCTTCGAAGAGGATGAAGACGAAGAGAAACCCGGCGATGCCGAAGCCCACGGCGGATAGCCCGTGCAATGCAATGTCCCACCACCAGAGCCGTTCGTAGAAATCGAAGACCTCGCCCAGAAAGAGCGTCGCAAAGACGAAGGCGACCGCCACGGCCACAATGCTTTTCGGCAGGTGGATGTGCAGACGCGAGGCCAGGAAAAGGGGTGTCATCGACAGACCAAGCGTTCCGAACGCGACAAAGGCCGCCGTCCAGCGCCCGGTGATCAGCGCCGCGATGATTTCCAGCGCCAGCCCGCCCCAGATCAGGTAGGTCAGCCGGCTTTGGTTCCTGAACGCCTGCATCGGGTGCACTCCCCTCTTGCTTCACAAGATAGACGCTTGCCGCGCCGGTGCAATGGCAGGGCTTGCGCAGGGCGTTGAGCCGCGCAAACTATGGACATGCCCTATCCGCCCAAGACACACCCCGGCCTGATCCGCGTGGCCAGCTACAACCTGCATAAATGCGTCGGTCTCGACCGGCGGCGCGATCCGCATCGGGTGACGCGGGTGTTGGCGGGGCTTGGGGCGGATGTGATCGCGGTGCAGGAAATCGACAAGCGCCTGCCGCCGCGCCCCACCTCACTCCCCCGCGAGGTGATCGAGCGAGAGGCGGGCTTGTCTCCCGCCC
>NZ_MNBL01000154.1 GCF_001879695.1 Nioella sediminis
CTTGTCTCCCGCCCCGGTCGCGGACACAAGGGTCAGCCTTGGCTGGCATGGCAACGGGCTGTTGTTGGCCCCATCCTGGCGGATGGTGCATCTGCATCGCCTGCCGCTGCCGGGGCTGGAACCCCGTGGCGCGCTGATTGCGGATCTGACCGGGCCATCGGGGCCGCTGCGTGTGGTGGCAACCCATCTTGGCCTGCGCCGCCGTGACCGGCAGCGGCAGATGACGCAGATCATGGCGGCTCTGAACCTCCGCCATCATGGACCAACGGTGCTGCTTGGCGATCTGAACGAATGGGCCACGCAGGAAGGCTTTGCCCCGCTCGACCCGTATTTCACAGTCCACAATCCCGGCCGCAGCTTTCACGCCCGCCGCCCCGTCGCCGCGCTGGACCGGATTGCAACGGGACCGGGGCTTCGTGTTCGGCACATGGGCGTGTGCCGGTCTGGCGAGGCCGGGCGTGCCTCGGACCATCTGCCTATCTGGGCCGATCTTTCGCGGGACGGTTGATCAGGATCAGCCCAAGGCAGACGAGCGTCAGGGACATGATGATGCTTGCCCCAAGTTCCTCTCTCAGCAGCGCCCATCCCAGGATCACCCCCAGAATGGGTGTCAGGAAGCTGAACGAGGCAACGCTGGAGGCCGGATAGATCGACAAAAGCCAGAACCAGAACAGAAACCCCAATGAGGCGATGCAGACGATCTGAAAGATCAGCAGCCCAAGGTGATAGATCTCGAAATCGCGGATGAAGGGCCCGAACCACAGCGACAGGATCAACAGCAGCGGGGCCGAGATCGCCAATTGCCAGAACAGCTGCATTTCGGGCCGGGTCTTGCTGACCGGCGCCCCACGGGCCAGCAGCGCAATCCCCGCCCAACACATTGCGGCCAACAGGGCCAATGCGTCCCCCAAAAGCGACGCCTCGCCGGGGCCACCCCGGTCGAGCACCGCAATGGCCACACCCAGCACCGCCAATCCCTGCCCGGCCAGCTTCATCGGAGACAGGCGTTCGCCCTCCAACAGGAAATGCCCAGCGAAGCCCAGCCAGACCGGCATGGTGTAGAAAAGGATCGAGGTACGCGCCACCGTTGTCAGGTCAAGCGCGAAGAAAATGCAGGAAAACTCGATGGCAAAGAGAACACCCAGCAAGATCCCGGACGGCACGGTGCCGGGTCGGATGCGAAACTCCACCCCGCGCAGACGCATCCACAGCAGCAGGACGCAAAGCGCCCCAAGCGATCGGATCCCGGCCATGAAGACCGGTTGAAACCCGCCATTGCCCAGCTTGATCGCCACCTGATTGACGCCCAGCAGCACCGCGAACCCGGTCAGGGACAGGATCCCGAACATGTCCAGCGAGGTCTTGCGCTCCATGCCTTGTCCTTCACAAGTGAACCATCCGCCCACAAGACCCGACCCATGGTCAGTGTCAAGCGCCGCTTGCCCGTGATATTCAAAGATACCATTCGTACCGTAAGGAAACGTTGCCATGCCGCCCTTGCAGATCAGCCCTCTCGACGTGCTGGCCGGGTCCGTCGGAGCGGAGAGCCACCCGCTGGCCTCTCGCGCAGGCCACGAACCGGAGCTTGAGCCGGATCCATGACAGCCCCCGACCCGATGCTGGCCAGCGCCCTTCTGGTGGTGCTGGAAACCGATGAGAGATTCACCACCCATGAGGATCGCGAGATCCTGCAACTGGCCTGGAATGAGATTCACGACAGGCTTGCGGCAGGGGCCGAGGTGAACGGCGTCCATACCGATGACTACGGTTCGACGGGCAGCCTGCTGGCGCGTGCCATTGGCTGGCGCCGCTATGATATCGCCCAATTGCTGCTGGCCCATGGCGCCGCGCCGACCGATCCGCTGACCGGCCACACCGGTGCCTACGACGCGGCCTTCGATCAACCGGATATGATCCGCTTGCTGATGGAGCATGGCGCAGACGCCACGCGCTTCGACCGCGACGACCTGCCGGCGGCACTTGGCACCGACCGGCTCCCCGAAATGCCGGTGCCCCCCGACATGCCCGACAGGTTTTTCACGGCGCAGCGCGGCATCCGCAATCCGCAACCCTGCGACAACCCCTTCTTCTTGCAGCAGATCAAGACGTTTCACAGCGGATATGAAGGCGCGATGAGGTCGGGCCGCGAGCCGCAAGACCAGCGCGGCATGCACCCGATCTTCAGCTTCGATCGCTTCGGGCGCACCGTCACCTGCCTGCCCGATGGCCGCTTCGTGCTGATCGCGGGTGAACACGAGGATTCCTACGACAGCGATTTCTGCATCTACAACGATGTCTGCGTGATAGATGGTGACGGAAATGTGGACTATTTCCTTTACCCGGTTGAGGATTTCCCCCCGACCGATTTCCACAGCGCGACGCTGCTCGACGATCACATTCTGATCATTGGCTGCCTTGGCTACCGGACGCAGCGGCAGGACGGTGTGACGCCCGTCCTGCGGCTCGACCTTAAAACCTGGCGCGTGACGCCGGTCGAAACTACGGGCGACAATCCCGGCTGGATCCACCGCCACCGGGCGGAACTTGTGGACGGGCAGATCATTGTCTCGGGCGGCTGTACCGAGCCGGGCTTTCGCGCCAATCCAGACCGCTTTGCGCTGACCCTCAAGACAATGCGCTGGCACCGGATTTCCTGACGCAGCACCTTCAAAAAGGCTTTCCGACCCATGCCCGGATCGGATAGACCCCACCCCCAAGACGACCCAGAGGGACCGCCGATGCCTGAGACCATCGAACAGCGCTGCGAGGCCAAGGGCCTGCGCATGACCGGACAAAGGCGGGTGATCGCGCAGGTACTGGAGGAGTCCTCGGACCATCCCGACGTGGAAGAGCTTTATAACCGCGCCAGCGGGCAGGATCCGAATATCTCCATCGCCACGGTCTATCGCACGGTCAAGCTGTTCGAAGAGGCGGGCATTCTGGAGAAACTGGAATTCGGCGACGGCCGCGCCCGCTATGAAGATGCAGAGCGTGATCACCACGACCACCTGATCGACATGCATTCAGGCGAGGTGATCGAGTTCGTCGATCCCGAGATCGAGGCGCTTCAGGAAAAGATCGCGGAAAAGCTCGGCTATCGGCTGAAGGGCCACAAGCTGGAGCTTTACGGCGTGCCGATCCGCCACGGCTGATGTCCAAGACAGTGTCCCGCGCCGCTTAACCCTAATCAGAAACGGCTGCTCGGATTCTCGGGCGCGCCGCTGTCGGGCTGCTGGCATGGACACCAGTTGGACTCGCTGTCATGGCTTTGGAGCTGACGATCCCTCGCATGTTGGCGTCTTTCGGCTGGTGCCCGCTCGGCAGCGGGCGTAACCAGTGAGGGATCACAACGGAACTGCATCCATGCCCCTTGCCTCCGACAATCTGCGCGGCATTGCCCTGATGCTGCTGGCCATGGCCACCTTTGCCCTTGGTGATGTGGGCATCAAACTGCTGTCGGGCGCGGTGCCGCCGGGGCAGATCATGGGCACGATGGGGATTGTGGGAACAATCGTCTTTGCGATCTGGACGCGGGCGCGTGGATTGCCGCTTCTGCCGCGTGCCATCTGGCATCCCGCCATCGCCCTGCGCTTCGTGGCCGAGATCATGGCCGGTGTCGGTATGGTCCTGTCCCTGACGCTCAATCCCCTGTCTCTGGTCACCGCGATCCTGCAAGCCGGGCCGTTGGTGGTGACCATGGGCGCGGCCTATGTCTTTGGCGAGCAGGTCGGCCCGCGCCGCTGGCTGTCGATCTTTGTCGGGCTCAGCGGGGTTCTGATCATCCTGCGCCCCGGATTCGAGGGGTTTTCGCCGCAGGCGCTGTGGATCATCGTGGCGCTTATGGGGCTCTCGATCCGTGATCTGGCGACACGGGCAGCCCCGGCCTCTCTGGACAACCTGCAAGTGGCAACCATCGGTTTTTTCGCCCTTGTCCCCACCGGCGCCTTGCTGATCGCCTTCGGAACCCCGCCGCTCTGGCCCACAATTGGTGACTGGGCCACCCTCGGGCTTGCCATCTTCGCCACCATCGCGGGCTACTACGCCATAACGGCGGCCATGCGGGTCGGTGACATCTCTGCCGTGACCCCGTTTCGCTATTCGCGGCTGGTCTTCGGGCTGGTGCTTGGCCTGATCGTCTTTCACGAACGGCCCGACGCCCTGTCCTATGTCGGGACCGCATTGATCCTTGCGGCGGGGCTCTATGCAGCGTGGCGCGAACGTCTGCGTCCTCGTCCCTAACCCAAGAGATCCGGGCGCAGCACCATCACGGCCCCAAGCGCCAGCAGCACCACGCCGCCGATCAGATGGGACAGTCGCGCATAGCGCCCTGTGGCCACCGCCCGGCGCAGCGTCACCATGGCCACGACAAACAGCACCGTGTCATCGAGCAGAAACACCGAAAGGTAGAGCATCAGGTAGCCGTAGTAGCTTGGCCCCGGCAGGTCATGCATGGCCAGCGCCTGCGTATAGATCGCCGGAATCCCGGCAGAACACACGAGTTCCACCAGGTTCACGCCAACCGCCAGCGCCGCGACGCCGAGCGCGGCGACGACGAGGCTCGGCTGTTCGATCATCGACTGGAAGGCTTCGCTGATTGTCTTGCGCCGGGTCGAGGGCGTGATGCGGCAGACGCCTTCGGGGTTGGTCCAGTATTCACGCAGGTAATACCCGCCCGCCGCAATGGCGAGCACACCGATCGTCACCCGCATCCAGGCCACTGCCCCGATCCAGAGCACCACGTTCAGCCAGGCCGCCATGACGGCGAAATACATCGCCGCCGTGGCCAGCAGGAACACCGCCCCAAGCAGCCACATCCGGCGATGGTCGGCAACCCCCATAAGCAGCCCGATCAGCAGGGCCAGCACCCACATGGCGCAAGGGTTGAACCCGTCCACTCCCGCCAGCACCACGGTCAGCACCGGCAGGGAGAGTACCGAGAGATCCACGTCCCCGACCAGCGGCAGGGTGACGATGCCGGTGATGCCCTCGGGCTGAGTCTCAGATGGGGCCAGTTCGGCCCCAGCCCGGATATCGGCGATCACGTCCACGCAAGGCGCATCGCGGCAAGCGTTGATCATGGTTACGTATTGATCGAGCGTCCGGTTCCCCGCATAGCCGATCTCGTAGCGCCCGCCGATCACCACCAGCGGTACGCCGGGGCTTTCGATGCCAAAATGCTCCACCACCGACAGGAAGAGCGCATCGTTTTCCTCGACACCGCCCACTTCGATCCGGTCGAGTGTCAGCTCCAGGTCTTGATCGGCGATCCGGGTCAGCTCCTGCGTGGCGAGGGCGCAGAACGGGCAGCCCTGCTGCCAGAAAAGATGTACCGTGACCTCCGCCCTGACGGGCAATGCTGCCAGCCACAGGCCAAACACAAGGAAAAGCACCGAAAACCCGCGTCGGCCGATCATCCCAAGACCTCCTGTAGATCCTCCGCTCACGCGGATAATGCCCTGCCGCCTAAGAAATCCCATTGATCCAGATCATCACCGCATGATCCGCACCGCTGGCCGTTTCACCTTGCGCTTCGTCAGCGGATGGTCTTTGCAGGGCCAGCACGCGCGGAGACATCATGAACAACCTGCAAGGCATCTTGCTGATCATCGGGGCGATGGCCGCTTTCACGGCGGAGGACGCGCTGATCAAGCACCTGTCCACTTGGTTCCCTACTGGGCAAATCCTCGTTGCGCTCGGGATCGGGGCGAGCCTCGTGTTTGCGGCGCTCGCCACCGCTCGTCGCCAGTCGCTTTTTGCGCGGGCAGCCTGGCGCGGCCCGGCCATCATCCGTGCCCTGTCCGAAGCCGTGGCCGCAACGGCCTTTATCACCGCACTCGCCCTGATCGACATTTCGACCGTGGCCGCCGTGTTTCAGGCCACGCCGCTGGCGATCACCATGGGGGCGGCCCTGTTTCTGGGCGAACAGGTCGGCTGGCGGAGGTGGAGCGCCATTCTGGTCGGGTTCTGCGGGGTGCTGCTGATCATCCGGCCCGGCCTCGACGGGTTCGAGCCTGCCACGCTCTTCGTTCTGGTCGCGGTGGCCGCCATCGCGGTGCGGGATTTGTCCACCCGTTTCATCGTGCCCGAGGTCAGCTCTCTGGTCGTGTCCTTTCAGGGCTTCGCGTCGGTCATCTTCTCGGGCGTGCTGCTGCTTTGGCTGCAAGGCGACAGGATGGTTGCGCCCGAACCCCGACACTATGCGCTGATCGCGGCGACGCTGGTGTTCTCGGTCGGCGGTTACTACGCCATCGTGCAGGCGATGCGGGTCGCCGATGCCTCGGCCGTGCAGCCCTTTCGCTATACGCGGCTGGTCTTTTCAATCCTGGCGGGGGTTCTGGTTTTCGGCGAAGAGCCCGATGCGCTGACGCTGATCGGTGCAGCCCTGGTCATCGGGACCGGGATCTATACCTTCCTGCGTGAACGGCAAATAGGCAGAGCCGCGCGCATGGCCTGAGCGGCCACGACCGCACCAAAACACAAATTTGTTTACATTTTCACCCGCTTCCAGTCTCATTCTGAAGTGGGGAATTTTTTATGAAGATACTCATAACACAACGCGCCTTGGAACGCTTCGGAGGCTCGGAACTCTTCACGGCAGAGCTTGCCCGGTCTCTTGCCACCCGCGGGCACAAAGTCGCGGTCTATTGTCCGCGTCCGGGCCGCATCGCTAAACTGATCACGCCGAGCGGTATTCCGGTCAAGGACAAGCTTGACGATCTGCCGTGGCGGCCCGACGTCATCCATGGCCAGCATCATCTGCCTGCAATGGCGGCCCTCGCCAAGTTCAGCGGCGTTCCGATGGTCTATTGCTGGCACGGCGCGCGCCCCTGGGTGGAACAGGTTCCACGGCATGATCGCATCCGGGCCTATGTTGTCACCTCGCAGCGACTGGCGCCGCGTCTGGCAAGCGAACGCGACATCCCGCTCGAACGGGTCGTGGTCATTCCCAACTTCGTTGACTGTGAGCGCTTCTCGTTTGTCCGCAAAGTGAGCAGCCGGCCGACGCGGGCCGTGCTTTATGGACAGGGCGGATTCTACCCGGAAGAGTTGAAAACGCTGGAAGATGCCTGCGACGCGAACGGGCTCAGCCTGGCCAAGGTTGGCTATGCGTTCAACAACCCGCGACCGCGGCCAGAATACTTCCTGCCCGACTACGATATCGCGTTTGCCGTCGGGCGGTCGGCGCTTGAGGCAATGGCCGCCGGGTGTGCCGTGATCCCGATCGTCCCTCAGCTGGCCGGTCATCTTATCACCAAGCGCAGCCTGAAAGACTGGGTCGCGGCCAATCTCAGTCCCAGATATTTCACGTCAAGTGACCGGTTCGATCGCGAATGGCTCGCGTCCGAGCTGAAGGCGTGGTCCCGGGAAGACATCACCTCTGTCACAGATCAGGTTCGCAGGGAATTCGATCTGCCACGCGCCATCGACGCATTTCTTCGCACCTATGCCGATGCCGTCGCGCAGGCATCCCCGGCAGATTGCGGCCTTGATCGCTATCTTGAAGGCCTCGCGGTGGATGTCGACGCCATGTGGCATCAGTCGAACGAAGACAGCGCCGAACTGGAACGGTTGCGCGAGGAAAATGCCCGACTGCACCGTGAAGCCACCGCAAATGAACGTCGCGTTCGTGAACTGTTGGAACTCCTCTTGCGCAAAAGCGGGATGACCGAAGGGCTTGCTGAAGATCCGTCACCCGAGAACCTGCGCGAGACCATTCGCAAGTCCGGGCTTTTCGACCCGGATTGGTATGTGATGACCTACCCCGATGTCGGGCAAACCCGGATGGACCCGCTGGACCACTACCTGCGCTATGGTTCGTTTGAGGGCAGAGAACCGGCCCCGGGCATCGATTCCAAGGCCTTTATGGCTGCAAATCCACATCTCAAGGGCCTGGGCATGAGCGTGCTTGAGCATCAGGTCCGACAGCTTTCGCTGCTTATAGGCGGCATTGATCAGCAGCGATAAAACGATGAGCGATCATCCTTTCCCGCCCCGTCCGCCATTGGCCAAGCCCGGCTCTCCTGTCAGATGGTTCGACCCGGAACTGCAGGCCTGGCTGGATGCGCATGTTGCGTATTGGAACTGCTATGAATGCGTGGTGCTGCCCAAGGTGGCGGTAAACGCAATGCGAACGGTGGGAAATTGGCGCCGGGGCCACAATGCCATGTCCGTCACCTTGCCGCCGGGAACGCCCGTGGCCAGTTTCATGCATCGCGATGGTCGCCCGAGCGACCGTTGGGACGGTGGAGAAGGGCTCGGGATAAGTAAAAACAACACAACCCATTCCGGTGTGCTTGCGGGCTATTTGCTCGATGCCCATGGCGCGAAGATAGGTCTGAAGATGTGGGAACTCTATCCCGGCTGCGGAAGGGTCCGCCGCCGGATCATACCACTGGACGACGAGCGCTTTGGCACCAAGAACGCAAGGGCGTTTCATGCCATCCTGGAGCCGGACCTGACCCCGCTCGGCGGGCGCGACAACCCGTATCTGCCGATCTGGCAATTGCTGACGGACAATGACAAGCAGGCCCAAGCCTGCAAAAACCAGACCACCGAAAGCTGATCCAGCAGTGCATCTTCTGTTCACACGGTGTCTCTGAAGTTTTTTTTGCCATGTTGGCGCAAACACTCGGCGCACCCAGCAAAACAAGGACCGTTAGCGCTATCAATGGCGGTTTACTTTCGCCGTGCCCCTGCTATAGGTCAGCGCGACCCCATTCCTGTTCGTTTGAGGATAGATCCCCATGAGCACCATCATCGACATCCACGCCCGCGAAATCCTCGATAGCCGCGGAAACCCGACCGTCGAGGTCGACGTGACCCTGGAAGACGGCACCATGGGCCGCGCCGCTGTGCCCTCGGGCGCCTCGACCGGCGTGCATGAGGCCGTGGAAAAGCGCGATGGCGACAAGTCCCGCTACATGGGCAAGGGCGTACTGGAGGCCGTGGCCGCCGTGAACGGTGAACTGGCAGAAAACCTGTTGGGCTATGACGCCACCGAACAGGCCGCCATCGACGCCGCGATGATCGAAATCGACGGGACCGAGAACAAAGGCCGTCTTGGCGCCAACGCCATTCTGGGCGTCTCGCTGGCCGTTGCCAAGGCCGCCGCCGAGTATACCGGCCAGCCGCTTTTCCGCTATGTTGGCGGCACATCGGCCCGTGTGCTGCCGGTGCCGATGATGAACATCATCAATGGCGGCGAACATGCGGATAACCCGATCGACATCCAGGAATTCATGATCATGCCTGTAAGCGCGGACAATATCCGCGACGCGGTGCGCATGGGATCGGAAGTGTTCCACACCCTGAAGAAAGAGCTGTCCGCGGCGGGGCTGGCAACGGGCGTGGGCGACGAGGGCGGCTTTGCGCCCAACCTGAACTCCACCCGCGATGCGCTTGATTTCATTCTGAAATCTATCGAGAAAGCGGGCTACAAGGCCGGGGACGACATCATGCTGGCGCTGGACTGCGCCGCGACGGAATACTTCAAGGATGGCAAGTACGAGATGGCGGGTGAAGGCATCAGCCTGACCCCTGCGGAAAATGTCGACTACCTCGCAGCGCTCTGTGCCGATTACCCGATCCTCTCCATCGAAGACGGCTGTTCCGAGGATGATTGGGAGGGCTGGAAGCTGCTGACCGACCGGCTTGGTGACAGCGTGCAGCTGGTGGGCGATGACCTTTTCGTCACCAACCCGAAGCGTCTGGCCATGGGCATCGAGCGCGGCTGCGCCAATTCCATGCTGGTGAAGGTCAACCAGATCGGCACCCTGTCCGAAACGCTGAAGGCCGTCGATCTGGCGCATCGCAACCGCATGACCAACGTCATGAGCCACCGCTCGGGCGAGACCGAGGACGCCACCATCGCCGATCTCGCCGTCGCCACCAATTGCGGGCAGATCAAGACCGGCTCGCTGGCGCGGTCTGACCGGCTGGCGAAATACAACCAGCTGATCCGTATCGAGGAAATGCTGGGGGAAACGGCCGAATACGCTGGCCGCTCCATCCTGCGCTAAGCGATGCGGCGGGTTCTTCGCGGCATAGGCTTTCTGATCGCGCTCCTGCTGGTTGCAGTGGGGGCGCTCTATGTCGGGACCATGGGGGAGTACCCCGTGCCCGCCACCGTCACAGATGATCCCGCCCTGCCCCGGATCGAGGTGGGCGGGGTCACGCTCCATTCCGAAAGCTTCGGCGACCCGGCCAATCCGGCGATTGTCGTGCTGCACGGCGGGCCGGGCGCGGATTACCGCTCTCTCCTGCCCTTGCAGGCACTCGCTGACAGCTATCACGTCACCTTCTACGACCAGCGCGGCGCGGGCCTGTCGGAACGGGTGCCCGCCGAGGCGCTGACGCTTCAGACCCATCTTGCAGAGCTTGACGGCGTACTGGACCTTGTCAGCCCCGACGCCCCCGCGATCCTCATTGGCCATAGCTGGGGCGCGATGCTGGCCAGCGCCTTCCTAGGCGCGCATCCTGATCGGGTCGCCGCCGCCGTGCTGATCGAACCGGGCTTCCTGTCGGCAGTAGAAGCCGAAGCCTGGGGCACGCGGTCACAGGAAATCATCCGCCAACCCGTCATGCTGTGGCGCGGGCTGCGCACCGGGTTTGAGTCGGCCCATGTGGACGGGCCGGACGAGGCCGCCGCGCAGGATTACCTAATTGGCCGGATGATGGGCTATTTCGCCTCCGATCCCCTGACCGGCTATGCCTGCCCCGGCGAAAGCTATGACAGCCCGTCCTGGCGCGCGGGCGGGATCGCGGGTCAGGCGGTGTCCAGCCGCGCCGGGCCTGCGGGCTTTGACGCGCTTGGTGGCAATGCGCTCCGCTTTTCCGGGCCGGTCCTGCTGATCGCGGGGGCCTGCTCCACATGGATCGGCGAAGACCACCAGCGCGGGCATCTGCCGCTTTATTCGGACGCACGGCTTGCCGTGATCCCCGATGCTGGCCATGACACGGTCGATGACGCGCCGGGGGCCGTGCTCTCCGAGATCCGCAGCTTCCTCGGCGCCGGAAATTGACGCCACGCCATGTTTGACAGCCCCGCCCCCTGCCCGGTTTGATACGCGGCGGGAGGAGACGGGCCATGCCCCTTCATATCTTGATCATTCTGGTGGTGGGCGGCATCGGCCTGATCGCCCTGCTGACCCATCTTCTGGGCCTGTCGCGCCCGCTGCACCTGACTTCTGACGCCGAGGCCAGAACCGCCTGGCTGCGCATCTGGCCAGAGGATACCGTCACCGCCGCACATCTTGCCCCCGATGGCACCGCCGCCCTCATTGAAACCGACCACGGCCCCGGCATCGTCTTCGCCCTTGGCGCCGATAGCTGCGCGCACCGGCTGGAAGGTGCCGAGATCCGGGAAACCCCCGGCGGCTTGCGCATCCTGTTTCACGATTTCGCCGCCCCGCGCCTCGACGTGGCGCTCGACCCTGCCGCGCGCGCCCGCTGGCAACAGATCCTGTCGGAGAGACCATGACCGACCAACTGACCTATCCCGATGTCGTGCAATACGCCGTCCCCTTCTTCATCGCCGCGATCCTTGTCGAACTCTTGTGGATCACCCTCAGGGGCAAGGGCGGCCGCTATGAAACCCGCGATGCGGTGACCTCGCTGATCATGGGCGCGGGCAACGTGGCCAGCGGCATCGCGCTCGGCTTCATCGCCTGGGGCTTCTTCATGGTGTTGTGGGAGATCACGCCGCTGGACCTGGGCACCGCCTGGTGGGTCGTGGCGCTCTGCTTCGTGCTGGATGACCTGCGCTATTACTGGGTGCACCGGTTCGGGCATCGCATAAGGTGGGTCTGGGCGAGCCATGTGAACCACCATTCCAGCCAGCATTACAACCTGACCACGGCGCTGCGCCAGACCTGGACCTATACCTTCACCTTCATGATGGTCGTCCGCGCGCCGCTGATCCTTCTGGGGTTCCATCCCGCGATGGTGCTGTTCGTCGGTGCCCTGAACCTGATCTACCAGTTCTGGATTCACACCGAGGCGATCGGCAAACTGCCCCGGTGGGTCGAGGCCGTGATGAACACGCCCTCCCACCACCGCGTCCACCATGGCCGCAACGCGCGCTATCTCGATTGCAACTACGCGGGCGTTTTCATCGTCTGGGACCGCATGTTCGGTTCCTTCGTGCCAGAGCTGGAGGAAGAGCGCGTCGATTACGGCCTCGTCCATAACCTCGGCACCTTCAACCCGCTGCGCGTGGCCTTTCACGAATGGGTGGGCATCTTCAAGGACATGACGCAGCGCGGCCTGACCTTGCGCGAGCGGCTCATGTATGCCGTCGCGCCCCCGGGCTGGAGCCATGATGGCAGCCGCCAGACATCGGAAGGGATCAAGGCGAGCCACCTGCAGCGCCACCCCGAGGATCGGGGCACGCCGGGCTTCGACTGAGCCAGCCCGCGTAGGGTGGGCAGTTTGCCCACCTCTACCCCTGCCCCTTGCCTCTTTGCAGCGTTCGAATAGGCTCATCCCAAACCAAGGGGGCCCCATGACCGCAGACGAGATCATTGCCACGCTTTCGCTGGAACCGCACCCAGAGGGCGGGCATTACCGGCAGACCTGGGTGGCGGAAAACGATGGCCGCCCCACCGGCACCTGCATCTATTTCCTGCTGAAAGCGGGCGAGGCCAGCCATTGGCACCGGGTCGATGCCGCCGAGATCTGGCTTTACCATTCGGGCGCGCCTTTGGTCCTGTCGATCAGCGAAACCGATGACGGTCCCGCGAAAGACCATCTTCTGACGCCCGATCTGACCCGAGGCCGCCCGCAGATCCTCGTGCCGCCACATCACTGGCAGGCGGCGCGGACGACGGGCGACTACACGCTGGTCAGTTGCACGGTTTCCCCCGGGTTCCGGTTCGACGGGTTCGAATTGGCCGCCCCCGGTTTCGACATCCCGCGGGGCTGAGATGGATCACAAAGCCGCCCTCGCCGCTCTGCCCGCCGCCCGGAAAGAGGCGTTGCAGGAACGATCCGACCTTCGGGGCCTGCTGCATATTGTCGGGCATGTTGCGGCCTTGGCTGTATGTGCGCTGCCAATCCTCATGGGCTGGCCCGGCTGGTGGCTGGCGCTGCTGCCGCTTGGCATCCTGACAGTGTTTCTCTTCACCCTCAGCCATGAATGCACCCATTACACGCCGTTCAGGACGCGATGGCTGAACGATGCCGTGGGCCATGCCACCAGCCTGCCCCTGATGCTGCCCTTCACATGGTTCCGCTATTTCCACCTTGCCCACCACAAACACACAAACGACCCCGAGCGCGACCCGGAACTGGAGCACGGGCCGAGGCCGGAGACATGGGGGCAATTCCTGATCTACCTCAGCGGATGGGGCTATTGGCGCGGCATGGCGGGGACGCTCTGGCGGAACGCCCTTGGCAGGATCGCCGCGCCCTACCTGCCCGCCCGCCAGCATGGCGCCATGCAGCGTGAGGCGCGGGTACTGCTGGCGATTTACGCACTTGTTGCCCTCAGCCTCCTCTGGTCCTCGCTGGCTTTCTGGCTCTGGATCGTGCCGTCGCTGATCGGCCAACCGTTCCTCAGGCTTTACCTGCTGGCTGAACATGGCCGCTGCCCGCCGGTGGCCAACATGCTGGAAAACTCCCGCACCACCTATGCGGGCTGGCCGGTGCGCTTCATTGCGTGGAACATGCCCTTCCATGCGGAGCATCACAGCTTCCCCAATGTGCCCTTCCACAAACTGCCGGAGTTGAACCGCGATCTGGCACCGCTTCTGCAAAGCACATCGCCCAGCTACCCGGCCTTCGCGAAAGACTACGCGGACGGGCTAAGACGCTGACCGTGGCCTGCTGATCCGCCCGCCCCCCACCTGCGCGGCGACGCCCGTGGTCATCGGTCCCGAGGTCGACATCTTCCGCATCACCCGCACGGCGAGGAAGGCGAAGGCCTGCGCCTCCAGCATGTCGCCATCGAGGCCGACCTCTTCGACCGGCACCACGGGGCAAGTCAGCGCCTCTGCCAGCCCCTGCATCATCGCCACGTTATGCCGCCCGCCGCCGCAGACCAGAACCCGCGCGGGCGGCGTCGGGCACAGCGTGATCCCGTCGGCCACACAGGCCACGGTCACGGCCACGAGGGTCGCGGCGGCATCAGCGTCGCTTAAGCCCGACACGCGGCCAGCCAGATCGGAAAAATCGTTCCGGTCGAGGGACTTCGGCGGCATCCGCGAGAGGAATGGCCGCGCGAGCGCGGCCGCCACCGTCCCGCGATCCGGCGTGCCGGACAGCGCCAGCGCGCCGCCCTCGTCTCGCACCACGCCACGCCGGGCACGCAAGAGGTCGTCCAGAGGCGCATTCCCCGGCCCGGTATCAAAGGCCATAACCGCGCCCTCTTTTTCAGGCCCGTCCAGGCGCGGATCGACCCAGGTCAGGTTGCCCACGCCCCCGAGGTTGAGGAACACCAAGGGCTCCTCCGCCCCGATCCATTGCGCACAGGCGAAGTGGTAATAGGGTGCCAGAGGCGCGCCCTCGCCGCCAAGCTGCACGTCCGACGACCGGAAATCCCAGACCACCGGCAGCCCCAGCACATCGGCCAGAACCTGCCCGTCGCCCGCCTGATGGGTGCCCCGCCCGCGCGGATCATGGGCGAGCGTCTGGCCGTGAAAGCCGATCATCTCGGCACCGGAAAGCCGCGACAGAACGGCGGCATGGGCGGTTTCGACCACCTCCGATGCGGCCTCGACGCCGTCTTCTCCCGGCCAGCGGCCCAAAGCCGCGCGGATCACTTCGCGCTCCTCATCGCGATAGGCCCGATAGCGCGTGTCGCCAAACTCGAAGATGCGCCGCCCGTCGGTTTTCAGCAACGCCGCGTCGACGCCGTCAAGCGACGTGCCCGACATTGCACCCGCAACCCATATCGGCCCTTCCATCATCGCGTCCTTCCCGCTATCACGCCGCCATTCCTATCATTGGACGGACGAGACATGACCTACCACCCCAAATCCGACTTCATGCGCGTGATGATCGAGCGCGGCTTCCTGGCCGACTGCACCGATTATCAGGGCCTTGACGAAGCTCTGATCAAGGGCGTGGTACCGGCCTATATCGGCTTCGACGCAACGGCGAAGTCGCTGCATGTCGGATCTCTCATCCAGATCATGATGCTGCGCTGGCTGCAAAAGACCGGGCACAAGCCCATTACCCTAATGGGCGGCGGCACCACTAAGGTGGGCGACCCCAGCTTCCGGGCCGATGAACGCCCGCTGCTGAGCGCTGAACAGATCGACGACAATATCGCCGGGATCAAGCAGGTCTTCGCGCAATACGTCACTTATGGCGACGGGCCGAGTGATGCGCTGATGCTGAACAATGACGAATGGCTGGCCGATCTGAACTACCTCGACTTCCTGCGCGATATCGGGCGGCATTTCTCCGTCAACCGGATGCTGTCCTTCGAATCCGTGAAATCGCGGATCGACCGCGAGCAGAGCCTCAGCTTTCTCGAATTCAATTACATGATCCTTCAGGCTTATGACTTCCTGGAACTCAACCGCCGCTATGGCTGTCTGTTGCAGATGGGCGGGTCGGATCAGTGGGGTAATATCGTCAACGGCATCGACCTGACGCGCCGGGTGCTGGATCATGAAATCTACGGGCTGACCTCGCCGCTACTGACCACCTCGGACGGCAAGAAGATGGGCAAGACCGCCGATGGCGCGGTGTGGCTGAACGCTGAAATGCGTTCGCCTTACGAGTTCTGGCAGTTCTGGCGCAACACGACCGATGCGGATGTGGGCCGGTTCCTGAAGCTCTATACCGAGCTGCCCGTGGAGGACTGCGACCGCCTTGGCGCGCTGGAAGGCTCCGAGATCAACGAAGCCAAGATCGCGCTGGCCAACGAGGTGACGACGCTGCTGCACGGGGCCGAAGCGGCCCGGGCGGCGGAAGCCACGGCGCGCGAGGTGTTCGAGAAGGGCGGCATGGGCGACGACCTGCCCACCCTGACCCTGACGGCGGCGGATCTGGGCGACGGGTTGCCGGTGGTGCAGCTGATCACCCGCTCGGGCCTGACCAAGTCGGGCAAGGAGGCGCGGCGCCTGATTACCGACAATGGCGCGCGGCTCAATGACCAGCTGATCACCGACACCAGCCTGATCGTCAGCGCATCCGATCTCGGCCAGCCGATCAAGCTGTCAGCGGGCAAGAAGCGTCACGCTCTGGTGGTCCTGAAAGACTGATCGCGAAAGCATTTGCGCCCTCGTAACACCGGCCTTCAGGGCGGTGCTACTGGCGCAAAAGGGCGTTCTGGGCCTGATCTTCTGCGGCCCAGGCCACCAGCGCATCGCGGATCGCCTCCTGTACCCGCGCGCGCCAATCGGCATCCAGAAGATTCGCCAGATCCTCGGGGTCGGAAATGAACCCGAGCTCGACCAGAACCGACGGGATGTCGGCGGCCTTGAGCACCGAAAACCCCGCCTCCAGCCGAGGATGACGGTGCAGGTTCGCGCCCGCCCGGTCCAGCCCGGCAACGATGTGATCGGCCAAAGCCGCAGACCGGGGTGCGGTTTCCAGCCTTGCAAGGTCCAGCAGCACGCCCGCCACCTCGTCATCGCTGCCCGCAAGGTCGACCCCGGCCAGCAGGTCGGCGCGGTCATGGGCCTCTGCCAATGCTTCCGACGCGGCGTCAGAGGCGGTTTCCGACAGGGTGTAAACCGTCGCCCCCCGCGCCCTGCCCTCGGCCAGCGCATCCGCATGGAGCGAGAGAAAGGCCTGTGCCCCGGCGCTGCGGGCAATGGTCACCCGCTCGGGCAGCGAAACGAACCAGTCGCCCTCTCGCGTCAGCACCACGTCAAAAAGACCGGACCGCAGCAGCACTTCGCGCAGTTCTATGGCGAAGATCAGCATCAAATCCGCCTCGTCCTGCCCACGCCGCTGTGCGCCGGGATCGACCCCGCCATGGCCGGGATCGAGCGCGATCATGATCGGCCCGCCCTCGGCCCGGACCGGCAAGGCGCTGTCAGCCACCGGCACCGGGGGCAGACGGACACCGGGCGGGGTGCGGGCGGCAAGCTCGGCAAACGCGGCCTGCGATACCGGCGAAAGTCGCACTTGCACCTGCGCCGTGCCGTCTCTGTCATCGGTCTGCATCCCGGCCCGGACGATTTCCATCGGGCCTTCGAGCGTCAGCACCATGCGCGACCAGCCCGCGTCGCCCCGGCCCATGGCAAGGCCGGTGACTTGGCTGGAGGCGTCAAGTTCGGGGCCAAGAGCGGCCCAGTTGACCTCCCGGAAATCCAGCACGACGCGGGCGGGGTCATCCAGCACGAAAACCCGGTATGGCACCGCCTGGGTCAGCGCAAGGTCAAGCACCACCTCGCGCCCGTCATCTTCCAGACGGCTGCCTTCGGCAAGAACCCGCGCAAGCGCCCGCAGATCCTGCGCCGCAGCGGGCAGGGGAACCATTAAAAACGACATTAATACAAGGACTAAGCGGATCATCTGCGGCCTGCTGAAGGATGCTGTTCAGGGCAGGATAACAGGTCCCTGCGCCTGCCCCAAGCCACGCAAGACCGCAAGTTTCATGAAATCGCGCGGGACCTGCCATATTCTTCCCGCAAAGCGGCGGCAGGCTTGTCTCACCCTGAACCCAGCACTGTCGAGAACCTCATGAAACCGACACTTCTGCACCATGCCGCCTACCGGATCTACCGGCTGCGCCGTCTGATTTCCCTGTCAGTTCTGGTGGTTGTGGCGGGGGCCTGCCTGTCTTTGGTGGTCTCTCCGGCGGACAACCTGTTCCGGGATCCGCTGAACCTGTTCCTGCTGATGCTGGTCTGGGGGGGAATCGTGTCCAGCGCGGCGGTGGCCTTTCCCGGTGGATGGATCGACACGCTGACCGCCTCGATTGCATTCGCATTGCTGCTGTTGGCAACGCCTTATCTGCAACTTGCCGTAACGGGCGCGTCCGTCGTCGCAGGCGGGATCAGCGACCACATGGCGATCCTGCTGATGTCGCTGGCATGGTTCATGGTCTGGCTGCTGGTGATGGCCGTGCTCGTCTATGCGGGCCAGAACCTGCCAATGGGCAAGCGCACCCATCACACGCGCGTGTTCTGCCCCGCCTCGCCGGACCGGGTGCGCCGGGCACTGTGCCCGCTTCCAGGCACCTCGGTTGCCGGTCGGGTCTGCGGACCCGAAGAGGCGGACGGGTTCTTCCCGGTTCGCTACGAGGCAGATGCCCCCAGTGGCGAAAGCTTTGCCATCGCGCGGCAGGCCCACAGCTATCGCTATCGCATCCTGCATGAAGATCGCCTGACCCGGCAGTCGGAGGCCGTCGTTCGGCTGGAAGGCCGCAAGAGCCGGTCGGAAATCTTCGAAAGGCTCGAACCGGTTGAGGGCGGAACGCTATACACCCTTGTCGAGATGCACGACCATTTCAACCTGCTGACCGCGATCGGCTTCTGGATCAACGATTTCGGCGCCGATCATGCGCTGGCCTATCTGGATGCCGCAGAGGGGGTTCCCTCGTTGGCCATCTACAATCAGCGCCAGCGCAGCCCCCTGTCGATCCTGTCACGCCTGTTCAAGACGACCGGGACGCCATGAAGCCCTGAAGCCGACTGATGCCTTCTTCGATATCCGCTGTCGACCGGGCATAGGAAAAGCGCAGGGTCGTCGCGCCGCGCACCGGGTCGAAATCCAGCCCCGGTGTGACAGCCACCCCCGCCTCGCGCAGGATCTCGGCACAGAAGGCCAGCGAGTCATCCGTATGTTCTGACACATCCGCATAGACGTAGAACGCCCCGTCAGCGGGCGCGACCTTGTCGAAGCCCGCTTTCGCCAGCCCCTTCAGCATCAGCCGCCGATTGACCGTGTAGACGTCGCGATGCGCGTCGAGCTCCGCCCGGCCCTCGGGCGACAGCGCGCCAAGCGCGGCGACCTGCGCCGCATGGGGCGGGCAGATGAACATGTTCTGCGCCAGCCGTTCGACGATGCGCACGTGATCCTCGGGCACCACCAGCCAGCCAAGCCGCCAGCCGGTCATCGAGAAATACTTGGAAAAGGAATTGACCACATAGAGGTCATCGGAACATTCCAGCGCACTGACCGCCCGGCCCTCGTATTGCAGCCCGTGGTAGATCTCGTCGGAAATCAGCGCCATGCCGCGATCCGCGCAAGCCCCGACCAGCGCACCGAGCGCGGGTTTGTCCAGCATCGTGCCCGAGGGATTGGCGGGCGAGGCCACGATCAGTCCGGCCATGTCATCGGTCAGATCGCCCGGCACCGGCTGATAGCGGTTCTCGGGCGTGGTCTGGAACCCGACCGGCTCCAGGCTCAGCGCCTTGAGGATCTGGCGGTAGCTGGGGTAGCCCGGCTCGCCAAGGCCCACTTTCTCGCCCGCATCGAAAAGCGCCGTGAAGGCAAGGATGAACGCCCCCGAGGCGCCCGCCGTCAGCACCACGCGCGCCGGGTCCAGCTCGACGCCATACCACTCGTCATAGAGTGCGGCGATTCCCGCGCGCAGGTCGGGCCGCCCAAGCGCCACCGTGTAGCCGAGCGGCCCCGCCTCCATCTCGGCGGAAAGACGCGCACGGGCAGCAGCAGGCGCGCCCGACCCCGGCTGGCCCACTTCCATATGGATAACATGGCGCCCGGCCTCTTCCGCCGCGCGCGCCTGTTCCATCACATCCATCACGATAAAGGGATCAACGCCCGAGCGCCTTGAATATCGCATTGACCTCTCCTTAAGCTGTGCCCGGTTGAAGCAGTCAAAGACAGGAAGGTCAATGTCACTTCTCGCCCGCCTGACGGCGCTTGTCCTGCTCCTGTCCTCATTTGCGGCGCAGGCGCAGACAATCATTCGCGACGCCGAGATCGAACGCGGTTTGCAGGCGCTGGCCGCCCCGATCCTGCGGGCAGCGGGCCTGCCCAGTTCGGTGCGGATCATCGTGGTCGATGACAGTTCCCTGAATGCCTTCGTCGTGGATACCAATCACATCTTCATCCACTCGGGCCTTCTGATGCGGCTGGAAGAGCCCGCCCAGGTGCAAGCGGTCATTGCCCATGAAGCCGCCCATATCGCTGGCGGCCATTTCACCCGCCGCGCTGCAAATGTGGGTCATGCCAACACGGTGGCACGGATCGGGCTGCTGCTTGGGGTCGCGGCGGGCGTTGCGTCGGGGGATTCCTCTGCCGGGTTCGGGGTTCTGGCTGGTACGGCCTCCTCTGCTCAACGGGTGCTGTTCGCCCATACCCGCGCCGAGGAGGCCAGCGCCGACACGGCGGGAATCCGATACATGATCTCGGCCGGGGTCGATGCCACGGCGATGCTCGACGTTCTGGACATCTTTCGCGGACAGGAGGCGCTGTCGGTCGGTCGCCAGGACCCCTACCTGCTGACCCACCCGCTGACGCGGGAACGCCTGCGTTCCGTCAGGGCGCTTGTGGCCGGGCTGGACGCCGTCGACCCCGACAACAGCACCCTTTATTGGTATCAACGGCTGCAGGGCAAGCTGACCGCCTTCCTGCGCGCGCCAAGCTGGACCCTGCGACGAGTGGGGCGCAATGACAATTCCGAGATCGCCCGCCTGCGCCGGGCCATCGCCTATCACCGCCAGCCCGATACCGACCGGGCGATGGCCGAGGTGGATGCGCTGGTCGCCATGCGCCCCGATGACGCCTATTACCACGAGCTTCGGGGCCAGATCCTGTATGAATCGCGGCTCTATACCCATGCGGTCAGCGCCTATGCCCGCGCCGTGGAACTGGCCCCGCGCGAACCGCTGATCCTTGCCGGATATGGCCGGGCGCTGCTGGCCGCCGATACCGCATCGGGCAACCGTCAGGCGCTGGAGGTGCTGAACCGCGCCCGCGCCCGCGACCCGTTCAACCCGCGCCTGCTGCGCGACCTTGGCCTTGCCCATGCCCGTCTTGGCCAGAACGGCATGGCCTCGGTCGCCACTGCCGAACGCTATGCCCTTCAGGGGCGTTTCGAAGATGCCCAGATCCACGCCAACCGCGCCTCGGGCCTTCTGCCGCAGGGCAGCCCGGGGTTTCTGCGCGCGCAGGATGTGCTAGGTGTTGCCCAAACCGTCTTGAACCGGAGATAGACATGAAGAGATTTGCCCCCGCCGCGCTTGCCTTTGCAGCGGCGCTCACCGCCGCACCGCTGGCCGCTGACGGGATCGCCGACATGAGCGATGCCGAACGCGCCACCTTCCGCGCCGAGATCCGCGATTACCTGTTGGAACACCCCGAGGTGCTGCTGGAAGCCATCGCCGTTCTGGAAGAACGCCAGGCGCAGGCCGAAACCGTTCAGGATCAGGCCATGGTGCTGGCCAATGCCGAGGCGCTGTTCAACAGCCAGTTCGACTGGGAAGGCGGCAACCCCGATGGCGATATCGTGCTGGTCGAGTTCATGGACTACCGCTGTGGCTATTGCCGCCGGGCGCAGCCCGATGTGGAGCGGCTGATCTCCTCGGATGGCAATATCCGCTACATCGTCAAAGAATTCCCCATTCTCGGAGACGAATCCGTGATGGCCTCGCGCTTCGCCATCTCGACCCGCCAGAATATCGGCGACGATGCCTATGAACTGGTGCATGTGGCGCTGATGCAGATGCGCGGGGACGTCACCGAAGACAGCCTGCACCGTCTGGCCGAAGGGCTGGACCTCGACGCCGACGTGATCCTTGCAGGCATGAACGCGCCCGAAGTGGATCAGGTGATCGCCGCGAACCATGCGCTGGCCGGGGTTCTTCAGATATCGGGCACGCCCACCTTCGTGATGAATGACCAACTGCTGCGCGGCTACCTGCCCTATGAGGGCATGGCGGCACTGGCGGCCGAAATCCGGTCCCAGACCAACTAAGCTCTTCGCAGCTGGACCAAAAAAGCCCCGGATCACCTCCGGGGCTTTTTCTTTTGATATCAGACAGCAGGGCTTAGCCCATCGACCACCAGCCACGTTTCTTCGGGCGATCGTCGGCGGGCGCTTCCTCTGCCACGGCGACAGCCGGTTCCGGCTCAGGCGTGGGCGCTTCTCCAGTCTCTTCCTCTGGCGCGGGCTCAGGTTCAGAGCCACCCTCTGCGGCAGGCTCTTCCACTACGGGCGCTTCTGGTTCCGCCTCAACCACCGGTTCCTCGGCCGGGGCGCTCTCTGCCACCGGTTCCTCGGCCGGGGC
>NZ_MNBL01000155.1 GCF_001879695.1 Nioella sediminis
GTTCCGGCTCAGGCGTGGGCGCTTCTCCAGTCTCTTCCTCTGGCGCGGGCTCAGGTTCAGAGCCACCCTCTGCGGCAGGCTCTTCCACTACGGGCGCTTCTGGTTCCGCCTCAACCACCGGTTCCTCGGCCGGGGCGCTCTCTGCCACCGGTTCCTCGGCCGGGGCAACCTCCGGCTCTGCTTCGGCAACCGGCGCTTCCACGGGGGTCGCTTCCGGCTCTTCCGTAACAGCCACCTGTGCAGGGGTCTCCTCCGCCAGGGCGGCTTCGGCCTCAACAGCTGCGTCCGTCTCTGCGGCAGGGGCGTCCGTTTCTGCCGGTTCCTCAACCTTCTTCTTGCGGCGGCTGCGGGTCTTGCGCTTGGGCTTTTCCTCGGCCTCCGGTACTGCCTCTTCCGTCGGGGCTTCCGGGGCGGCCTCTGCTACCGCAGCGGAACCCTCGGCAGGTGCGTCCGACGGGGTCTCCCCGGACGTGCCCTCTTCACCGTTGGTGTCCTGCGTATCGCCATTCTCGCCGTTTTCGCCGTTCTCCGACTTGCGGCGGCCACGCCCGCCCCTGCGGCGGCGGCGCTTCTTCTTCGGCTGCTCATCGGTGGCTTCGGACACCTCCGGCGCGCTCTCGGCGGCTTCCTCGGCCTCGGCTTCCTCGGCAATGCTGTCCATCAGCGCGCTGTCCATCGAGATCACCGGCGTCACAGCCGCCACACGACGGGTCGCGGTCTTGAACTTCTCGATCTTGAAATCGGGCGAAACCAGCATCGGATCGGCCTCGATCCGGATCGACATGCCATAACGCGCCTCGATCTCGGCCAGGTATTCGCGCTTGGCGTTCATGATAAAGTTCACGATGCCAACGGGCGCGGTGACCAGAACCTCGCGGCTGCGGCGGCGGGTGCCCTCTTCCTCCAGCTGGCGCAGGATCGACAGCGCGAGGCTGTCATCCGAACGCACAAGTCCGGTGCCATGGCAGGCGTGGCAAGGCTGTGTCGTCGCCTCCAGCATGCCGGGGCGCAGGCGCTGGCGCGACATCTCCATCAGACCAAAGCCCGAGATACGACCCACCTGGATGCGCGCCCGGTCGGTCTTGAGCTTGTCCTTCAGGCGCTTTTCCACGGCGGCGTTGTTGCGCCGTTCGTCCATGTCGATGAAGTCGATCACGATCAGACCGGCCAGGTCACGCAGGCGCAGCTGGCGGGCGACCTCTTCGGCGGCTTCAAGGTTGGTCTTGGTCGCGGTTTCCTCGATCGAGCCTTCCTTGGTGGCGCGGCCGGAGTTCACGTCGATGGCCACAAGCGCCTCGGTCACGCCGATGACGATGTAGCCGCCCGAACGCAGCTGCACCACCGGGTTGAACATGTCAGCCAGATAGCCCTCGACCTGGAAACGGGCAAAGAGCGGCATCGGCTCGTTGTAATGCTTCACGTTCTTGGCGTGGGACGGCATGATCATCTTCATGAAGTCCTTGGCATGGCGGTAGCCACGCTCGCCCTCGACCAGAACCTCGTCGATGTCGCGGTTATAGAGATCGCGGATCGACCGGTGGATCAGGTCGCCTTCCTGATAGATCGGCGCGGGCGCGGTGGAGCGCAGCGTCAGATCGCGGATCTGTTCCCATTGGCGTTGAAGATATTCATAATCGCGCTTGATCTCGGATTTGGTGCGCTTGGCCCCGGCGGTCCGCACGATCAGCCCGGCACCTTGCGGCACATCGAGCGAAACCGCGATTTCCTTGAGCTTCTTGCGGTCCACCGCGTTGGTAATCTTGCGGGAAATGCCGCCGCCACGGGCGGTGTTGGGCATCAGAACGCAGTAGCGACCGGCCAGCGACAGATAGGTGGTCAGCGCAGCACCCTTGTTGCCGCGTTCTTCCTTGACGACCTGCACCAGCAGGATCTGGCGCACCTTGACCACTTCCTGAATCTTGTAGCGGCGCGGGCGCGGCTTGCGCACCGGACGAATGTCTTCCTGATCGTCATCGTCGGCGACGGTCGAGATATTGGGGTCGACCTCGGCCGCATCGGCGATGGTGTCATCGCCCGCATCCTCTTCATCATCCGCGTCATCCGCATCCGATGCGTCATCCTGCCCGTCCTCGGACGCAGCGTCGGCAGACCGGTCGTCAGCTTGCGGCGCGTCGACAGCCGGGGCTTCCTCTTCGGCAACGGTCGCGCCCGCGTCGTCCGCGGCGCTGTCCGGTGACACCGCTTCCGCTGCCGCGTCGTTGCCCTCGGTTTCATCCATGCCCGATGCCAGAAGCGTCGAGTCCTCGTCTTCCGGCGTCAGGTCGACGACATCCATGCCAGAGGGGGAATTGCGCTTGCCGCCTTCAACCTCGCCAGAGATCACCGCATCGCTGCGGCTGTCTGCGGCCTGGGTCTCGGACCCGTTCGACGGCTTGCGACGGCGACGACGAGAGCGCTTGGGCTTGTTTTCCGCATCCGCCTCGGCCTCGGCCAGAGCACGGGCATATTCCTGCTCCTCGGCCAGCAGCGCCTCGCGATCGGCGGTCGGGATCTGGTAGTAATCGGGGTGAATTTCCGAGAAGGCGAGGAAGCCATGGCGGTTGCCGCCGTAATCGACAAACGCGGCCTGCAACGAGGGTTCGACCCGCGTGACCTTTGCCAGATATATGTTTCCTGCCAGTTGCCGCTTGTTCAGCGACTCGAAATCGAATTCCTCGACCTTGTTTCCGTCAGCCACGACGACGCGGGTTTCTTCCGCGTGCGTGGCGTCGATAAGCATCTTCTTTGCCATGTGTTCCTTGCACATGAACCCCGAACAGACGCGCCAGGCGGCGCGCTTTCCGTGAATTCAAGCTGTCCTGAAAGGGCGACTGCGGCGGCGCACCCGGACGGGGCGCGGGCATCTGCCCTGCCTTGCCGTCCCTCAACTCTGCGCACGCGTTGCATCGCGGTTTATCTCCGATGGCGGGTCTGCGCCTGCCATCCGTTCTGTCGCCCGAAACCCGGGCAATTCCTGTAACAGGGCCATCCCGGCCCCGGTGATCTTCGCGAAAACCGCGCCGCTTTTCCGCGCGCCGGAGATCGGTCAGAGAAACTTTTCGCAAGGCCCCGAAATTGAGAGCCTGCAATTGTGACATTAAGGGCACTTCCGGGGGGATTACAATGGCAATTCGTCACCTGACGGTTGCACTGCGCGCGACTTTTGCGGGTGAAGGCGCGACGATCCCCTTTTCTTCTTGGGCCAAATACTCCCGCCGGAGGCATCGACTGGCCCGCACAGAGCCCCGCCCTCGAGATTGCGCATGCCCTCGCCATCTGACGCCCAAGCGCCGGGCGAGGCCGCCCCCCTTGCGGGGGCGGTTGAGACCGGCGCTCCCCCGGTCCGCCAGCCTGCTGGCGGAAATCAGAGGTAGTCCGACCGGCTCAACCCGTATTTGGCCATCTTCTCGTTCAGGGTCCGGCGCGGCAGGCACAGCTCTTCCATGACGCTGGCGATGGATCCGCGATGGCGACGCATGGTGTTGTCGATCAGCATCCGCTCGAAGGCTTCCACATATTCCTTCAGCGGCTTGCCCTCGCTGCTCATCTGCGCCCCGGTTTCCTCGCCTTCGCTCATCAGAAGCGAGGCAATGGAGCCGGAGCCGCGCCGTTGCTGCAGGATCGCGCGTTCCGATATGTTGATCAGCTGACGCACATTGCCCGGCCATGGCGCCTGCAACAGCTGCGCCGCTTCCTGGGCCGTGACCTGCGGCGCATCTGTGCCATATTCCTCGGCAAACTGCTCGCCGAACCGGTTGAACAGCGTCAGGATATCCTCTCCCCGAGCGCGCAGCGGCGGCAGGTCGATGCGCATGGCGGCAAGACGATAGAACAGATCCGGGCGCAGCGCCTGTTCGCAGCCGGTATCGGGGTCAGGGGCGTTGCAGATCGCCACGATCCGCGTCTCGGCGGGCGTGCCCATATCCTCTATGGTCTTCAGCAGACGCGCCTGCAGCGCCTGCGGCAGCGCTTCGACCCCTTCCAGCAGCAACGACCCCCCGCGGGCCTGTTCGATAAGCGGCAGATCCTGTCCCTCGCCCACGGGTCCGAACAGCATCGCGCCAAGCGCGGCCTCGTCATGGGCGGCACAAGCGACCGAGACAAGCGGCTTGCCCGCCCGCGGGCCGACCGCATGCAGTGCATGGGCCACCAGCGTCTTGCCGGTGCCGGTCTCGCCGGTGATCAGCACATGACCATCAGCCTGCCCCAGATCGAGGATATCCTCGCGCAGCCGTTCCATGACGGGCGACGAGCCGATCAGCTTGCGCATCAGAACCGTGCCATCCGACAGTTCCTTGCGCAGCGCGCGGTTGTCCAGCGTCAGGCGGCGCGTCTGCCCTGCCCGCTTGGCCAGTTCCGTCATGCGGTCGGGGTTGAACGGCTTTTCCAGGAAGTCATAAGCGCCAAGGCGCATCGCCTCCACCGCCATGGGCACATCGCCATGACCGGTGATCATGATCACAGGCAGACTGCTATCCATGCCCATCAGGCGTTTGAGGAAAGCCATGCCATCCATGCCCGGCATCTTGATGTCGGTCACCACCACGCCGGAAAAATCCGGGCCGATATTCTTCAGCGCCTCTTCGGCGCTGCCATAGGTCTCGGTCTGAAAGCCCGACAGCGCCAGCCATTGGCTGATCGACTGGCGCATGTCCTGTTCGTCATCGACGATTGCAATCCGCATGGCTCTTCCTCTGTTTCAATCACTCGGCGGCGGCGCTGCCCCGATCGGCCCGTGGCAGGCGCACCTCGAACACGGCACCGCCCTGGTCCCCATTGCGCGCGGTCAGACGCCCGCCAAGATCCTTGACGATGCCCGACGAAATAGCGAGCCCGAGCCCCACCCCGTCGCCGGGTTTCTTAGTTGTGTAGAATGGCTCGAACAAAGCGTCGAGATCGTCAATCCCCCGCCCGTTGTCGCGCACGGTCAGCACCACCTCGTCGCCTTCGGCAATGATCAGGTCCAGCTCTCGCAGATCCTCGCCCTTCATCGCATCGAGCGCGTTCCTAAGCAGGTTGATGATCACCTGCTCCAGCCGCAGCCGGTCGGCCATGACCAGAACCGGCTGGCGCGGGATGCTCTGCGCGATCTCGACCGTCATCTGCCGCAGTTGCGGTTCCATCATCGTCAGGGCCGAGCTCAGCGCCTCGCGCATATCGACCTCCTGAAACGCCTCTCCGCCCTTTCTGGCATAGGATTTCAGCTGCCGCGTGATGGCGCCCATCCGGTCGATCAGGTCGTCAATCCGCTGGAAAGAGGACAGCGCCTCTTCGCTGCGCCGGCGTTGCAGCAGCAGCTTGGCCCCGGCAAGGTAGGTCTTCATCGCGGCCAGCGGCTGGTTCAGCTCGTGACTGACGGCGGCAGACATCTCGCCCAGGGCCGCGAGTTTGGAGCTTTGGGCAAGGCTTTGTTCCGCCTCTTCGAGGGTCTTTTCGACCTTCTGACGCTCGGCGATTTCCCGCTGTAGCCTGTCGTTCAACCGGCGAAGCTCCGCCGATTCCCGTTGAAAGACAACCGATTGCAGCCGGGCCCTGCGGCTCAGCAGATAGAAGGCCGCCGCCAGAAGCAGCGCGAATCCCATGATCTCCAGCGCCAGAACACCGTTCACCCGCTCGCGCACGGAATCATAGGCGGTGAACGACACCAGCATCCATCCCCGGAACGGAATGCGCGATTCCAGCCGCAGGGTGGAGGAGCCACCGAAATAGGGGCCGGGGTTGGCGAAGGCCCAGTCCCCCGCCGCCTCGATGGCGCGCTCGATGGCGCTGTCGGGCGATTGCACCGCAACGGCATCCGCCTCGTTCCGCCCCCGCCACCGCGGCTCGGTCGACAGGATGATACGGCCTTCGGAATTGGCGACGAACACCGCCTCGGACGTGCCCCGCCACCGGTCTGCCAATCGGCCGAGATCGACGCGCACGAGGATCACCCCAAGCAGCAGAGAATCATCCTCGACCCGGCGAGAGAAGGTGAAGTTGAAGGCCCCGGTATCCAGTTCCGTGGTGGTGAACACCGTGTCGTTCGACCGCTGCGCCTCAACAAAATAGGGCTGATTGGCGTGCTGTTCCCCGATCTGGTGCCGGTCCGTTGCCGCCACAACGCGCCCGTCGCGATCCAGCAACTCGATGGAGGCGGCGCCGATCTCCTCGCGGTAGGAGATCAGCCGTTGCGAGGTGGTGGAATACTCACCCACCGACAGCGCCCTGACCAGCGTCGGGTCGCGCGACAGCAAGAGCGGCACGACCGAATTACGCTGAAGCTCGGATATGATTGACCCGGAATAAAGCGCCAGCCGCAGTTCCGCGCGGTTACGGGTGGTTTCCGTAAAGCGGTCAGTCAGCCAGATGTTGGACACCCAGACCACGACCCCGGCAATCGCCAGGAACACGACCAGCAAACCGCGCAAAATCCATGCACGGCGCCCTGCCGGTCCTCGCAGGGCCACATCAGAGCGCGGTGGCCTGTTCATGAAACAATTCTAGGGGTTTGGCGGCAGCGCCTCAAGCCCGTCAGGCCGCAACAAGCGCCTGCGTCAGCCCCGTGAACATCGCCCACCCGTCGGTGCCGCCATGGTTCGCGTCGATCACCCGCTCGGGATGCGGCATCATGCCAAGCACCCGGCGGTTTTCCGACAGCACACCGGCGATATCGTCAGTCGCACCATTGGGGTTGCCCACATAGCGGAACGCGACGCGATCCTCGGCCTTCAGCGCGGCCAGCCCCTCGGCGTCAATCACGTAGTTGCCATCGTGATGCGCCAGCGGGATGTCGATCTGCTGGCCCTTGTCGTAGCCTTGGGTAAAGACGCTGTTCGCGGTCTCGACCGACAGGGTCTGCATGCGACAGATGAATTTCAGCCCCGCATTGCGCATCAGCGCACCGGGCAACAGGCCGGTTTCGCACAGCACCTGGAACCCGTTGCAGATACCAAGCGCATAGCCCCCCCGTTCCACATGGGCCGCCACCCCCTTCATCACCGGGGACTGGCCCGCGATGGCCCCGCAACGCAGGTAATCCCCGAAGGAAAACCCGCCGGGAATGCCTACGATATCCACCCCCTCAGGCAGGCCCTGATCCTTGTGCCAGACCATATCGACCGAGAACCCCGCCTTGCGAAAGGCCACAGCCAGATCACGGTCGCAATTGGAGCCGGGGAATACGATGACAGCAGCTTTCATAGCGGTCTGGTCCTTGCAGATAGGAGCGTTGCCCGCCCCATAGCCCAATTCCTGCGAGGGCGGAAGGGCAACATCGCCGCGCATCCCGGCAACCCGGCGTGAAAATTGGCATTAGGCGCTCGACCGCAAATGCGTTAAGATAGTGGTTAACAGAACGACGCACCGCCAAAAGGCGGGCAAAACAGGCATGATTCATGGCAGAGTTCACCGTTTGGGCACGGGGGGACAGTTCGAGCGCGAATAACGCCTCGATCAACTCAGAAAACACCAACCAAACCCCAACGACCGAGCTGACCTTCACCTCCGGCGCAACCGGCGATTTGGAGCTGGAGTTCAACGACGGCGGGGAAGACCCTGACACGCAAGTCATAATCGACGGTGTGACCTATGACTTCACCCTCGATTTCTCTGGTTACATGCCCTACACCAATGCCCTGTCGAATGTGGCCGGGGTCGATGTGCGCGGGGCCGAGGTTGTGGTAATCACCGTCGACACCGGACAACGCTATTACTTCCTGACCGATGGTTCCGGCACGTTCGAGGTCATGGACGATATGCCGAATGGCGCCATCCCAATTGATGCGCTCAACACCAGCGGACCGATCCTGCTCTGTTTTGCAGCGGGCACGATGATCTCCACCCCCCTGGGTGAGCGGCGTGTTGAAGACCTGATTGTAGGTGAATTCGTCCGTCTGGAAGACGGGCGTGATGTGCCGATCAACTGGATCGGGCGCAGGCATGTAACTGCGGCGGAACTGTCGCTCTACCCCAACCTGCGACCCGTCGTTGTACCGGCCCATAGCTTCGGCCCCGAGCGCCCCTATCAGGATCTGCGCCTGTCGCGTCAGCATCGGGTTTTGATCGAAGGCTGGGAGGTAGAGCTGAACTTCGGGACCGACCGGATACTTGTCCCAGTCGGGCACCTTGTTGGCGATGCCGTTCATGTGGATCATCGCTGTGATGAGGTCACCTATTTCCATATCCTTTTGGAAACACACGACATTCTGATCTCAAACGGAATGCCGAGCGAAAGCTTTCTGCCCGGAGGCCACGCCGTTGCAGGGCTGGATGAGGACACAAGACAGGAGCTCTTTCAGCTCTTTCCCGACCTTGGTGATCCGAATGCGGCGCGTATGCAGGACGCCGCAGACAGCCTCAACAAGCGTCAGGCGACGGTGCTGCAAATTACAGGTTAACCGGAAAAATCGGTGATCACAGCGACTCCCGGCGGGGTCGGGCCGTCAAAGGCCGCCAACTCGGCACTGGCATCCGACAGGGCCACCCGGCGGGCGATCATCGGGGTCAGGTCCAGCGTGCCACCCTCGATCAGCGACAGAAGCGACGGATAGCGCCAGGACGGCATGCCGCGCGTGCCGTAGATCGCCAATTGGCCGGAATAGACCGCATCCCAGGGCAGGGTCATGTTGACGTGGTCCCCGGCGGGCATGCCCACCTGCACCATCCGCCCCAGTTTTCGCAAGCTTTTCATGGCGTTGATCGTTGTGACCTCGAAGCCGAGCGCCTCCACGGCCAGGTCGGCCCCGCCTTTGGTAATCTCGCGCATCTCTCCCACCGGGTCGGCGTTGGTGGCATTCACCACCGCGTCGATCCCGAGCGTCAGCGCATGGTCCAGTTTCTCCTGCACCACATCGGCCATCACGACCCGCGCCCCAAGCGCCTTGCCGATCAGGGCGGCCGCAAGGCCAATGCCGCCCGCCCCCCAGATCGCCAGCCATTCACCGGGACGCAGTGCCGCACGTCCCGTCAGCGCATGCCAGGCGGTCGTGACCCGGCAGCCGAGGGCCGCGGCAAGGGCGGGGTCCATGCCCTCGGGCAGGCGTGTCAGATTGGCGTCGGCGCGTGGCACCGCAATACGCTCCGCAAACGCGCCGGGGGCGGTGAAGCCGGGAACGATCTGTGTGGCGCAAACGGTCTGATGACCGGCACTGCAATCGGGGCATTGGCCACAAGCAAGGATAAAGGGCGCAATCACCCGGTCGCCCTCGCGCCATTGGGTCACGTCCCGCCCCACAGCCCGGACCACGCCGCAGAACTCATGCCCCGGAATGATCGGCAGATCGGCGTCGGGGTCGGACCCGGTCCACAGATGCCAGTCCGACCGGCAGATACCGCAGGCCAGCACATCCAGAACCACGCCATCGGGCGGACAGTCGGGATCGGGCAGATCGGTGATCTGTAACTCCGCACGGGGGCTAGTCAGCAGCGCCGCCCGCATCGGGTCAGCCCATGGAAATCGAGTAGCTCTCGATCACCGTATTGGCGAGCAGCTTCTCGCACATCGCCTTGACCGTCTCCTCGGAGGTGCCATCGGCCAGATCGAGCTCGATCACCTTGCCCTGACGAACCCCCTCGACGCCATCGAAGCCCAGGGCCCCAAGCGCGTGGCGCACGGCCTCGCCCTGCGGGTCCAGAACGCCCTGTTTCAGCATCACGGTCACGGTTGCGCGCATCGCACCTGCCCTTTTCTTCTTGGTCCAAATACTCAATCTGCGCCCGCTACCCGCGTGCGCAGAGGTTCAGTTCACCAGCGTCGGCTTGCCGCCGAAACCGGAATTCGCGGGCATCACCCCAAGGCGGCGGGCCACCTCTGTATAGGCGTCGGTCAGGTTGCCGAGGTCACGGCGGAACACGTCCTTGTCCAGCTTCTGGCCGGTCTCGATATCCCACAAGCGGCAGCTGTCTGGGCTGATCTCGTCCGCCACGATCAGGCGCATGAAATCACCGTCCCAGACCCGGCCGATCTCTATCTTGAAATCCACCAGCCGAATGCCGACGCCCATCATCATGCCGGACATGAAATCGTTCACCCGCAGAGCCAGCGCGACAATATCGTCAAGATCCTGCTGCGAGGCCCAACCGAAGGCGATGATGTATTCCTCCGGCACCAGCGGATCGCCCAGATCGTCGTTCTTGTAGGAAAACTCGATGATCGGCCGGGGCAGCTGCGTGCCCTCCTCCAGCCCGAGCCGCTTGGCCATGGACCCTGCGGCGAAGTTCCGCACGATCACTTCCAGCGGTATGATCTCGACCGCGCGGATCAGCTGTTCGCGCATGTTGATGCGGCGGATGAAATGGGTCGGCACGCCGATATTGTTCAGCCCGGTCATGAAGAATTCCGACAGGCGGTTGTTCAGCACGCCCTTGCCTTCGATGGTCGCCTTCTTTTCAGCGTTGAAAGCGGTGGCGTCATCCTTGAAATACTGCACGAGAGTGCCCGGTTCCGGGCCTTCATACAGGATTTTCGCCTTGCCTTCGTAGACCTTCTTGCGCCGTGCCATGTGCCTGTGTTCTCCGAATCCATCACGCGGCGCCGGGGCACCGTTTGAGGGGCGTATACGCCCAAGGACCGCGAAAGGGAAGCGGCGTTACTGGGCGCTCAGACCCCAGAAGCCGAGCCGTCCGGTTCCAACGGCGATGATCCCGGCACGGTCGTGGAACGGGCGATGCGACAGGTCGTAATTCCGGAAATGCTGATCGTTGAGATACATCCGCGCCTGCGTTCCCGAAATCCGCACTTCCAGCACGTCCGATCCGTCGCCACGGCCCACAGGGTCATCCGCGTCGCCATAGATCACGTCCATCTCCTCGACATCGCGATTGATCGCCATCAACTGGTTATCGGCGGTCAGCAGGAAGGCGATATAGGTGCTGTACTCATCCCCGAAATCATAGAGCAGGCCGGTGGCTGCCACGCCCTCGCCGTCATCGTTCCGGGCATAGACATTGGCCCGCAGGGTCAGGGTGCCATCGGCATTCATCAGCGGCATTTCATAATAGCGGATTGCCGTCGGCTGCGTCGTGTTTTGCAGAACGAACCAGCCCTCCTGTTCATATCCGGTCCAGGTGGCATCCTGAAACGGTCCAAGGCCGAGCGGCTGAAGGTATTCGCCAAAGACAGGTTCCACCGTTTCCTGGGCAAGAATGGGCGTTGCCGATAGCAGGACTGCGGTCGAAAGGGCGGCAAAGGCGGTTCTGAACATGCGATATGCTCCTGTCTGATCATTTGTGAAATCGGGTCGTTCAATAGGCGCACTATGTGGCAGTTGGCCCGATTCGGTCCAGAATTCCCGGCAATTCCCCGTAACAGCGTCCTCCAGCCGCACAATCCACCCTTGTGCGACCTGCCCTGACCGGCCTATTTGAACAGCGACGAATGCATCTGAGTCAGGAGAGCCCAAGATGACCACCTTCGATGACCGCGAATCCGCGTTCGAGAACAAGTTCGCACATGACGCCGAAATGGTGTTCCGCGCCGAAGCCCGCCGCAACAAGCTGGTTGGCCTTTGGGCTGCCGAACTGCTCGGCAAGACCGGGTCCGACGCCGATGCCTATGCGATCGAGGTCGTGAAATCGGATTTCGAAGAAGCCGGGCATGAAGACGTTGTGCGCAAGGTGGCCGCCGATCTGGACGGCAAGGCCAGTGCAGACGAAATCCGCGCCAAGATGGCCGAGCTGCTGATCGTGGCCAAGGGCCAGCTGATCAACGAAGCCTGATCGCACACGCCAAGACGAAAAAGGGCCGTCCGCGCGTGTTGCGGGCGGTCTTTTATATTTGAACGAAAGGCAATTCATAATCTTTATGCAGATTATGCAGTTGCCTCAACTCCCCTGCCCGGAGCATCTAGGCCCTGCGCAGATATCTGAAAGACGACTCACATGACCAATCTTCTGTCCAAGCTCCTGGCGGACCGCGACTGGCTGATGGCCGACGGGGCCACCGGGACAACCCTTTTCAACATGGGGCTGTCCTCTGGCGACGCGCCGGAGCTGTGGAATGCCGATCACCCTGACCGGATCGCCAAGCTTTATCAGGGGGCGGTCGATGCGGGGTCTGATATCTTCCTGACCAATTCCTTCGGCGGCACCCGCGCGCGCCTGAAGCTGCACGGCGCTCAGGATCGGGCCTTTGAGCTATCGAAACTGGCCGCCGAGATCGGCCGCGAAGTTGCCGACAAGGCGGGCCGCCCGGTCGTCGTGGCGGGCTCTGTCGGGCCGACCGGCGAGATCATGGTGCCCATGGGCGCCCTGACCCATGAAAGCGCGGTCGAGATGTTCCATGAGCAGGCCGAGGGGCTGAAAGCCGGCGGCGTCGATGTGCTGTGGGTCGAAACCATTTCCGCCGCCGAGGAATTCAAGGCCTTCGCAGAGGCCGCCAAGCTGGCCGACATGCCCTGGTGCGGCACCATGAGCTTTGACACCGCAGGGCGCACGATGATGGGCTTCACCTCTGCCGACATGGCCGCGATGGCCGAAAAGCTCGACCCGCAGCCTCTGGCCTTCGGCGCCAATTGCGGTGTCGGCGCGTCGGACCTGCTGCGCACGGTTCTGGGCTTCCGCGCCTCGGGCACCGAGATTCCGTTCATCGCCAAGGGCAATGCGGGCATTCCCAAGTATCACGACGGCCATATCCACTATGACGGCACGCCCGAGTTGATGGCGAAATATGCCGTGCTGGCGCGCGATGCGGGGGCCAAGATCATCGGCGGCTGCTGCGGCACCCAGACCGACCACCTGCGCGCGATGAAGGCGGCGCTGGAAAGCACCCCGCGCGGCCCTGCCCCGACGCTGGAACAGATCGCAGCCGAAATCGGCGTCTTCTCCTCTGACAGCGACGGCACCGGCGATGACGCCCCCGCCGCCCGCCGCCCCCGCCGCCGCGCACGCGGCTGACCGATACGATGGCACGTGCGATCCGGGCGATATTCCTTGGGCTTGCTGCCCTGGCGAGCCTCGTCTGGATCGGCGGCTATCTGTATATCAACGGACTGGCCTGCGCCTTTGGCAACATCACCCCCTGCCGTATGCGCATGCCGTGGCGCCTGACCGGCGAGGACATGCTGCTGCTTGTCATCATTCCTGCCGCCATCGTTCTGATATTTCTGTTCCTTGCATGGCTTTCACATCGGCGGATCAAGACCGGCGGCGCGGACGGGTCAGAGTGATGTCAAAACAGGCTCAACTGATCGCCGGGACGCGGCGGCACCCGGAAGAGATCCGTCCGCAGGGCAGGCATGCGGTGGCCGAGACCCGCCGCCCTGACCGCCCGTCTGAAACGCTGCTGCAACAGATCGGCATAGATGCCGGTGCCAGTCAGCCGCGTGCCCCATTCGGCGCTGTAATCCTCCCCCCCGTGCATCTCGCGCACCCGCGCCATGACACGTGCGGCGCGCAGCGGCACATGTTCCTCCAGCCAGCTCCGAAACAGCGGGGCGACCTCCAGCGGCAGGCGCAGGGCGATCATGCTGGCAGCAACGGCGCCCGCCTCGGCCCCTGCTGTCACGATCCGTTCGATCTCGGGGTCGGTCAGCCCCGGCACAATGGGAGACGCCATCAGCCGCACCGGAATACCCGCTGCAGCCAGACGCTCGATGGTCTTGAGCCGCCTTGCGGGCGACGGAACCCGCGGCTCCATCGCACGCGCCAGACCGGAATCGAGCGTTGTCACAGAAACGCCGACCTTGGCCAGCCCCTGCCCCGCCAGATCCGCGATCAGGTCGATATCGCGCTCGATCAGCGTGCCCTTGGTCACGATGCCGACGGGGTGACGAAAGTCGCGCAGCACCTGCAACAGACCGCGCATGATTTGCCTATCCTTCTCAACCGGTTGATAGGGGTCGGTGTTGGTGCCGATGGCAATCGGCTGAACATCGTATCCGCGACGAGACAGCTCTTTCGTCAGCACGGCGGGCGCATCGCGCCGGGCAATCAGCCGGGTTTCGAAATCCAGCCCCGGCGACAGGCCCAGATAGGCGTGGCTCGGGCGGGCGAAGCAGTAGATGCAGCCGTGTTCGCAGCCGCGATAGGGATTGATCGAGCGATCAAAACTCAGATCGGGCGAGGCATTGCGGGTGATCACCTTACGCGGGCGTTCATCGGTCACAACGGTGCGCAGCGGCGGCAGATCTTCCTCACGGTCCCAGCCATCCGGCTCAAAACGGGTTTCCAGCCGGTCGAACCGGTTGGCCGGATTGAACCCCGCGCCCCTGCCCTTGCGGCGTGCCTTGTCGATGATCTGATCGAATTCCATGGCATCAATGTGGAACAAAAACAGAACATCTGCAATCCCGACCTGCATCAAGGTCGGTCACGACTCCACGCGTGTCGCAATTCAGCGCGTCAGATTCGCACGTCCCGGCCAAAAGTCGGAACAGTCCATGAAACCCCCGTTCCGTCAGGGAGCCAATAATATGTCCGATGAAGACGAAATCATCCTGTCCGAGCTCGACGATGAAGAGCTTGTGCAGCAGATGTTCGATGACCTCTACGACGGTCTCAAGGAAGAGATCGAAGAGGGTGTGAACATCCTGCTGGAGCGCGGGTGGGAGCCCTACCGCATCCTGACCGAGGCGCTCGTCGGCGGCATGACCATCGTCGGCAAGGACTTCCGGGACGGCATCCTCTTCGTGCCCGAAGTGCTGCTGGCCGCGAACGCGATGAAGGGCGGCATGGCCATCCTGAAACCGCTGCTGGCCGAAACCGGCGCGCCGCGCGTGGGCAAGATGGTGATCGGCACCGTCAAGGGCGACATCCACGACATCGGCAAGAACCTCGTCGGCATGATGATGGAAGGTGCGGGCTTCGAAGTGGTCGATCTGGGCATCAACAACGCCGTGGAAAGCTATCTCGAGGCGCTGGAATCCGAACAGCCCGACATCCTGGGCATGTCGGCCCTGCTGACCACCACGATGCCCTATATGAAGGTCGTCATCGACACGATGGTCGAGACCGGCGTGCGCGACGACTACATCGTGCTGGTCGGCGGCGCGCCCCTGAACGAGGAATTCGGCAAAGCAATCGGCGCAGACGCCTATTGCCGTGACGCCGCCGTGGCCGTGGAAACCGCCAAGGAATTCATGGCGCGCAAGCACAACCAGGCGGCGGCTGGCTGATCCTTAGCGTATAGAAAGAAATCAGGGACCCCGGCAGACGATCTGCCGGGGCCTTTTTCACTTGTAGAGTTCTAAAATGGCCTTCTTCGCGTTCAGTTCCTGTTTGACGCTACTGCAACCCGGCAGCAGCAGTTCCGACAGTCGCGCACCTCGTTTCAATTGACCTTTCGTGATCGGCCCACCTAACATGGCCGCCAACCTTCGTTAACCCGACGGTCAACGGATGCTACTCTGGGGGAAATTATGGCGTCAGAAACATTTAACCACTACTACTTGATTGCATCTGGTGTACCGGGCGGCACCATTACGCTTGGGGCCGTCAATAACCCGGTGGGTTGAACTGATTTGGTCGAAACCACGGCCGACAGCGACGGCATCAACGGACAAACGGAAGTCGGGAATGCGATACTGGCGTTCGGGTCTCAGCGAACGCTTGCCGGTTTCACGGCCACGGGGGACCCTATCGTGCTGGTGACCACCGGACCAGATACCTATTACGTGTTCTCCAACGATGGAGGACTGAGCGGCAGTATCTCATCATCGGACACTGGAACCTATCTCTACTGTTTCGCAGCTGGAACGGGAATAGCAACGCCAGAAGGTGAACAAGCCGTAGAGACCCTACGCCCCGGCGATCTCATCGTGACCTCGAAGGGGCAGATCACGCCCGTTAAATGGATAGGGCGTCAAACAGTCTCCACCCGCTTCGGCCCTGCAGAGCGCCTGATGCCGGTGCGCTTCGCCGCCGGGTCTCTCGGGCAGGGCCTGCCGCACACTGACCTGACGGTCACCGCCGACCACGGGATGCTGGTTGAGGGCGTCATCTGCCACGCTGGCGCTTTGGTGAACGGGGTGACCATCTGCCGGGTGCCACTGGCCGAGATGGGAGAGACCTACACTGTCTATCACATCGAAACCGAAGCGCACGAAATCATCCTCGCCAATGGCGCGTCTGCTGAGACCTTCATCGACAATGTCAGCCGCCGCGTCTTCGACAACTTCGCCGAGTTCGAGGCGCTTTATGGCGACGTGCCCGAGATGGAGGAACTCCCCTACCCCCGCGCGATGAGTGCAAGACAGGTGCCAGCCTATGTGCTCGGACCGCTCAGGGTCGGGAGCGCGTGACCTTTATTTGCCAATCATATGTTCCCCCGGATCGCATCTGAACGCTTGACCGCGATGCGTCTTGTGCCGCTATATCTATGTGGAACGATGCGAGCAGGGGAGCAGCATGCCGGTAAGTTATTCATTTGAAAGCCAGTTTTTAATCGGGCCAACCGGCGCAACGGCAAACGCTGATGGCAACAATTTTGACGTGACCGTCACCGAAACCGTCGACAATGGGTCCATCCTGCCAGGTGATGAAGTTGCCCTGACCCAGCTTGATGTTATTCCGCCTCCGGAATGGTCGGCAATCGGTCTTACACCCGTTTTTCAGGGCATTGATCCAACCACAGGGCTAAACATCTACACGGCCCAGGCCTACTATCATGGCTACCGCTCCTTCACTACGAGTGAGCCGCCGTTCTTCTCCGAGAACGGCTATGTCTTCAGCAGTTCATTCAGCTTTGGCGGGTCCGGGAACAGCCATATCATATTGTTCGACAGCAACCTGTCTCCTGACCTCTTGCTAGAGCAGGACATTGAGGCATGGAACCGGTTCTTGGCGCCCACTGAGCCGCTTCTGTACGGACCGGCCTGCTTTCTGGGCGATACCCGGATTGAAACACCAGATGGACCGAGAGCGGTCGAACACCTGTCGGTTGGAGATGCGATCCTGACCAGTGCCGGAGAAATTCGTGCGGTCAAATGGGTGGGCAGGCAAAAAGTCGCGACGCTGTTCCAGCCTGCCGAACGCCTGATGCCGGTTCGGTTTGCGGCGGGGTCCCTGGGTGAAGGCGTGCCGCATGCAGACCTGACCGTTACCGCGGATCACGGGATGCTTGTGGATGGGGTCATCTGTCACGCGGGGGCTTTGGTGAATGGCACCACGATCACCCGCGTATCGTTGTCAGAGATGGGCGAGAGCTATACCGTCTACCACATCGAGACCGAAGAGCACGAAATCATCCTCGCCAATGGTGCCCCTGCCGAGACCTTCATCGACAACATGTCTCGTAGGGCGTTTGACAACTTTGCCGAATTCGACGCGCTCTATGGCGACGTGCCCGATATGGAGGAACTCCCCTACCCCCGTGCGATGAGTGCAAGACAGGTGCCCTCCGCAATCCTGGCCAGGCTGGCTGCGCGGTTGACGGGCTGATCGCGTCACAAGGCAGAAGCGCCCGCCCACCAGCCCGATAGCTGATCCGCTTGCATCAGGCGGCCAAACCTGACCATCTGCGGCCCATGAGACTCTACGCGATCGGAGATGTTCACGGCCATCCGGACCTGCTGCAAGAGGCGCTGGACCGGATCGAGGCCGACCGGGCCCGGACAGGTGACACCACCGCGCCGGTGGTGCAGATCGGCGATCTGGTGGACCGGGGGCCGGACAGCCGCGGCGTGGTTCAGGCCCTGATGGACCTGACGGCGCGCGACCCGCGCGTGACGGTGCTGAAGGGCAATCACGACAACATGTTCGCGCTGTTTCTCGACAACCCGCCGCGTGTTGATCCGCGTCTCAGGGCCGATCTGACCTGGCTGCATCCAAGGCTTGGCGGGCGGGACACGCTGGCAAGCTACGGGCTGGACCCCGACCTGCCCGACGACAGGCTGCACAAGGAGGCATTGCGCGCCGTGCCGAAGGCGCATCGGGACTTCCTGAACGCCCTGCCCCTGTCGGCCCGCCATGGCGATTGCCTGCTGGTTCATGCCGGTATCCGCCCCGGCGTTGCGTTGGAGGCCCAGGACCCCAGTGACCTTTTCTGGATCCGTCACGAATTTCTGGACGATCCCCGAGACCACGGCCCGCTTGTCGTCCACGGGCATACCCCCGTGGACCGGGTCGAGCATCACGGCAACCGGCTGGCCATCGACACGGGCGCGGCCTATGGCGGCCCCCTGTCCGCCGTGGTCATCGAGGCACGCCGGGTCTGGCTGCTGACCCCTGACGGCCGGCAGGACATCCGCCCCCATGCCCCTGCGTGACCTGATCCTAATCGGGCTGGTCGTTCTGGCCTGGGGCAGCAATTTCACCGCGATGAAACTGGCCCTGGAGGACCTGCCTCCGTTCCTCTTCGTCGGCCTGCGCTTCGCGATCCTTCTGCCGCTGCTGGCCGTTCTGAAACGCCCCAGGGTGCCGTGGTGGAAGATCATCGCCGTGGGCGCGTTGATCAATATGGGCCAATTCGCCTTTCTGTTCGCGGCCCTTGCGGCGGATGCCTCGGCAGGGCTGGCCTCTCTCCTGATCCAGACGCAGGTGCCACTGACGATCCTGCTGTCGTTCCTTGTCTTCGGGGAACGCATCCGCCCCCTTCAGGTGGCCGGGCTGCTTGTGGCGGTGGCGGGTCTTGGGGTCTTTGCGCTGTCGGCCGGGGGCAGCGTGACCCTTTTGGGCCTGTGCCTGATCCTTTCAGGTGCGCTGTGTTGGGCGCTTGGCAATCTTGTGCTGCGGCGGATGGGACCGGTGAATACGCTGGCGCTGTTTGTCTGGGCGAGCCTCGTGCCCCCCCTGCCGATGCTGGCCCTGTCCATGACCATCGAGTCCCCCACGCCATTTGCCACCCTTGCGGCAATGTCCGCGCAAGGATGGCTGGCAGTTTTCTACGTGGCCATTGCCTCGACGGTTCTGGGCTATTCGCTCTGGGGCGCCTTGTTGGCGCGGCATCCCGCCTCTGCCGTTACCCCGTTTGCCCTGCTGATTCCGGTCGTGGGGCTGAGCGTGGCCTGGGTGATGTTGGGTGAACGCCCCGCGCTAGCGGACTGGATCGGGGCAGCGGTCATCCTGGCGGGGCTGGCGATGATCCAGACCCGCCCGCGTCGCGACCGGTCCGCGCCGCGTCGCGCTGGCCCATGAGATCGGAGCGCGGGCAGCCTATAGTCATTCCAAGAGCCACGATTCACTCACCCCTGCACAGGACTGACCCCATGCGCCGTTCCCGCAGCGAGACCGACAAGGCCGAACCGCTTGCCGCCGGAGCGCCGCTGGAGGACAACACCCTGACCCGCGCGGGGCTGGCCGCGGAGGGCAAAGGCAAGGTTCTGCTGCTGGCCTGCGGGGCACTGGCCCATGAAATCGTGGCGCTGAAACGCCTCAATGGCTGGACGCATCTGGACCTGCACTGCCTGCCCGCCATCCTGCACAACAGCCCCGAGCGTATCCCGGATGCGGTGGAAACCGCCGTCACGAAATACCGCGCGCAATACGAGGACATCTTTGTCGTCTATGCTGATTGCGGCACCGGCGGGTTGCTGAAGGCGCGCTGCGAGGCGCTCGGGGTGGAGATGTTGCAAGGCCCGCATTGCTATTCCTTCTTCGAAGGCAATCTGGCCTTTGCCGCGCGGGCCGAGGACGAGATCACCGCCTTCTATGTCACCGATTTCCTCGTGCGACAGTTCGATGCCTTCGTCACCAGACCCCTGGGGCTGGATCGCCACCCGGAGCTGCGGGACATGTATTTCGGAAACTACAGGAAGCTGATCTACCAGGCGCAGACGGAAAACTCGGATCTTCTTGAAAAGGCAAAGGCTTGCGCGACGTTCTTGAATCTGGAATTCGAGTACCGATTCACCGGCTATGGCGATCTGGCCGCCGAGCTGGAAACTGTCGCGGAGCGGTGAGGCCGGGTGCAGGGAACCGCTTTGAAAGCGGTTTCTTCAAAGGCGCTTGCAAGCGCCTTGGTCGCGCCTAGCCCAATGCGGTGGTCTGACCGGCGAGCAGGCGAATCCGCTCCACCATCGCGCGCAGCCCGTTCGACCGTTGCGACGACAGGTGATCGTTCAACCCAAGCCGCGCCAGTTCACCCCCGGCATCGACCTTCAGCACCTCGGCCACGCTCAGCCCCGAATAGAGCGCATGCAGCACCGCGATCAGCCCGCGCACGATCATCGCGTCGCTATCCCCGCGAAAGCGGAACACCGCGCCGGGCCCCTCGCCCTCGATCTCGGGCAGAATCCAGACCTGGCTGGCGCAGCCATCGACCTTGGTGGCAGACACCCGAAACGCATCCTCCAGCGGGTCCATCGCCTTGCCCAGTTCGATCACGTGACGATAGCGCTCTTCCCAATCGTCGAGAAACTCGAACGTGTCGGCAATCTCTTCGAACGCTTCGGTGGCCATGCGTGTCTCCGTCTTGTACCCGCCACAGACCTAGGGCGATGCGCCCCAAAGGTCCAGAGGCGCTTTTCAACCTGTCCTCAATGCGCTAGGCAAGAGCAGATGACAGGCGGAGACAACCGATGACCCCTCGCTTTCTGATGGCCCTTCTTGTGGTGGTGCTTGGCCTGACCGGCTGTGCGTCCCGTCTGAACCCGATGAACTGGTTCGGCCGTGATCGCGAGGAACGGGTGCAGATCAGTGAAACCGTCGCGGCCCCGGTGGATGACCGCCAACTGGTGACCGAGGTGATCAGTCTCAGCGTCGACCCCCTGCCCGGCGGGGCCATCGTGCGCGCCATGGGCCTGCCCCCGCGCCAGGGCTATTGGGAGGCCGATCTGGTCGAGGTGGGCCGCGAAGACGGCGAGATCGTCTTCGAATTCCGCGTCTATCGCCCCGCCGATGCAAATACCCGCGTCGGCACCCAGAGATCGCGCGAAATTCTCGCGGGCACATCGCTGACCACGCAGGACCTCGCAGGGATTCGCCAGATCGTCGTTGTCGCGCAACAAAACCGCCGAAGCGTCAGCCGCCGCTAATCGTCCAGCCTGAGCGTGGTACGGCCGGTTTCTGGCCCCGACTGTTCTGCGACCTGCTAGACCGGTCAGCCCTCTGGGGCCTGCCTGGCAGGATCAGCTCAGTGCAACGATCTTGACCCGCTGGCCCTTGGCGGAAAGAGCAATCTCTCCGTTGCACAGCCGCATCGCGTCCTTGCCGAACACCTCCAGCCGCCAGCCATGCGCCCAGAGCCCGTCACGACCGCCGCAGGCGATATCGTCGAGATCGGCGCTGGAGGCGATCAGTTTCTGCGCCACCCCGGCCTCTTCGGCCTTTGCCTTCAACAGCACCCGCAGCAGATCCGCCAAGGCCGGGTTCAGCGCCGACCGGTCCGGCGCATGCGCCGGTTTCGGATGGCGATCGGCGGGCATCTCCAGGCCCCGCTTGACGGCTTCGAGGATTCCGTCACCGATATCGCCCTTGCGCGCCTCGCGTTGCAGCAGCCGGGACTTGCCAAGGTCCTGCGCGCTGCGTGGCTTGGTCGAAGCCAGTTCCAGCAGAACGTCATCCTTCATGATCCGGTTGCGCGGCACGTTGCGCGTCTGCGCTGTCGTCTCGCGAAACTCCGCCAGCTCCTTCAGGACGGCCAGGAACTTGCCCGAATTGGTCCGCGTCTTGACCCGCTTCCAGGCATCCTCGGGCGTCACAACATAGGCGTCGTGATTGGTCAGAACCTTCAGTTCCTCTTCCATCCACGCGGTGCGTCCGGTGCGCTCCAGCTCGCCCGACAGGTATTCGTAGATCTGGCGCAGATGCGTCACATCGGCCAGCGCATAGGACTTCTGCGCCTCCGACAGAGGGCGGCGCGACCAATCGGTGAACCGGCTGGACTTATCTAGGCTTGCCTTGGCGATCCGGCGCACCAGCGTCTCATATCCCACCTGTTCGCCAAAGCCGCAGACCATGGCCGCAACCTGCGTATCGAAAAGCGGCACGGGCATGACATCGCCATCGACATGGAAGATCTCCAGATCCTGCCGCGCCGCGTGGAACACCTTGACCACACTTTCATTACGGAAAAGCTCGTATAGCGGCTCCAGCGACATGCCCTCGGCCAGCGGGTCGATCAGAACCGCATCGGCCGTATCCGTGCCCGGCAGTGCCAGCTGCACGAGGCAAAGCTGCGCGAAATAGGTGCGTTCCCTCAGGAATTCGGTGTCGACGGTAACATAGGGCACTTTTGCGGCGCGGGCGCAGAATTCGGCCAGCGCGTCGGTCGTTGTCAGGGTCTGGGGCAAACGGGCGCCATCCTTCTTTTTCTTGGCTGTAGCGGGACATCCGCCGGTCCACCCGTGATAGGCCAGCCCGCCGGGAATGAAAAGAGCTCACCCTCCTTTCATCTTGGCACCAAATACCTCCGCCGGAGGCAGCCTGCCCTCTCCACCGGTCCAACCGCCCAAATGGATAAACCGGCCTCGCCTGAGGTCCGTGGCAACGCGGCCCGCCGAGGCCTCCGGCGTCAGCCGGGGGTTGAGAAGGGCCGCTCCCGGGTCGGCGCGCGATGCGCGGCGAAACCGCTCAGGGCAGCAAGATCGGGGTCCGGTCCCCCGCTGCGAAACGGCGCAGTACGGCGGGATAGAGCCGGTGTTCCTCGACCAGCACCCGCGCGGCGAGGGTTTCAGGCGTGTCATCCGCCAACACCGGCACCCGCGCCTGCCCTAGGATCGGGCCATCGTCCAGTTCCGGCGTCACCTCATGGACGGTGCAGCCATGCTCCGCATCCCCGGCTTCCAGCGCGCGGGCATGGGTGTGGAGACCCCGGTACTTGGGCAACAAGGAGGGATGAATGTTCAGCATCCTGCCCTGGTAGCGGCCCACGAACCCCCCGGTCAGCACCCGCATGAACCCCGCAAGGCAAAGGATATCTGGCTGCGCGGCATCGACCACCTGCGCCAGCTCCGCCTCGAACGCGGTGCGGTCGCCCTTGAAAGGGCGATGGTCCACAACGGCCGTGGGCACGCCCATGGCACTGGCCTTGGCCAGCCCGCCCGCATCCGGAAGGTTGGAGATCACGAGACAAGGTCGCGCGGGGTGATCGCCCGTCATGCTTTCGATAAGCGAGACCATGTTGGACCCGCCCCCCGAAATGAAGATCGCGACCCGACGCGTCACGTCAGGGTGCCGCTATAGCGGATGCCCTCGCCCGCAATCACATGCCCAAGCCGCGCGACGCTCTCGCCCTCGGCCTCCAGCAGCGCCGCCAGATCCTCGGCCCGGTCTGCGGCCACGACCACCACCATGCCGATGCCGGAATTGAAGGTCTTCAGCATCTCGGCCTCATCGAGCCCGCCCTCGGACATCAGCCATTTGAACACCGGAGGAAGCGCCCAGGATCCAAGGTCGATCTCGGCCCCCATCCCCTCGGGCAGCACGCGCGGCAGGTTCTCGGTCAGCCCGCCGCCGGTGATATGGGCCAGCGCATGCACCCCCCCTGCCCGCACGGCGGCCAGCGCCTGCGTCACGTAAAGCCGCGTCGGGGCCAGCAATTCCCGGCCAAGGCTCTCGCCCCCGAAGGGCGATGCTGCCTCCCAGGCCAGGCCCGACCGCTCCACGATCCGGCGCACCAGCGAATAGCCGTTGGAATGGACCCCGTCTGACCCAAGCCCGAGCAGCACATCGCCCTCGGCCACGCCGTCCGGCAGCGAAGCCCCGCGTTCCATCGCCCCCACGGCGAAGCCCGCCAGGTCGAAATCCCCCGGCGCGTACATGCCCGGCATTTCCGCGGTCTCGCCTCCGATCAGCGCACAGCCCGAGCGTTTGCAGCCCTCGGCAATGCCCTTGATGATCGTGGCGGCGTCTGCCACGTCCAGCTTGCCGGTTGCAAAGTAGTCGAGGAAAAAGAGCGGTTCAGCCCCCTGGCACACGAGGTCGTTCACGCACATGGCCACCAGATCGATCCCGATCGTGTCGAAAACGCCGGTGTCGATGGCGATCTTCAGCTTGGTGCCCACCCCGTCGGTGGCGGCCACGAGAACCGGATCGTCATAGCCTGCCGCCTTGAGATCGAAGAGCGCCCCGAACCCGCCAAGCCCCGACATCACGCCAGGCCGCGCGGTGGCCTTGGCGGCGGGCTTGATCCGCTCCACCAGCTCGTTGCCCGCATCGATATCGACACCCGCCTCAGCGTAGGTCAGCCCCTGTTTTTCGTCCGTCATGGCCCGCTCCTTCAAACTTGGCGCCCTGCTAGCAGGGGCCACGGGACGAGTCCATTGCCAGCGTGACGCGGGCAGCGCCGCTAAGGGCGTTCGTCGATTTCACCGAGTTGGAAGCGCGCTACGGAAGTGTGGGCGAGGTGGTGGAACTGCCCGATCCCTGCGCGGTGTCTGCGCGGCAGGGGCCGCATTGTATCAGAGCGCCGCTGAGCACGGACTGCGCCACCGCCACCTGACCGAGCGGGAAACCGGACACCCTTACTTGGGGAATAAGCCCTGTTCTGCAACCTGTTTGAAGGGGTTCTTGTTCTTCAGTGAGGCGTCTCACCTGATCAATCCCAGGGCCGCTACGCCTTGGGGTTTCAGCGTCTTGTACCGGGGCAGACAGGCCACATCCCGCATATTTGCACGACTCAACCCCAGATCGAAAATCTTTCTGTTAACTTTCGTTAACATATATGCAAAACCGTATTTGCACGGAATCAGCCAACGGCGAGACTCTTTTTTACAAGCATGGGACCCAGGGCATTGTTGCCCTCCCAATCTCCGTTTGGCCCAGTTTTATTGATGGGTAGCAAAGCACATGGCCACATACACAGTAGTAGTCAGAGACCGCTATGACGGCACGACCGGGAACTCAGCCAATCCAAACTACAACGTAACACAGCTGACGGAAGTCAGCGGAACGTTCATCAACGGCGAAGCGGTCGTGCATTCCCCGGGAGGCGGGGGCGACAGCTTCATCTATATTGGCACCTATGATGACGGGACAACCGTCTGGGGTGTTATCCAGGAAGCTGGAGGTGACTACATGCTGTTCAGCGGCGATGCGTCAGCAACGCCCCCTGCTTCGATCGTCATTGCCAACATCACCACTGATCCGCTGTTGGTGTGCTTCCACGAAGGAACCCAGATCGATACGCCGGACGGGGCGCAATCGGTTGAAAACCTTTCGATCGGAGATCTGGTGATCTCTGCAGATGGACACCACCTTCCGGTCAAGTGGATCGGCCGCCAGACAGTTGCCCCGCGCTTCGGACCCGCCGAACGCCTGCTGCCGGTGCGGTTTGCCGCCGGATCCCTCGGCGCTGGCCTGCCAAATGCCGATCTGACCGTGACCGCCGATCACGGGATGCTCGTGGATGGTGTGATTTGCCACGCAGGTGCGTTGGTGAACGGAGACAGCATCACCCGCGTTGCACTGTCAGACCTGGATGAGCGCTATACGGTTTACCATGTCGAGACCGAGGAGCACGCAATCATCCTCGCAAACGGCGCCCCGGCCGAGACCTTTATCGACAATGTTTCCCGAAGGGCCTTCGACAACTACGCGGACTTCGAGACTCTTTACGGGTTCGTTCCCGAAATGCACGAACTGCCCTACCCGCGCGCCATGTCCGCAAGGCAGGTTCCCGCCCGGATTCGCGCAAGGCTTCAAGGCGGTGCGCGAAAGGCAATAGCCTGATTTCAAATTCATTTTCACAAGAAGAGGGCCTTCAAGGCCCTCTTTTTTTTACCCACCTGCCAGCAATTATTTACGGAGGAAACCATTTGATTCATGCCAGAATTAACAAATGTCTTGACTAAATGAACAGGCCAGAGACATTCTTCAAATGTCCCGATGATATAAATAAAAGTTCCGACAAAATAAAACTGCGGTGCTTGTCGGAGGGAACGATTTACTGCTCGATTCACGGGCTCAGACCATAAGGAAAGCATCATGGCAGAACCATATTTGGGTCAGATTTATCTGGTTGGATACAACTTTGCGCAACGGGGTTTTGCGTTTTGCGACGGGCAGCTTTTGCCGATATCCTCCAATTCTGCGCTGTTTTCCTTGCTTGGTACCATGTATGGCGGCGACGGTCGGACAACATTCGGGCTGCCCGACCTGCGGGGCCGGGTTGCCATGGGCCGTGGGCACGGGCCGGGTCTGAGTGCGCGCACAATGGGTCAACATGGCGGATCTGAAACAAATACTCTGACCGTTGCGGAACTCCCGTCTCATAACCATGCTCCCACATTGCACGCCGAATTGAATCCTCCCGGCTCTCCCAGCCCGTCCGGCAATATGCTGTCACTCACGAATATCTATGCCGCCGTGGACGCTTCTGAGGATACGCAACTGGCCACCAATGCCATCAGATCCAACAATGTCGGTGGCAACCTTCCTGTGAACAATCTGCAACCCTATCTTGTCCTGAACTACGAGATCGCGCTTCAGGGGATCTTCCCGTCGCGCAGCTAGGCCATCGAAAAGTGGTCGCTGCATGCCCTGCGGCAACCACCCCCCTTGCTCTTCGTTCTGATAGGAGAATGCCATGACATCCGACACCAAGCTCAGCCGCCGGGGTTATCTGGCAAGCCAGGCCGCCGTAGCGGCCGCTGCGGCTGCGCTGCCATCCGCGTCATTGGCCCGCCCCTCGCCTGGACCAGCCGCCACCGGCCCCGTCGACTGGAGAACGGCAACCGCCGCCGATCTGCAACGCTTTGTCGGCGATCGGTTTCGGGTCACCTCAGCTGACGGAACGGTGACCGTTCTGCACTTGATTGATGTCGAGGCCAGGCCCTTCGGCCCCGATGCGCCCGCCGATCTACCCCGTGCTGAAGCGGTGAGCGCCGTATTCGACAGCCCCGACAAGGCCCCACTCGTCGAAACCGGCCACATGACCCGGCGCATCAGCCATATGCATCTGGGCAGTGCGGACCTGTTCCTTGGCCCGGTGCACACGCGTGACGGGTCAGACTTGCTGGAACTGACCCTGAGCTGACGCCCCGCAGCAGCGAACATATGGCCTGCCGCACATAGTGCGGCGGGCCTTAACGTTGAAATCATAAGGGAAATCCTGATGCAGCTGACGCGTGGCAAGATCGGCTTTCGCATAATCGAGGACGCTGACCGGGCCTTTCTCTTCGATCTCTATGCCTCCACGCGCGAGTGGGAATTTCAGCAGACCAGCTGGACCGAAGCAGACTGGCGGGACTTCCTGCAAGGACAGTTTGCCGCTCAGGATCTGCATTACCAGCGGGCATTCCCGAATGCGATCAGGCGGATCATCCAGATCGACGGGCGCAATATCGGGCGGCTTTACCTCGACCGGCAGGATGACTGCCTGCGCATCATCGAGCTTTCGCTGATCCCGGAGGCGCGCGGGCGCGGGATCGGCACCGATCTGCTGCGCAGCCTGATGAACGAGGCCCATGGCGGCAAGGTTCCGGTGCGCCTGCATGTGGAAAAGCACAGCCCGGCGCTCAACCTCTATCTCCGCCACGGCTTTCGCGCGGTGTCGGACGCGGGTCACCATATCGCGATGGAATGGATGCCGCACACCGGACCCAGAGAGATCTGAAGATCAGTTGAACACCGTCTCATAGAGAATGCAGTCGTGATCCTGCCGGAACGGCTTGATGAACAGGTCCAGCTGTCCCAGCTCCGGATGCGCAACATGGTGCATTCCCGAAGGAAGCAGCGCGTCACGCGGGCCTTCCCATGTCAGGGCAAAAGCCTTGCGCGGGGGGTAGAGCACACCATCAATGACCAGTTCATTATCGCGTATCATGGAGCCATGAAAAATCTTCACATTGTCCAGCAGCAGTTCAATATCGCCGTCGCCCGTTGTGACGATGAATTTCTGAGCCACAAAAGGTTCAAAGGTTTCATGAGTTGCTGTGATCAAATCAATGGTCATATCGGGCTTTCAAACGGATCGACTATCCTATTGATCTGAAAACCGCCGCAAAGGTCAAGATCGGATAAAAACTGATCACATTTTGATTGCCATCGGCAATAGTAGTAATAGACCATGCAAATCATTTACTGCGACCACCTGCCAGAGTCTAGCCTTCCTCGTTTAATCCTGTGGACCCACACACAAAAACAATCTAGAAATGAAAGCTGGAAATCACCCTTTGGGTCCATAATCGAATACGAGTGACAGCTTGGGGTATCCTCGGCGGTCACAGTCAGAAATAACGAGGATTAGAGATGCCAGCCTATGTTGCAACCCATTCGACGATCTATGGCGATACCGGAGGAAGAACCGACAGCTGGCTTTCCGGGACCGTTACGGACTCCGGTGATGAAATTTGGACCCTTGGCGAGACGCTGACTGATGGCGGTGCTTTTGTTGTCATTCCTCCCGGAACCTATGCGGGAACTGTCACTGTAAATGGCAAGGAGTTTCCGGTTTTTCTGAACGGTTCGAACGATTACACCGTTCTTTACGACAATGCCACTGATCACGCGCAGGGCCTTTTGGACTATGCGGATTTCGCAGCCATTGATGCGGCACTCAACACCGCAGACTTCACGGCCTGTTTCCTCACCGGCACGGCAGTCGCAACTCCTACCGGGGATGTGGCCGTCGAAACCCTGTCCATCGGTGACACGGTTCTGAACGCTGATGGCGCAGAGGTCGCCGTGAAATGGATCGGGCGACAGACGGTCAAGACCCTGTTCAAACCTGCTGAACGTGTGGCGCCCGTGCGCTTTGCAGCCGGGTCGCTTGGCGAGGGAATGCCCGTGTCCGACCTGACGGTCACCGCCGATCACGGTATGCTGGTCGATGGCGTGATCTGCCACGCAGGGGCGCTTGTGAATGGCACCACAATTACCCGTGTTCCGATGGAGGAGATGGGCGAAAGCTACACCGTCTACCACGTGGAGACCGAGGCGCATGAGATCATCCTTGCCAACGGTGCCCCGGCCGAGACATTCATCGACAATGTGAGCCGCCGGGTGTTCGACAACTACGCCGAATTCGAGGCGCTCTATGGCGATGTGCCGGAAATGGACGAACTGCCCTACCCCCGTGCCATGAGCGCCCGGCAGGTGCCTGCGCATATCGCGCGTCTGCTCGGCGAGTCGAAAGTCGCCTGACCGAACCCCAAGATCGGATGCGGGGGCCTGATCGGCCCTCGCGACGGGCTTGACCCCGCCCTTCATCCTGATATTTCCTCGCCTCGGCGGGCCTGTAGCTCAATTGGTTAGAGCAGAGCGCTCATAACGCTTTGGTTGCGGGTTCAAGTCCTGCCGGGCCTACCAAAACACCGTCTTCACCGCGCCAGCACCAGATCGACACGCAGCCCGCCCATCTCTTCGGAACGCGACAGGCGCATGGTGCCGCCATGACTGCGGGCGATGTCATTGGCGATGGCCAGACCCAGCCCGACGCCCCCCCCACGGTTCTGGTTGCGCGCCTCGTCCAGCCGGGCAAAGGGACGAATGGCGCGGTCCCGATCCTCGGGGGCAATACCTGGCCCGTCATCCTCCACGCTAAAGCGCACCGCCCGATCCAGAACCGTCAGCGTCAGCCTTGCTTGGCTGCCATAGCGCAGCGCGTTGACCAGAAGATTCGACAGGGCACGCCTGACCGCGCCGGGACGCAGGGCGACCTCTGGGGCCGCTTCAGGCAGCACGAGCTCTACCTGCCCGCCCATGCGGATCGCATCATCGACGACTTTGCGCGCAAGGGCCAGGATGTCGACGCTTTCCGGATCATCCAGCGCATCGGCCCGGGCGAAATCCAGAAACGCGGTCAGCAGGGCTTCCATTTCTTCGACATCGCGCAGAAGGTCCTCGGTCTCTGGCCCGGAGTCCAGCATGGACAGACCCAGTTTTAGCCGGGTCAACGGCGTGCGCAGGTCATGGCTGACCCCCGACAGCATCATGGTTCGCTGTTCGATCTGCCGCTCGATCCGCGCCCGCATGTCCAGAAAGGCGCGGCCAGCGGCCCGCACTTCCAGCGCGCCCGAGGGCTTGTAGGGCGCGACTCTTCCCTTGCCGAAAGCTTCTGCCACCCGCGCCAGCCGCCGGATCGGCCGCACCTGGTTGCGCAGGAAGACGAAGGCCACAGCGGTCATCAGAATGCCTGTCAGGATCATGATGACGAACAGCTGATGCGGGTTGGAGGCCGACACGCGCCGCCGGTCGATCTCCAGCGTCAAGGTTTCCTGCCCGCGCCCCAATGCCAGAAAAACCCGCCGGTCGTTGCGCGCAAGGTCGATCCAGACGATCTCCGGCACCATCCCCTGCAGGGTCGAGATCACGACGCGCCCCGACAGGTCATACCAACGGCGCGATACATCGCTTTCGGAAACCCAGTCCGGTACGGCCGCGTCGCTTCGCGCCAGATCCAGCCGTGCAGCCACTGCCATGGCGGC
>NZ_MNBL01000156.1 GCF_001879695.1 Nioella sediminis
CGCAGGTCGTGCCCAAGCGCCGAGGTCAGTTGCCAGGTGACATCCTCGAAATGGCGTTGCAGGAAGGCCACCGACACGACAAGCTGCAATGACACGATGGGCACAACAAGGATCAGCGCGGCCCGGCCATAAAGCCCCCGCGGCAAGAATTGTTTGAGCCAGTCCCATTGCATGGCCCCATCTAACCCCGCGACCGGGGCAGAGGAAAGAGATATGACCGCAACCCTGTTGGAACCCGGCCTGCGCCGGATCACCGCCCCGAACCCCTCGCCCATGACCCTGCATGGCACCAACACCTTTCTGGTGGGCGAACGGGACATCGCGGTCATCGACCCCGGCCCCGCGATCGAGAGCCACCTGCACAGGATCCTCGATGCGCTCGGGCCGGATCAGCGGATCAGCCACATCCTCGTCACCCATTCGCATCTCGATCATTCCCCGCTCGCCCGCCCGCTGTCCGAGGTCACGGGGGCACCGGTTCTGGCCGCCGGTCCCAGTGAATGGGGCCGCTCGCCCGCCATGCGGAAACTGGCCGATGCGGGCGGGATCGGCGGTGGTGAGGGGGTCGACCGGGAGTTCACCCCCGACCGGATGGTCACGGATGGCGAGGTGATTACCGGCGACGGCTGGCAGATCGAGGTTGTGTCCACGCCGGGCCACATGGCCAACCACCTGTCATTCGCCTGGAACGGAGCACTCTTCTCCGGCGATCTGGTCATGGGATGGTCCACCTCGCTGATCTCGCCCCCCGATGGCGACCTCACCGCCTTCCGCAGATCGCTGACCCGGCTGGCCGCGCGCGGTGACCGTCTCTACTACCCTGCCCATGGCGAGGCCGTTCAGGATCCGGCCCTGCGCTGCCGGGAGCTGCTGGATCACCGGGCCGGACGCGAGGCGCAGATTCTGACGGCGCTGCAATCGGGCCCGGCCACCCCAGCCGAACTGACAGCCCGCATCTACACGGATCTCGACACACGCCTCGTGCCGGTCGCCGAACGCAACGTTCTGGCACATCTGATTGATCTTGTTGAAAGAAATATGGCCAGCGCACATCCGAGTCTCGCCATTTCCGCCCACTTTCACACCGCATGAGGATTTCTTCCATTTTTTCCCGCAAACCCTCTGGACGCCCGAAAACGAGATTGCTATATCCCCCCCAGTTCCGGCGTAGCTCAGCGGTAGAGCAGTTGACTGTTAATCAATTGGTCGTAGGTTCGATCCCTACCGCCGGAGCCAAAAATCCCAAGTAGATCAGAGATTTACGAGACACCTCAGCGAGGTGGCTCATTGGGTGTTTGGCGCTTGTGAGCGCATGGTCACGAATTTCCAGCTGAGCTGTCCCCCGTTGGTCCCTCTTACGTGACGAGAGACTGCGGGTCTGATGTTGATCATCCCGGGTTTCGGCTCGGGCGAAAGCGCCGGGCGCGGTGCCGTCGAATTGCTCTGTCGCTCTCACTTGCGCCCGCCCAGGCTCAGGCAGCTTCCCGCCAAGCTGAAATGCATGACTTGAGAGATCGGCAGACAACATCAGCCAGAATGACCGGCACTCATGTGGGGTAAAATAATACCACATCATTAAGCATCTGTTTTTAAATTAGAAAATTAAATCCTGAATTTAAACTAGCTGTTGACCCGCCCCCGGAAATCGTTAGAACACGCCCATCCGACGGGGGGCCATCGCCCCTCGTTCGTTCTTGAGATGATCCGAGGGTCGCATCGGCCCCGGCCCCGCAAGGAAAAGACAGATGAAAACCTTTACCGCTACCCCGGCGGATATCGACAAGAAATGGATCCTGATCGACGCCGAGGGCGTTGTTCTGGGCCGTCTTGCCTCGATCATCGCCATGCGCCTGCGCGGCAAGCACAAGGCGTCCTTCACCCCCCACATGGATATGGGTGACAACGTGATCGTCATCAATGCTGACAAGATCCAGCTGACGGGCAACAAGCGCAACAAACCCAACTACTGGCACACCGGGCACCCGGGCGGCATCAAGTCCCGCACCACCGGCCAGATCCTGGAAGGCAAGTACCCCGAACGCGTGGTCATGCAGGCTGTCAAGCGCATGCTGCCCGGCGGCCCGCTGAGCCGCAAGCAGATGACCAACCTGCGCGTCTACGCCGGTGCCGAACATCCGCATGAGGCGCAGGAGCCCACCGTGCTGGATGTGAAATCCATGAACTCCAAGAACACGCGGAGCTGATACCATGGCTGAAACCATTACCTCGCTCGAAGAGCTGCAGGCCGTGGCCGGTGGCGACGCTGCCACCCCCGCGATCGACCTCGAAACCCCTCGTGAACCGCAGCGCGACGCGCTTGGCCGTTCCTATGCCACCGGCAAGCGGAAAGACGCTGTCGCCCGCGTGTGGATCAAGCCGGGGTCCGGCAAGGTCACCGTGAACGGCAAGGAAATGAGCGCCTATTTCGCCCGTCCGGTGCTGCAGATGATCCTGCGTCAGCCCTTCACCGTCGCCGGTCGTGAAGATCAGTTCGACGTGATGGCCACCGTCAAGGGCGGCGGCCTGTCCGGCCAGGCCGGTGCGGTCAAGCACGGCATCTCGGTGGCGCTGCAGCGCTACGAGCCGTCCCTGCGCGGCGCGCTGAAAGCGGCTGGCTTCCTGACCCGTGACAGCCGCGTGGTGGAACGCAAGAAATTCGGCCGCCGCAAGGCCCGCCGGAGCTTCCAGTTCTCCAAGCGCTGATTGCGCGGAAGACTATCGCGACCATTCGAAAGGGCTGCATGTTTTGCAGCCCTTTTTTTCATGCGCGTTTTGCAGCCCTTTTTTCGTGCGCATCGGCTTTACAGAACCTGCCCTGTCAGCGCGTCAGCACCGCCGAGACCGGGGCCAACGCCACCGCCTCGGACCGGCTGCCAAGTGCCCAGGAAAACAGTGCCGTCACCGTGTCGGAATAGGTATGCCCCACGACGATCACGCCCCCTTCCTGCCCGGCGGCAAAAGCGGCGCGATCGAGATAGCGGGTGATGACCGTAGCGCGTTCGCGTTCGCTGTCGATCTCGCGGAAGAGCGTGGCCGCCGGAACTGCGGCGCGGGTCGCCGTCTGTTCGGCGGCGTTCAGCCCGCGCGGATAGGCCACCAGCCCGTGGCCGGTCTCTGCCAACACCTCGACAACCCCATCGAGCAACTCGCGCCGCCCCTGGATCGCCCCCTCGGTGGTATCGAGCACAGCCACCGCTTCCGGCAGCCGGTCAAATCCGCGCGTCAGCACCTCTTCCGCCTGCGCAGGTTCAGTGTCTTCGGTGAAAATCTCGGCCAGAAGCAGCACTTCGAACCCGGCGGCGCGATAGGTGGCGGCGGCCTCGGCGGCATCGGGGCGGCGCGGGTCGATGGCGAAGGCGACCGGGAAATCAAAGCGGGTCAGTGCGTCGCGGCCAAGCGGAAACGAGGGATCGTCGATCAGGATCACCGCCATCAAGGGGCGGGATTCCTCGGCGTCGAAGGGCGTGGCGAAGGCGTCGATGGCCCTGCGGGGCGCATCGGACTCGGCTGCGTCGCCCGTTTCGACGGGCTGGAGAGGGCGGCCAAGCGGGGCTGTTTCTGTCTGTGCCTCGGGGCCGGTCTCGATCTGCGGTAGGCCAAGCGGCGCGGGCTGTTCCTCTGCCACCGGCGGCGAGGGGTCGAGCGTGGCCGAGGGCGACGCCACCGGGGTGCCGAGCGTCGGCGCGGCGGAGGGGGCCTGAAGGCTGTCCATCGCCTCGGGCTGCGGGGCGGGTGCGGTGTCGGGCAGGCTTGGCCCGGTCGGCGTGGGCAGGGCGGTGATGGCCTGCGGCGCACCGGCGGGGGCAGTGTCGATCCCCGGCAGGGCGGCGGCGGTTTCCTCTGGCGGGCGGTTGAACTCGGACCCTGCGGGCAGCGGAATTTCCGAGGCTGGTTGCGATGCGGTGCCCTGCCCGGTCGCCGGGGCAGCATCGGGCGCGTCCGCTTCCATCGGCGCGGCCTCTGGCATGGAATCTGGCGTTTCGGTCGGTTCTACCGAGACTGCGGGCAGTTCCGACACCTGCTGCGGCGTGGGTTGGCCCTGCTGCGGACGATCGGGCAAAGGCAGCCCGAGCGACAAAATCGCCGCCCCGATGATGGCGATGAACGCACCCCAGATCAGACCTGAAATCAGACCTCTGCCCATGTCTTTCACCCTCTCGATACATGTCCTGCGCCCCGAACGGAACGCTTCACATCCAAATAGCCCCAGCCAGTGGCCGTTCTGTGGGTGCATGGGTTGACCATGCCCCGCGGCCCTGCGCATGTATAACCCGGCGCGCGGGCAAGGCGCACCCCTTTTTGCGACGAGGACCCACGGGCATGCTTCTGCTCATCGATAATTACGACAGTTTCACCTATAATCTGGTGCATTACCTGGGCGAGCTGGGATGCGTGCCGCATGTGGTGCGCAACGATGCGCTGGATGTGCAGCAGGCGATGGCGCTCAACCCCGCCGGGATCGTGCTGAGCCCCGGCCCCTGCGATCCGGCGCAGGCGGGGATCTGCCTGTCGCTGACCGCCGCCGCCGCCGAAACCGGCACGCCGCTTCTGGGCGTCTGCCTGGGTCACCAGACCATTGGCGAGGCCTTTGGCGGCAAGGTGGTGCGCTGCCACGAGATCGTGCATGGCAAGATGGGGGAAATCCATCACGCAGGCGAAGGCGTCTTCTCGGGCCTGCCCTCGCCGCTTCTGGGCACACGGTATCATTCGCTGGTCGTGGAACGAGAGAGCCTGCCGGACTGCCTGGAGGTGACCGCCTGGCTTGAGGATGGCACCATCATGGGGCTGCGCCACAAGGAATTGCCGATTGAAGGCGTGCAGTTCCACCCCGAAAGCATTCGCTCCGAACATGGGCATGCCATGCTGAAAAGCTTCCTGAAAACCGTTCCCGGCGCCCTGACGGAGGAACCGGCATGAGCGACCAGATGAAACCCCTGATCGCCGCCGTGGCCGAGCGCAGCCTGACAGCGGAAGAGGCCGAGACGGCGTTCGGCCTGCTCTTCGATGGCGAGGCGACGGACGCCCAGATCGGTGCGATGCTGATGGCGATGCGCGTGCGGGGAGAGACGGTCGAGGAGATCGCCGCCGCCGCCAAGGTGATGCGCGGCAAATGCGTGGCTGTGCACGCGCCCGAGGGCGCAATGGATATCGTCGGAACCGGCGGTGACGGCAAGGGTACGCTGAACATCTCGACCGCTACGGCCTTCGTGGTGGCAGGCGCGGGGGTGCCTGTGGCCAAGCATGGCAACCGGAACCTCAGTTCCAAGTCCGGGGCTGCGGATGCGCTCGGGCAGATGGGCGTCAAGGTGATGGTCGGTGCGCCGGTGGTGGAGAAAGCACTGAAAGAAGCAGGAATCGGCTTCATGATGGCGCCCATGCATCACCCGGCGATTGCCCATGTGATGCCGACCCGCCAGCAGCTTGGCACGCGCACGCTGTTCAATGTGCTGGGGCCGCTGACCAACCCCGCCGGTGTCAAACGCCAGCTGACCGGGGCTTTCGCGCCGTGGCTCATTCGACCCATGGCCGAGGTTCTGGGCGCTTTGGGGTCCGAGGCCGCGTGGCTGGTCCACGGATCGGACGGCACCGATGAGCTGTCGATTGCGGGTCCATCCGCCGTGGCGGCGCTGAAGGATGGCAAGATCGAGGAGTTCGAGATCACCCCCGCCGATGCGGGCCTGCCCGTGCATCCGTTCGAAGCGATCCTCGGCGGCACGCCCGAGGAGAACGGCGTGGCGTTCCGGGCGCTTCTGTCCGGTGAAGGCGGGGCCTATCGCGATGCGGTGTTGCTGAACGCGGCGGCGGCCCTGCTGGTGGCTGGCGTGGTCGACGGGTTGCCTGACGGCGTGGAAAAAGCGGCTGAAAGCATTGATTCCGGCGTGGCGCTGAAGGCGGTGGAAACACTGGCCAGGGTCACATCGGCGGCCTGAGTCGCACCGGCCCGCAAAGGGGGCGCAGAACGCGGTTTCGAAACCGCGTTGGAAGGGTTTTCGAAAACCCTTGTCCCCGCCCGGCCTCACACGTTACCCCCTGACCCATGCGTTTCGATCTGTCTCATCTGGGGTCTTGGGCCAACCTGCCATTCTTCGCGCGCGACATAAGCGGCTTAGAAGCCGCTTTGACCGCTGAACCTCGAAACTGGCTCCCCACCCCGGCGCAGGTCTTTGCCGCATTGGAAGCCTGCCCGCCGGACGCGACAAAGGTCGTCATCCTCGGCCAGGACCCATACCCGACCCCCGGCCACGCCCATGGGTTCGCCTTCTCGGCAGAACCGCATGTGCGCCCGCTGCCCCGCTCGCTGGCCAATATCTACAAGGAGATGCAGGCCGATCTGGGAGCCTGCCCGCCCAATGCCGACTTGCGGTTCTGGGCCGCGCAGGGCGTTCTGCTTCTCAACACCGTCCTGACCGTGCCCGCAGGCGAGGCCAATGGCCATGCGAAACTGGGCTGGCAGCGGCTGACAGGACAGGTGTTGGACCATCTCTCCAGCGACGGCCTACCCCGCGTCTACATGCTCTGGGGCAAGCCCGCGCAGAAAGCCGCCAAAGACGTCTCGGCAGAGCGCAATCTCAAGCTGGAAGCCCCGCACCCCTCGCCCCTTTCCGCGCATCGGGGCTTTTTTGGCGCGCGCCCCTTCTCTCGCGCGAATAACTGGTTACAAACGCAAGGGCTGACGCCCATCAACTGGACGGACCCGGGACCGACATGACCACAAGCATTCTCGACAAGATCAAGGCCTACAAGCTGGAAGACGTGGCCGCCCGCAAAGCCGCCCGGCCCATGGCCGCCGTGGAAGCCGCCGCAGAGGACGCGCCGCCGGTTCGCCCCTTCGCAGAAGCACTCAGCATTGCGTCGCGCGAAGGCTACGGGCTGATTGCCGAGGTCAAGAAGGCCAGCCCCTCCAAGGGCCTCATCCGCGCCGATTTCGACCCGCCCGCGCTGGCCCGCGCCTATGAGGCCGGGGGCGCGACCTGCCTGTCTGTCCTGACCGACACGCCCTCCTTTCAGGGGGCCGACGAGTATCTCGTTGCCGCCCGCGCCGCCGTGTCTCTGCCGGTTCTGCGTAAGGATTTCCTTTACGATCCCTACCAGGTGGCCGAGGCCCGCGCGCTCGGGGCCGATTGCATCCTGATCATCATGGCCAGCGTCTCCGACGCTCAGGCGGAAGAGCTGGAAGACGCCGCCACCCGGTGGGGTATGGATGCGCTGATTGAAGTGCATGATGGCGCGGAATTGGACCGCGCCCTGACGCTGAAATCCCGCATGATCGGCATCAACAACCGCGACCTCAATACCTTCGTCACCTCGCTAGACGTGACAAAGACGCTGGTGCGCCGCATTCCTGGCGACAGGATGGTGGTGTCCGAATCCGGGCTGAACACACCCAAGGACCTGTCCGATATCGCCATGTACGGCAGCCGCTGCTTCCTGATCGGCGAAAGCCTGATGCGGCAGGAGGATGTGGAAACCGCTACTCGGACGCTTCTGGCCAACCCTTTGCGGGCTGCGCAGTGATGGCGGGTCTCACCCATTTCGACGCCGAGGGGCAGGCCCATATGGTCGATGTCTCGGACAAGCCGGTAACGGCTCGGGTCGCGGTGGCCGAGGGCTTCGTGCGGATGACGCCCGAGACACTTGCGGCCATCACCGGTGGCGAAGCGAAGAAGGGCGATGTTCTGGGAGTCGCACGGCTGGCGGGGATCATGGGGGCCAAGAAGACATCGGACCTTATCCCGCTCTGCCATCCCCTGCCGATCACCAAAGTCGCGCTGGAGCTGGAGCCCGTGGCCGACTTGCCCGGTATCCGCATCGTGGCCACCGTCAAGACCGGCGGCCAGACCGGGGTCGAAATGGAGGCCCTGACCGCCGTCTCCACCGCCGCGCTGACCGTCTACGACATGGTGAAGGCCGTTGATAAATCAATGGAAATCACCGGCATCCGCCTGCTGCTGAAAGAGGGCGGAAAATCCGGGAGGTATGAGGCGCAGGGATGACGGCAGGCCGGTCACTGGAACTCTATTTTGTCGATGGTAAACCCGATGGGATGCTGACGGCGGAGGTATTCAACTGGACCGGACATGTCCTGCGCATTCCGCGTACACAGCTGGCAGAGGGTATTCAAAGGCCCGAAGCTTCCCAGACGGGCGTCTACTTGCTTCTCGGGGCCGATGAAGACGGTCCCCTGGCTTATGTCGGAGAAGCAGAGATGCTTTCCACTCGGATCCGAGAGCATCTACGCATTCGGAACTGGTGGTCCGAGGTCGTGATCATTACGACAAAAGGCGATGCACTAAACAAGGCTCACGTAAAGTACTTGGAATCTCGTATCGTGGAAAAAGCTTCCGCTACAGGTACTTACCGATTGGACAATGGAAACATCCCACCTCGCTCGAGCTTGAACGAAGCATCAGCCGCAAACATGGAGAGCTTTCTTTCGATGCTGGACATGGTGCTTCCTGCGATCAGGGTGGACCTGCTTCATGACAACCGACGTGGGACCACTGCACAGTCTACGCATACTCCTTCAAGCATGGATGTAGAGTTCATGGTTTCTCGTCAGAATCGAGAGATCCAGGCGCGAATGCGTGTCGTTGACGGAGAGCTGGTTGTTCTCGCTGGCGCCAGAATTCGTCCGACAGAACAGATTCCAGACTACTTAAAAGGGACGCTAAAACATCGTCAGACGCTGCATTCATCAGGCGATATCAAAGTCCACGAGAATTATGAAGAACTGCTAAAAGACTACGCGTTCAACAGTCCATCAGGTGCTAGCGACTTTGTTTTGGGGGTTTCTTCGAGCGGCCCGAAGGAATGGATTCACGAACGAACTCGACAGACCTATGCCGATTGGGAAGCGGAGCAACTCGAAAGGGCACCGCGATGATCACCGTTGATGAGGCCCTCGCCGCCTGTCTGGCGCTAGCCGATCCGCTACCCTGCGAAGAGGTGCCGTTGATCAACGCCAATGGCCGGGTTCTGGCGCGGGCGGCGACTGCGCGGAGGGATCAGCCGCCTTTTGCCGCCTCGGCGATGGATGGCTACGCGGTGACGGCAGAGGCTCCCCGGCCCGGTGATCGTTTCGACGTGATCGGAGAGGCGGCGGCGGGTCATGTCTGGAACGGCCAACTTGGCGACGGACAGGCGGTGCGCATCTTTACCGGGGCGCCGGTGCCGGACGGTGTGGCGCGGGTGATCATCCAGGAGGATGTGACGCGCGAGGGCGATGTGATCACCCTGGGCGACCGGCTGGATCACCAGACCAATATCCGCCCCGCTGGCGGCGATTTTCTGACCGGCGACGCGCTGGACGCCCCGCGCATCCTGCGCCCCGCCGATCTGGCGCTGGCCGCCGCCATGAACCTGCCCACCCTGCCCGTCACCCGCAAACCCGTCGTGGCGCTGATTGCCACCGGCGATGAGCTGGTGCAGCCCGGCGACACCCCGCGGCCTGACCAGATCGTGGCCTCGAATTCCTATGGGTTGAAGGCGCTGGCGGAGGCTGCCGGGGCGCATGCCCGCCTGCTGCCGATTGCGCGCGACACGGTCGAGAGTCTCGCCAGCACGCTGAAACTGGCAGCCGATGCCGATATCATCGTGACCATCGGCGGCGCGTCTGTGGGCGATCATGACCTTGTGGCGCGGGTGGCTGCTGCTGAGGGGCTGGAGCGGAGTTTCTACAAGGTGGCGCTCAGACCCGGCAAGCCGCTGATGGCGGGGCGCATGGGCAAGGCGGCGCTGCTCGGCCTGCCCGGCAACCCGGTGTCTGCCATGGTCTGTGGGCAGATTTTTCTTGTGCCGATGATCCGGGCGATGCTGGGTCTGGGCAAGGCCCCTGCCCCGCGTGAAACGGCGGAACTGGCGGTGGACCTGCCGCAGAACGGCCCGCGTGAACACTACATGCGCGCGGTGTTGCAGCCGGGCGGCCGGTTTCCGCGGGTATCACCGGACCCGCGTCAGGATTCCTCGCTGCTCAGCGTCCTGTCCCGCGCCGATGCGCTTATGATCTACCCCCCCTCGGCAGGTCCGCTCAAAGCCGGGGCGCTTGTGGATATCTTGCGACTCTGACCCAAGATGTTGACACGAAGCGGGAACAGCGGTAGAACATTCCCCGAACAGACGTGATTTCCGTTAGGGGAGCCCTGCGATGCTGACCAAGAAGCAGCTGGACCTGCTGGAGCTTATTCACCGCCGCATGCAGCGTGACGGGGTGCCGCCTTCGTTCGACGAAATGAAGGATGCGCTGGACCTGCGCTCGAAATCCGGCATCCACCGGTTGATCACGGCGCTGGAGGAACGCGGTTTCATCCGGCGGCTGGCCCACAGGGCGCGCGCGATCGAGATCGTGAAACTGCCTGAAAGCCTGGAAACCAAACTGGGCGGCTTCACCCCCCGCGTGATCGAAGGCAGCCGCGCCGATCCGCCCCGCGACGCGCGCCCCGTGGCCGCCGCCTCTGCCATCGACCTGCCGGTGATGGGACGCATCGCCGCCGGGACGCCCATTGAGGCGATCAGCGAGGTGTCCACCCATGTGGCCGTGCCCCAGCAGATGCTGGGATCGGGCAAATCGCATTACGCGCTGGAGGTGAAGGGCGACTCGATGATCGAGGCCGGGATCAACGAGGGCGACATCGTGGTGATCGAGGAAGGCTCGACCGCTGATAATGGCGATATCGTCGTGGCGCTTGTCGAAGGCTATGAAGCGACGCTGAAACGGTTCCGCAAGAAAGGCAACATGATCGCGCTGGAAGCGGCCAACCCCGCCTATCAAACCCGGATGCTGCGCGACGATCAGGTCAAGGTGCAGGGCAAGCTTGTCGGGCTGATCCGCACCTATTGATCCGTCTTTCAGGCCGGTCTGACCGGCGCTGTTGTCTTCTTTCCTGCGCTTTGCCTTCCCCGGGGTTTCGCCGCGCATCGCGCGTCGACCCGAGAGCGGCCCTCCTCAACCCCCGGCTGACGCCGGAGGCCTCGTCGATCCGCGTTGCCACGGACATGTGGCAGGGTTCGGTGCTGAACCGAAGACCCTGGGACTGGTGGCCGATGACCCATCGCGGAGATCCGCGCGGGCACCCCGTTGGTCAGCGGGATGTCGGCACCCAGGGACGCCGCCCCTGCAATGCACGGGCCGTGACAACCCGCAGCCCATTCTCCCCCGCCGCAAGTGCGATGGCCCCGGTTTGCGACAGGATGTCCGGGCCGATCATGACACAGGCCGCGCCCTCCCTGCTTCTGTCGGCCATGGCCGCCCCTGACCTCACGCCCAGTCCAAAGTCCGTGACACCCCCAAGCCCGCTTTCCGACCGCTCGGAGGTGATCACCCAGTCATGCACGGCGCAGGCTCGGGCAAGATCCCGCGCAGCCCGGCGCCCGACCCCGTGCCACAGGGACAACCCGCCGATCTCCACCGCCTGCCCGGCCCCGTCCGCACCCCAGGCCGGACGCGCAAAACCCCCGGCCTGATCCGCGCCATCACCGTCATTTTCCAGCCACAGCCCCGCGACGAAACCGTCACCCCGCGCACGGCTGAGCGCACGCCCCTCCTCGGTCATCATCCCGACCAGCCGCCCCGAGGGTGAAATCAACAACGACGGGCGCTCTCCGCCCGACCAGAGCAGAAGCGCCAGCGCCGCCGGGGCAAGTCCCGTCCAGCGTCCGCGCCCTTGCCACAGGATCACGACCAGCGCCCCGAGGGTCAGCAGCGGCAACACCTCCGCCGGGGGCATCTTGATGGTCCGAACCGCGCCCTCCATGCCCGAGATGCGCTCGGCCACGGCAAGGATCCAGACCAGCCCCGCCTCCATCACCCGGAAGGCAAGGACCTCCAACCCGAGAGGCCAGAGCAACATGGCCACCACCGCCGCGGGAACCACGAGGCTGCCCATGACAGGCACCGTCAGCAGGTTTGCGGCCAGCCCGTAGGATGCCAGCATGTTGAAATGCGCCGCCGCGAAGGGGGCCGTTGCCAGCCCCGCCACACCAGAGGACAGGACCAGCCCAAGCAGCCAGCGCGCCCATGCAGGCCACGCGCGCAGCCGCTCGACGCGGGACATGCCGGTGAAGACCGCCACCAGTGCGGTCGTGGCGGCGAAACTCATCTGGAATCCGGGGCCAAGCAGGGAGTCGGGGCGATGCGCCAGAACGATCAGCGCCGCTATGGCGACCGAGCGCAAGGTAACGGCGCGCCGGTCCAGCAGAACCGCCGTGAACATCACTGCCACCTGAATGAAGGCGCGTTCGGTGGCGACGTTGCCCCCTGCCACGGCGAGGTAGAAGGCCCCGGCGGCCAAGGCCCCGACGGCGGCGATCTTCTTGGTGGGGATACGCAGGGCAAGCGGCGGGATCAGCGACAGGCAGGAGCGCAGGCACAGAAAGACGAAACCGATCAGCAATCCCATATGCAGGCCGGAAATGGCCAGAAGATGGGCGATATTGGTGCGCCGCAGGGTCTCCAGCGTTTCGGTCGATATGCCGGAGCGGTCTCCGGTCATGACGGCAGCGGCGAAGGCGCCGGGTTCGCCAGTGATCCGCTCCTGTATCGCACGGGACAGCCGCATGCGCAGATGCAACAGCGGCAGGACGCGCTCCGGGCGCGGTTCCAGCAGGAGGGCTGGATTGCGGGTATATCCGACCGCGCCGATGGACAGGAACCAGGCGTGTCGCTGGAAGTCGAAACCACCGGGCTCTCCCGGTCCTTCCGGGGGCGACAGATGGCCGGTCAGGGCAACACGCGCACCGGGTTCCGGCGTCAGGAACGGCTGGTCACCGTGAAGCGAGACGCGTACCCGCCGGGGCACGCGGTCGGGGTCGGTGTCGGCCAGCACGACCCGATCCAGCGTCAGGCGCAACCGGTCCGAAGCGGACCGGTCCACCACCACGATCCGCCCTTCGATGGGGCCATAGTAGCGAAATCCCAGAACCGGCCCCGCCACCTGAGCCGTCCGCAAGCCCGCCGTGCAAAGCCCGAGCGCGACAAGCAGCACCGCGGTCGCCAAAGGCCCAAGCGTTTCGCGTCGCCATCGGCCAAGGAACGCGGCCAGAAGGGCCGCCGCCCCGGCCAGGCCATACGCCATGCGTCCCGGTTCCACCGGCAGGGCGAAATACATCGCCACCCCGATCCCGAAAAAGACCGGGGACCAGGGCATCAGATAGCCCCGCTGGCCCTGCTGGACCGCATTCAACCAGTGCCACAGCCGCACTTGCCACCCCTTCCGGGCTTGCCTAAACCTGCGCGCAGATGACTGTGCGGCCTCATGGTTGCCAAACTGTTAACGCGCGGCGCCCCGCTTGGGCCCACGTGCCCCGGAAAGGACCTTCGATGACCTCTGATGTCGTGACCCGCTTCGCCCCCTCGCCCACGGGCTTCCTGCATATCGGCGGCGCGCGGACGGCGCTGTTCAACTGGCTCTATGCGCGCGGCCGGGGCGGCACCTTCCTGCTGCGCATCGAGGATACCGACCGGGAACGCTCCACCCCCGAGGCAACGCAGGCCATTCTGAACGGGCTGACCTGGCTCGGGTTGGACTGGGACGGCGAACCGATCAGCCAATTCGCCCGCTGCGACCGCCATGCCGAGGTGGCGCGAGAGATGCTTGCGGCAGGTCACGCCTATAAATGCTTCGCCACGCAGGAGGAGATTCAGGCTTTCCGCGAGGCGGCCAAGGCCGAGGGCCGCTCGACCCTTTTCCTCAGCCCGTGGCGCGATGTGGCGGAGGCCGACCACCCTGACGCGCCCTATGTGATCCGGCTGAAAGCCCCGCGTGAAGGCGTGACGGTGATCCGCGATCAGGTGCAGGGCGATGTCACGATCCGCAACGACCAGCTCGACGATATGATCCTGCTGCGCTCGGATGGGACGCCCACCTATATGCATGCGGTTGTGGTGGACGATCATGACATGGGCGTGACCCATGTGATCCGGGGTGACGATCACCTGAACAACGCCGCCCGTCAGGCGCAGATCTATCATGCCATGGGCTGGCCGGAACCGGTCTGGGCGCATATCCCGCTGATCCACGGGCCCGATGGAAAGAAACTGTCCAAACGGCACGGCGCTCTCGGGGTCGAGGAATATGCCGCCATGGGCTACCCGCCCGCCGCGATGCGCAACTATCTGGCGCGGCTTGGCTGGAGCCATGGGGATGATGAGCTGTTCAGCGACGATCAGGCGAAAGAGTGGTTCGACCTGAAGGGAATCGGCAAATCGCCCGCGCGGCTTGATTTCAAGAAGCTCGAACATGTGGCCAGCCATCATATCGGGGCCATGGCCGATGACGATTTGGTGTCTGAAATCGAGCGTTTCTTGGTGGCAACGCAGCAACCCGCGCTTTCGCAGGCGCAGAAAGACGGGCTGGCCGCTGCGATGTATTGCCTCAAGGATCGGGCAAAGTCACTTCCTCAACTCCTTGAAAAGGCGCACTTTGTCTTGACGGAACGCCCATTGGATCGGGATGAGAAGTCGCTGGCCGCGCTGACAGATGTATCCCGTGGTATACTGGCAGAATTGACGCCGCAGTTGCAAAATGCTAGCTGGACACGCGACACGCTGGAGGCGACAGTTTCCGAAGTGGCCGAACGCCACGATCTGAAACTGGGCAAGCTTGCACCGGCCCTGAGGGCCGCGTTGGCAGGCCGCCCCGTCAGCCCGAGCGTTTTCGACATGATGCTCGTCATCGGCCGGGAGGAGACACTTGCCCGCCTGACGGAGGCCGCAGCCGAATGACCTGAGTGTGTCGTGGCTGCCTGCGAATAGAGGGGCCCGGGCAACCGGTCCCTGAACACCGCCTGATGACCCCATCGGGCAGGCTTTTTGAAGAGGGACTCAGGATGGCAGACAAAAGAACCGCGACGCTCACGTTCGACAACAAGACATTCGAGCTGCCAATGCACTCGCCCAGTGTCGGCCCCGACGTGATCGACATCGGCAAGCTCTACGGTCAGGCGGGCGTCTTCACTCACGATCCCGGCTTCACCTCGACCTCGGCCTGCGAATCCACCATCACCTATATCGACGGCGATGCGGGCGTGCTGCTGCATCGCGGCTATCCGATCGACCAGTTGGCGGAGAAATCGCATTACCTCGAAGTGTGCTATCTGCTGCTGTATGGTGAGCTGCCGACCGCGACCCAGTTGGAAGATTTTGAAGATCGCGTGACCCGTCACACGATGGTGCATGAACAGATGCACAACTTCTTCCGCGGGTTCCGGCGCGATGCGCATCCGATGGCCACGATGGTGGGCGTTGTCGGCGCGATGTCGGCCTTCTACCACGACTCCACCGACATCTCGGACCCGTGGCAGCGCGAGGTCGCTTCGATCCGCCTGATCGCCAAGCTGCCGACCATTGCCGCGATGGCCTATAAATACTCGATCGGTCAGCCCTTCGTCTATCCGCGCAACGATTGCGACTATGCCACCAACTTCCTGCGCATGTGCTTCGCCGTCCCGGCAGAGGAATACCAGCCCGACCCGATCCTGAGCCGCGCGATGGACCGGATCTTTACCCTGCATGCGGATCACGAACAGAACGCGTCCACCTCGACCGTGCGTCTGGCCGGATCGTCGGGCGCCAACCCGTTCGCCTGTATCGCCGCCGGTATCGCCTGCCTTTGGGGCCCCGCCCATGGCGGCGCCAACCAGGCCTGTCTGGAGATGCTGAAAGAAATCGGCACTGTTGACCGCATCCCCGAATATATCGCGCGGGCCAAGGACAAGAACGACCCCTTCCGCCTGATGGGCTTCGGCCACCGGGTCTACAAGAACTTCGATCCGCGCGCGACGGTGATGAAGAAATCGGCGGACGAGGTGCTGGACCTTCTGGGCGTTGAAAACAACCCGCTGCTGCAGGTCGCCAAGGAACTGGAACGCATCGCGTTGGAGGACGAGTATTTCTCCGAGAAGAAGCTTTTCCCGAACGTGGATTTCTATTCCGGCATCATCCTGGAGGCCATGGGCTTCCCCACCTCGATGTTCACCCCGATCTTCGCCCTGTCGCGGACTGTCGGCTGGATTTCCCAGTGGAAAGAGATGATCGCCGACCCGAAAGGCAAGATCGGCCGTCCGCGCCAGCTCTATACCGGGGCCACCTACCGCGAATACACGGATATCGAGAACCGCTGAGCGGTGCCTCGCACGATTTCGAAAGGCCGTCCCACGGGGCGGCCTTTCCGCATCCCGCCCTTGCGCGTCGCGGCCCTCTGCCCCATCTGCCCGGAATGACACGGATAATCCTGACCGCACTGAACCTGTCTCTGCTGGTTCTGTTCCCTCTGGCCTGGGTCGCACCCCTGATGCGGGCGGGGCTGTTGCCGCTCTTCGGACTAAACGAGATATCGGTTTTGTCCGGCGTTATGGCGCTGTGGGAGGAGGACGTGCTGCTGGCGCTGGTCGTTGCGCTCTTTGCCATTGTCGCGCCCATTCTGAAGACGGCAGGGCTGGCGCTGATCCATTTCCGCATGACCGACAGCCGTCTGCTGGCCCCGCTCACCGCGCTTGGCAAGCTCGCCATGGCGGATGTGTTCCTGATTGCCATCTATATCACACTGGCCAAGGGTGTTGGCGTGGGCCGGGTGGAAACCGCGTGGGGGCTGTGGCTCTTCACCGGCTGTGTGCTGGCCAGTTTCGGGATCAGCCTGGCCACCTCGGCACTGGCCAAGCGCGGGGGCTTGGGCTAAGCCAATCCAATGGCAAAACCCGTCACCCAATTCGTCTGTTCCGCCTGCGGCGCCACCCACAAGAAATGGGCAGGCCGCTGCGATGCCTGTGGCGAGTGGAATTCCATTCAGGAAGAAACGCCGCTGTCCATGGGCCCCGGTGCCAAGGGGCTTGGGGGCATGAAGGGCAAGGGCATGGCGCTGACCGATCTGGCGACGGAAGAACGCCCGCCCGCACGCGACGGATCGGGGATTGCTGAATTTGACCGAGTGCTCGGTGGCGGGCTGGTCGGGGCCAGCGCCACGCTGGTCGGCGGTGACCCCGGTATCGGGAAATCCACGCTTCTGTTGCAGGCAGCCGCCAGTTTCGCGCGCACGGGCCTCAAGGTGATCTATGTCTCGGGCGAGGAAGCGACGGCGCAGGTCCGTATGCGCGCGCAGCGGCTAGGGCTTGGCGACAGCCCGGTAAAGCTCGCCGCAGAAACCAACCTGCGCGACATCCTGACGACGCTGGACACCGAAAAGCCCGACCTCGTGGTGATCGATTCCATCCAGACCATGTGGCTCGATACCGTGGACAGCGCGCCGGGGTCCGTCAGTCAGGTCCGCGCCGCCGCGCATGAACTGGTGAGCTTCGCAAAGCGCAAGGGCGTCAGCGTGATGCTGGTGGGCCATGTCACCAAGGAAGGCCAGATCGCTGGCCCCCGTGTGGTGGAACATATGGTCGACACCGTGCTCTATTTCGAAGGCGAACGCGGCCATCAGTTCCGTATCCTGCGCAGCGTCAAGAACCGCTTTGGCCCGGCGGATGAGATCGGCGTCTTCGAGATGACCGGCGGCGGATTGGCCGAAGTGCCCAACCCCTCTGCCCTGTTCCTGTCCGACCGGCAGGCGCGCGCGCCGGGGTCGGTGGTGTTTGCAGGCATCGAAGGGACGCGCCCCGTTCTGGTCGAGGTACAGGCCCTTGTCGCGCCCTCGTCGCTCAGCCAGCCTCGCCGCGCGGTTGTGGGCTGGGATGGCGGCAGATTGTCGATGATCCTGGCCGTGCTGGAGGCGCGGGTGGGCATCAGCTTTCAGGGGCTCGACGTTTATCTCAACATAGCGGGCGGCATGCGCATCTCGGAACCCGCTGCCGATCTGGCCGTGGCCGCCGCGCTTTTGTCCGCGCGAGAGGACGAAGCCCTGCCCGCAACATGCGTCGTTTTCGGCGAATTGAGCCTTTCCGGCGCGTTACGCCCGGTCTCTCAGGCCGAAAACAGGTTGAAAGAGGCGCGGAAACTTGGTTTTTCCTCCGCAATCGCACCTGAGGGATGCAAAATCACCGACGGGGCTGATATGGATTTGAAACTGATGCCGGACCTGGCCCGGTTTACTGGTGATATTTTCGGCGCAGGCTGACCGGCCCGAGCCACGAGGGAGACGAGAGAGATAATGGAAGGTTTTACCATTTTTGACGGGGTCGTGGCCGGTGTGATCGTGATCTCCGCCATTCTCGCCTATTCCCGTGGCTTCGTGCGCGAGGCGCTGTCCATTGCGGGCTGGATCGTGGCGGCCATCGTGGCCTTCCTCTTTGCCCCCCGCGCCAAGGAACTGATGTTCGAGATCCCCTATCTGGGCGATTTCCTCAACGGCTCTTGCGAATTGGCGGTCATCGCAGCCTTTGCCGCCGTCTTCGCCATCGCGCTTGTGGTCATTTCCCTGTTCACCCCGTTCTTTTCCAGCGCCGTGCAGCGGTCTGCCATCGGCGGGCTGGATGCGGGGCTTGGCTTCCTCTTCGGGGTGCTGCGCGGGGTGCTGCTGGTTGTCGTGGCGCTGATCGCCTATGACCGGATCGTCGGGAACGAGCCGATTGCCGTGATTTCCGACAGCCGGTCCGCCGAGATCTTCCAATCCATGCAGACCCGTGTCGAGGAACAGATCCCCTCGGACGCGCCCGGCTGGATCGTCAGCCGCTATGAGGAACTGGTGAACAGCTGCGGTCCGGCGACCGGCAACTGAGCCGGGCCTATTCGCCTTCTGACAGGAAGCGGTCGAACTCGGTTACGACCGAGTCCCATATCGGATCGCTCGGCACGAGCATGTGGTTATTCGAGTCCCAGGACTGAAATTGGGCATCCTTCAGCCCACGCGCCATTAGCTTGGACTGGTCGGGGGACTGCACGGCATCGCCCGAAGAATGCATGATCAGCACCGGGCAGGTGATCTTGTCCAGCCTGTCCAGAACGTCGATCTCACCCACGACGCGCCGGATTTCGGCGGCATTATCCGGGGTCGCGGACACGGTCTGGATATGGACGAGGCTTTCCAGTTCTTCCGGGGTGGATCGCGGTGCAAAGACGGTCGCGACCGCCCGCATGAAGGGGCTGTCCGGAATCCCCCAGCCAGAGCGGATCATGGCCACCATCGTCTCGGTTTTCTCTGGCTCCCCCCGCGCGGTCGATCCCTGTACCAACCCGTTGTGCAGGATCATACGGCTGACCCGGTCGGGGTGACGCGCCGCAAAGGTCAACGCTACCGGCACGCTTTGCGAGATTGCGTAGATCGGGAACCGGTCGAGCCCCGCTGCATCGGCAACCGCTTCCAGGTCATCGGCCAGGTCCTCGACACTCACGCGCGAGAAATCGACATCCCGATCCGACAGCCCCGTGCCGCGCGGATCGTATCGCACCAGCCGCCGCCCGGCGGATTGCCGGTCCAGCAGCGGGCGCCAGACCGGGCTGTGAAGATCGTGCTCCAGATGGCTCAGCCAATGCCCGGCCCGCAGGAGCGGCAGCCCGTCCCCCATCTCGGCCCAGGCAAGCCCCGTGCCATCGCGCGAACTGGTGTAGCGGATGATCTGCCGGACCTCCGGTCGTGACGGTGCCGCGTGTATTGCGTCATTGGTCCCGATCGTCACCGGCACGGCAAGCTGCACCCCCCGGCGCGGCACGGTGCGGATCACCGCCTGTCGCTTGCCATCATCCCCGACCGCCGCCCGTGCCGCCGCAACCCGTGCTGCAAGCGTGGAATCGGACACGATGCGCCCCTTCCAGATGTCCCTGATCATGTCATCATAGCTCACAAGCGCGGGCGCGCGGGTGGCAAGCAGCACCAGCAAGTCAAAAACCTGCGGCTCGCAATGTACCTCCTGCCCGTCCCGCATGAGCAGATGGGACGGGGCGTCAAGCTGGCAATCTGCGAATTGGTAGATCATCCCCCATGATTGCGCGCTATTGGGCGATCTCTCAAGGAAAACAGCCGCGTCTCAAGACAAATCGGGCAAATCCCAAGACCTTCTAAAGGCCGTCTTCAAGCGTGGCTTCGGCAGTGGTGGCACTCTGGTTCCCATCAGATGCAAAGGAGACACGCCATGACCGACACGATCAAAACCCGCCCCGATGGTTCCATCGACACCGGCTATTACATGGCCCGTGGCCGCCAGATGCGCAGCCAGCAGGCCGCCGACATGGCCCGCACCGGCAGCCGCGAGACCCTGTCGCTGGTTCCGGTTCTGGCCATCTTCGGTCTGGCTGTTCTGGTGATCGTTCCAGGCCTGCTCTGACCCGTCGGTCGAAGGAAACACATATCGGAAATCGCGCATTCACATATCTGTCACAGGTGACTTTACCTGCCCGGGGGGCTATACGGACGCGGAATCACCGGACGCGGAGCCATCCCCCCATGCGTGACCTCGACAAGCCCTTCCTGAGCCACCCGTTTGATGACGACAAGCTCAAGGAGGAGTGCGGTGTCTTCGGCGTCATTGGCGTTGCCGACGCGGCGAATTTCGTGGCCCTCGGCCTCCACGCCCTGCAACATCGCGGGCAGGAGGCAGGCGGCATCGTCGCCCATGACCCCGAACAGGGTTTCAACTCCGCTCGCCGTTTCGGCTATGTGCGCGACAACTTCACCTCCGAAGAGGTGATGAAAACCGTCCCCGGCCCGCTGGCCATCGGCCATGTGCGCTATTCCACCGCCGGATCGAAGGGCAACACCGCGATCCGCGACGTGCAGCCCTTCTTTGGCGAGTTTGCCATGGGCGGCGCGGCGATTGCCCATAACGGCAATATCGTGAATGCCGAGGAATTGCGGCGCGAACTCATTGGCCGCGGTTCGATCTTCCAAAGCTCCTCTGACAGCGAATGCATCATCCACCTGATGGCACGCAGCTATCAGAAAACCATCCCCGAACGGATGAAGGACGCCTTGCGCCGCGTTGAAGGGGCGTTTTCCGTCGTGGCCATGACGCGCACCAAGCTGATCGGCGTGCGCGACCCGCTCGGCGTGCGCCCGCTGGTTCTGGGCAAGGTGGGTGACGGATGGGCGCTGAGTTCGGAAACCTGCGCGCTCGACATCATCGGCGCAGAGTTCGTGCGCGAGATCGAACCGGGCGAAATGGTGGTGATCACCGAAAAGGGGCTGGAAAGCTTCCACCCCTTCGAAGAACGCGCCTCGCGCCCCTGCATCTTCGAACATGTCTATTTCTCGCGCCCCGATTCCATCCTTGGGGGCCGCTCGGTCTATGAAACCCGCGAAGCCATTGGCCGCGAACTGGCCAAGGAAGCCCCGGTCGAGGCCGATCTGGTCTGCCCGGTGCCCGACAGCGGCACGCCCGCGGCCATCGGCTTTTCGCTGGAATCGGGCATCCCCTACGCCATGGGGATCATCCGCAACCAGTATATGGGCCGGACCTTCATCGAACCGACCGAGCAGATCCGCAACATGGGCGTGCGGCTCAAGCTGAACGTCAACCGGGCGCTGATTGAAGGCAAACGGGTGATCCTCGTCGATGACAGCGTCGTGCGCGGCACCACCAGCCGCAAGATCAAGGAAATGATCCTCGATGCCGGTGCGGCAGAGGTGCATTTCCGCATCGCCAGCCCCCCGACCGCCTGGCCCTGTTTCTACGGCGTCGACACCCCGCAGCGGGAAAAACTGCTCGCCGCCACGATGAGTGAAGAAGAGATGCGCCAGCACCTGCAGGTGGACAGCCTGCGGTTCATCTCGCTCGACGGGCTCTATCGCGCGGTTGGAGAGGCCGAGGGCCGCGATCCCGCCTGCCCACGCTATTGCGACGCCTGTTTCTCGGGCGATTACCCGGTGAAACCCACGGATGTGGTGAATGCGGGCAAGCTCGCGCTCAAGGAAGATGCCTGATCCGGTCCGTTTCCGTCCGCATCACTTTCTCTGCGCGCTTGGCTACCAGGGAAAGGGTTACTCGGATGCGTTCACCGCCAATATGACCGCCATCGTGGTGGACCGCCTGCGCGCGCCCGGCGGTGATGAGGTGATCATCGAAACGACCGGCGCAACCGATGACATCTGCACCCCCTGCCCCAAACGGCGCGGGCGGCTCTGCACCAACCAATCGGCCATTGCCAAGCTTGACCGCGCCCATGCGGCGGCGCTGAACCTCAAGCCTCGTGAAAGGCTCACCTGGGGGCAGGCGCAGAAACGCATCCTCGACAACGTGCCACCCGGCAGCCTCTCCACGCTCTGCGCGGGGTGTCAGTGGCTCGATCTGGGCCTGTGCGAGTCTGCCCTTCAGGATCTGCACGACAGCAAGGCATAGCCCTCACGCGAGTCGGGGCCGGGTCAAGGGTCGCGCCAGCGACGGCCGCAGGCCGCTTGCCCTTGACGCGGGCACGACTCGCAAACAGCCTTGAAGCGGTCCTGTGCCGGACAGATCCCGGCAACAGGACCTCTCAGCGAACAGGTAACGCCCTCTCAACCATCCCCCCCGTCAGTTCGTTGCCACAGACCTCACACATATCCCGTGGCAACGCGGCCCGACGAGGGCTCCCGAAGGGAGCTTGAGGAGGGCCGCTCCCCCGGTCGACGCCGAAGGCGGCGAAACGAAAACGCCGCCCCGAAGGGCGGCGCTTCCAAAGCTCAGTTACAGAAAAGCCTCAGCGCGACAGCGCCTTCCAGCCCCCGGCCACCAGCAGGGCCGCGATCACGGCCTTGACGGCATCGCCCAGAAGGAAGGGCGCGACGAACCAGGTCCAGTAGAACGCTGCGTCCTGCGCGACCCAACCGGCCTCGAACCCGAAGCCACCGGCAACCAGCGCAGGCCAGGCCAAGCCCGGTACGTAAAGCGCGGCCGAAATCAGCAGCGCCGACAGCGCCGTGCCGACCACACCGCGCGCCAGGCCACGCTCGGCGGCAAACCCGGCAGCCCAGGCCATGGCGACGAAACCCAGCAGGAAGCCCGCGGTCGGGCCCGCGAAGGCCAGCCCGTTCATCCCATTAGCGAAGACCGGCAGCCCCATGGCGCCCTCTGCCAGGTAAGCCACCAGCGTCAGCGCCCCAAGGCGCGAACCATAGGCGAAGCCCACCATCAGGATCGCCAGCGTCTGCAGGGTCATGGGAACCGGCAGCATCGGTACGGAAATCTGGGCAGCAACTGCAATGAAGGCCGATCCGGCCAGTACCAGCATCGCCTTGCGGGCGGTGCTTCCAGTGCCGATCACGGCCTGGCTCAGGGTCATTTCGCGGCTCATGCGCGTCTCCTTTTGAAAGCAAGTTCCCCTTTGGCCCGTTTGTCTCTGCCCCCCGATGCAAAGTCAAGCAGCTAAGGGCCGCGCCCCCTTGCCAAGCCCCGGATTTCCCGCCATCACGCAGGCCATGGAACACAAATCTCTCGATGGCCGGATCGCTCTTGTCACCGGCGCTTCGCGCGGCCTTGGCGCCGCCTGTGCAGAATGGCTCGCCGCGCGCGGGGCCCATGTGGTGGCCGTGGCGCGCACCACCGGCGGGCTGGAAGAGCTTGACGATCGGATCCAGGCAAAAGGCGGCAGCACCACGCTCGCGCCCATGGATATCACCACCGAGGCCGCGATGGCCCATCTCTGCCGCTCGATCCATGACCGGTGGGGCAAGGCCGATATCTGGGTGCATGCAGCCATTCACGCCACAGCGCTGACCCCTGCCGCGCAGATCCGCGAAAAGGATCTCGACGCCAATATCGCCACCAATATCCGCGCCACCGCGCGGCTGATTGCGATGGTGGAGCCGCTGATCGAACCCTCCGACATCGCCACGGCCGTATTCTTCGACGATGACGGTGAGGCAATGTATGGCGGGGCCTATGCCATGTCCAAGGCGGCACAACGGGCGCTGGTCAGCCGCTGGCAGGCGGAAAGCGCCAAGCATGGTCCCCGTGTGGCCCTGCTCAAGCCAAACCCGATGCCGACCGCCGTGCGCGCCCGCTTCCATCCCGGTGAGGATCGGGATGCGCTGGCGAGCCCAAGGGACGAGGCCGCGCGTCTTCTCGCGCCGCTCTTTCCGGCCTGACATGCGCCGCGCGTCCCAGATCCCCAAGGGGCGCGCATGAGCATTCACTCCCCCGCGCGAACCCCGCCTCGGTTCTGGACCTTGGTCGGACTGACAGCGCTGGCGCCGCTGACGCTCAACATGATCCTGCCCTCGCTGCCCGCCATCGCGGAAGAGCTCGGGGTCAGCTATGCCACCGCAAATCTGGCGCTGGCGGGATATCTGGGCCTGACCGCGCTCATTCAGATCATCGCAGGCCCCCTGTCGGATCGGTTCGGCCGCCGCCCCGTGGTTCTGGTGGCGCTGGCGGTGTTCACCCTCGCCTCGGCCCTGTGCTACCTGGCGGACAGCTTTCCGCTGTTCCTGGCCGCGCGGCTGATGCAGGGCGCGATCATCTCCTGCTTTGCCATGACGCTGGCCATCACCCGCGACACCCATGCCCGCGAAGAGGCCGCCGCCCGGATCGGGCTTTTGTCCATGTCCATGGCGATTGCACCGATGCTGGGGCCGATGGTGGGCGGGGTGATCGAAGCGGCGTTTGGCTGGCGCGCGATCTTTCTGGGCTACGGGCTGGCGGGGGCGGGTCTGCTGGCGATCTGCTGGCACGATCTGGGAGAGACAGCCGCCCGCAACGGCGGCGGGTTCCGCGCCATGGCCGACGCCTTCCGCCGATTGCTGCGGCTTCCCCGGTTCTGGGGCTTTGCCGTGACGATGATGTTTTCCACCGGCACCTTCTTCATCTTCCTCGCAGGCGCGCCGCTGGTGGCCGGTCAGGTCTTTGGCCTGACCCCGGCCATGGTCGGCCTCGCCGTGGGGTCGATCACGCTCGGGTTCCTGATGGGCAGCTTCCTATCGGCGCGCCTGTCGGTCCGGGCTGGCGTCACGCGGATGATGCTGGCGGGCCGCATCGTGGCAACGTCCGGCGTTGCGGCGGGGTTGGTGCTGACCCTCGCCCTTGGCCCGGCTCTGCCGGTGGTCTTCGTGGCGACGCTCTTCGTGGGCATCGGCAACGGGGTGACCATGCCCAACAGTCACGCAGGCGCGATGTCCGTAGCCCCGGAACTGGCGGGCAGTATTGCCGGGATCACCGGGTCGCTGACCGTTGCGGCAGGCGGCGCATTGAGCTGGTTGACCGGGGCGCTGATGACCCCTGCCCATGCGACCGAAATCTGGCTGGCGATCCTGCTGGCGGCCTGTCTGATCGGGCTTGGCGCTGCAAGCTGGCTTGGGCAGGCAGAGAAAAAGGCGGCCCGCGAAGGAGCCGCCTGATCGTTTGATCAACGTGACAGGATCAGTCCTGATCCGCGCCGCCCTCTTCCAACTCCAGCGCCAGCGCCTCGGCCCGCGCGGCGATTTCGGCCAGACTGTCGGACACATCGGCGGGGATCACCGGCACCGAGACCTGTTCGGGATCGGGCGGCGGGGCCGACTCCAGCTCGGAAATCCGGCGGGCACGTTCGGCCAGCCGTTCCTCTGCATCGGCCAAGGCCCGGTCGCGGGCGCGCAAGGTGTCCTCGGCCCGTTGCAGGTCTTCCTCCAGCCCGGCGGTCTTGTCGGCCAGCATCAGCCCGGCCATCAGCAGCATCCGTTCCGACGGCATCCGGCCGATCTGACCAAGAACAACACTGGCCTCGGTGTCGAGCATCTGGGCGGCGGCGCGCAGGAACGGCTCTTCGCCTTCCTGACAGGCCACGGTGAAATCCCGGCCCCCGATCTGGATCACGATCTCAGGCATCTGCGGCACCTCCCTGCAGGACGGGGCGGATTTCGGACAGGATCGCGCGCGCCTCGGCGGCCTCGGCGGCGCGGTCGGCTTTCAGGCTTTCCAGTTCCGCCGCAAGCGCACTGGTCACCAGATCGTCATCGGGCGGTCCCTCTGCGGCGATGGCTTCGCGCAGTTCCTCGATCGTGTCGCGCAGGGCGCGGTTGCTGTCGCGCAGACGCGCCAGTTCGCCAGAGGCGGACGGCGCGCTGGCGTCGGTCAGGGCCTGAAGCTGGTCAAGCTTGCCCTCGACCTCTTCAAGCTGATCGCGCGCTTCGTTATATTCGGCGCGGACGGTCTTGCGTTCCTCACGCAGCCGCGCAATCCGGCGGCGCAGCACGCTTTCCACCTCGCGTTGCCGGGCGAGTTCCGCTTCGAGCTCTTCCCGATCAGGGCCGTCCGGTTCCGGGGCTGGCTCGGGGGCCGAATTCAGCTGTGCCTGCAACTCGGCAATGTCGCGATTTGCCTGATCCGCATCCGCCTGACGCGCGGATTCCAACGCGCGCAGACGTTCAGTCAGATCCGCATTGGCGCTTTGTTCCGATTGCAGCGCCGCCTGAGTCTCCTCCAGCGCCGCCGAAAGGGCTGCCAGACGCTCTTCCAATTCGCCGGTATCCTCGGCCGCTGCCGGGGCCTGCGCCGCGGTCCGGGCGGCCACCCCTCTGGCAATCCTGTCCAGCGCCGTTGTAATGCGGTGTTCAAGCGCCGTGATCTGTTCCAGATCCGTGGTCTCGTTCATCCTGTGCCACGCCTCTTCTACTCTACCGCCCGCGCGCGCATCCCGGGCTGTTCTTTTTACGCGCCATAGAGGGGCGCGGTCTGCCCACCTGCCCCTGCCGACAGCGAATCGCATCCGGGCCGGATTTGCAACCATTTCCGGGCCGAAAACCACGGGTTGGGCCGATTTTACGCGGTTTTGGCGGTCCTCCGCCTCTGCGCATGCTTGCACTTGCCCCCCCCTCTGCTAAGACCGCGCGCGAGCCCGCTAACATGACATATGAAGGACGCGCCCCTTGGACCTTTCTGCTCTTGCCGCCCGGAACCCCGATCACTGGCGCAAAGCCGCCTGCATCCGCGCGCTGACGCTCGATGCGGTCGCCGCTGCGAATTCCGGCCATTCAGGCATGCCCATGGGTATGGCCGATGTCGCCACCGTGCTGTTTGAAAAGCACCTGAAATTCGACGCAAGCGCCCCGCGCTGGCCGGATCGTGACCGGTTCATCCTGTCGGCGGGCCATGGCTCGATGCTGATCTACTCGCTGCTGCACCTGACCGGCTACGCCGATATGACGCTGGAGCAGGTGAAGAACTTCCGCCAGTTGGGCGCGATCACCGCAGGCCACCCGGAATACGGCCATGTCGAGGGGGTGGAGACCACCACAGGCCCACTCGGTCAGGGCATTTCCAATGCCGTGGGCTTTGCCATGGCCGAGGAAAACCTGCGCGCCCGATGGGGCGCCAAGGTGATGGACCACTACACCTATTGCATCGCGGGCGACGGCTGCCTGATGGAAGGCATCAGCCAGGAGGCCATCGGCCTTGCCGGTCGACATGAACTGTCCAAGCTTATCGTCTTCTGGGACAACAACGACATCACCATCGACGGCAAGGTCAGCCTGTCGGACCGCACCGATCAGGTGGCGCGCTTCAAGGCCTCGGGCTGGGACGTGTTCGAATGCGACGGCCACGATCCGGTTGCCATCGACGCGGCCCTCACCGCCGCCAAGGCCAGCCCCCGCCCGGCCATGATCGCCTGCAAGACCCATATCGCCCTTGGCCACGCGGCGCAGGACACGTCGAAGGGCCATGGCGCGCTGACCGACAAGGCGCAGCTTCAGGCCGCGAAAGAGGCCTATGGCTGGCAATACGGCCCCTTCGAGGTGCCCGCCGATCTCAAGGCCGAGTGGGAAGCCATCGGCGCGCGCGGCGCGGCGGAGCGGGCCGAGTGGGAAACCCGGCTGGCCATGCTGTCGAACCAGAAGCAGGCGGAATTCGAGCGCAGCTTCGCAGGCGACATGCCCAAGAAGCTCTCGGCCACCATCAGGGCGCTGAAAAAGCAGGTCTCGGAAACCGCACCCAAGGTCGCGACCCGCAAGGCCAGCGAAATGGCGCTGGAAGTGATCAACCCGGTGGTGGGCGAAACCATCGGTGGCTCGGCCGACCTTACGGGCTCGAACAACACCAAGACCGGCGATATGGGCGTCTTCGACGTGGAGAACCGCAAGGGCCGCTACGTCTATTACGGCATCCGCGAGCATGGCATGGCGGCGGCCATGAACGGCATGGCGCTGCATGGCGGCGTGCGTCCCTATGGCGGCACCTTCTTTACCTTTACCGACTATGCCCGCCCCTCGATGCGGCTGGCGGCGCTGATGGGGATCTCGGTTCAGTTCGTGATGACCCACGATTCCATCGGCGTAGGCGAAGACGGCCCGACCCACCAGCCGGTGGAGCATCTTGCGATGCTGCGCGCGACGCCGAACATGCTGGTCTTCCGCCCCGCCGATGCGGTGGAAACCGCCGAGGCCTGGGAAGTGGCGCTGAACCAGAAGGCGACGCCGTCCACCCTGGCGCTCAGCCGTCAGAACCTGCCGACGGTGCGGACCGATCACAAGAATTCCAACCTCGTCGAAAAGGGCGCCTATGTGCTGGCCGATGCCGAGGGCAAGCGGCAGGCGATCATCATGGCGACCGGGTCGGAAGTGTCCATCGCCATGGAGGCGCGGGACATCTTGCAGGCCGAAGGGATCGGCGCGCGCGTCGTGTCGATGCCCTGTATGGAGCTCTTCGCCGCGCAAGACGACGCCTACCGCAAGCGGGTTCTGCCCGGCGGCGCCGTCCGCGTGGCCGTTGAGGCCGCCGTGCGCCAGGGCTGGGACCAGTGGCTGCTTGGCGAACGGGGCCGCGAGGCCAAAGCAGGCTTTGTCGGCATGGACAGCTTCGGGGCCTCTGCCCCGGCAGGCGAGCTCTATGCCCATTTCGGCATCACCGCCGAGGCCGTGGCCGCGAAGGTCAAATCGCTGCTTTAAGGAATCGGGACCCCGCGGGTCACACCCCCGGGTTTCTGCGTCTGGCGCCGTTCCGATCCCGATCGGGACGGCGTTTTTTCTGCCGGTGTCGCCGAGGCGTTGCCTCGTCGACCCGGACGGCCCTTCGAAGGGCCGTTTCAATGCGCTTCGAAGCGCATTCCACCGCCCATGTCCACCGGATCGCCGTCGTCAAACGTCGTCACCACCCGCCAGCCCCCGACCTGTGCGTTTTTCCCCGTGTGTCATCAGTGGCGCCCAAATGCTCTTCGAAGAGCATTCCCGCGCCCCATCAGGGATTCGGGGCCATTGTTTCCGTTCCTTGCGCGAGACGCGCTGCCCCGTCCCGAATTGTTGCGCGACCCGGATGCTGCAAAGCCACGATTGTTATGCGCTAACAGGCACTTTTATCGCTAACAGGCTGCAAATCTTGGGCTTTTCGGGTTCTCAGACCCGCCCCCACCACCTATACACCGGCGCAAGCAGACCCAAGGAGCACGCGCCATGACTGTCACCATCGGCATCAACGGATTTGGCCGCATCGGCCGTTGCACGCTGGCCCATATCGCCGAGAGCGCCCGCAACGACGTTCAGGTCGTCAAGATCAACGCCACCGGCCCGATCGAGACCTCGGCCCATCTGTTGCGCTATGACAGCGTCCATGGCCGTTTTGCCGGCACCGTCACCACCGAAGGCGACACGATGGACCTGGGCCGCGGCCCGATGAAGGTCTTCTCCACCTATGACCCGCGCGAACTGGACTGGTCGGGCTGCGACGTGGTTCTGGAATGCACCGGCAAGTTCAATGACGGCACCAAGGCCAATGTCCACATGGAACAGGGCGCCAAGTCGGTCCTGATCTCGGCCCCTGCCAAAAACGTCCAGCGCACCGTGGTCTATGGCGTGAACCACCGCGATCTGGTCGATGGCGAAACCATGGTTTCCAACGGCTCCTGCACCACCAATTGCCTGGCGCCGCTGGCCAAGGTGCTGAACGATGCGATCGGCATCGAAAGCGGTCTGATGACCACGATCCACAGCTATACCGGCGACCAGCCGACACTGGATCGTCGCCACAGCGACCTCTACCGCGCCCGCGCTGCGGCCATGGCGATGATCCCGACCTCGACCGGGGCCGCCAAGGCGCTTGGCGAGGTGCTGCCGGAACTGGCGGGCAAGCTCGACGGGACCGCGATGCGGGTGCCCACCCCGAACGTCTC
>NZ_MNBL01000157.1 GCF_001879695.1 Nioella sediminis
CGACGGGACCGCGATGCGGGTGCCCACCCCGAACGTCTCCGCCGTCGACCTGACCTTCGTCGCGGGCAAGGACGTGACCGTGGCGGACGTGAACGAAATCGTCGCCGAGGCCGCCAATGGCTACATGGGCATGGTCATGGGCTATGATCCCGAGCCCAAGGTCTCCATCGACTTCAACCACACCACCCAGTCCTCGATCTTTGCGCCCGACCAGACCAAGGTCTCGGGCAAGCGCCTGGTCCGGGTGCTGGCCTGGTACGACAACGAATGG
>NZ_MNBL01000158.1 GCF_001879695.1 Nioella sediminis
AACCGCCGCACGTGTGCGCATCGAACTCCTCCCTGATATGTCGTGTTGATCTGACCCTGTGACAAAGCCGCTCGGGATTCAATGGAAGAGGAAAGGCGTCTGTCATTTTTGCAAAAGTGTGCCGATAACACATATGGCTTGACTCTCCCCTTGTAAGTGTCGATTATACACCTATAGACAAGGAGACATACCAATGAAACATTTCGCACTCATCGCCGCCCTGGCCGCGACCACGACCCCCGCCCTGGCAGAGCTGAACCTTGCCGACAGTTGTGGCGCATCGCGCTATCAGTCCCTGATCGGTCAGCCTGCTATTGTCGCCGATCTGATGGCAGAGGCCAACATGGCCCGCGTTCTGCGCCCCGGCATGATGACCACGATGATCTATCTGCCCGAGCGCATGAACATCGCCGTTGACGAAAACGACATCATCGAACGGGTCTATTGCGGATGAAACGCCTTGCCACGACCCTCGCCATCCTGTGTTTCGGTGCAGCCCCGACGTTTGCCCAAGGGATCTCTGCCACCTATTTTCCGGGCACGGAAACGGGTCTGACTTCTCCGAACCCCTATGAAGCATCTGGTGGCTTCCCCGTTCACGACACCTCCCGCATGTGTGGTGCGAACCTGTATCAGCATCTGGTTGGGCACCCCCTATCCGATGCCCACACGGCCGGAGCAACGCAAGGGGCTCGGATTCTCCAGTTCGGTCAGGTGAGAAATTTCAACCACATCGCTGACCGCCTGAACTTTGAAATTCACCGGGATCAAACAGTTTTCCGCGTGTTCTGCGGATAGGCGCAGACATCCCTATCATGAAAGCACTTTCCAAGATGAAACACTCTATTCTCACTATCTCTTTCCTCGCCGCCGTGACCCAGATGATCGGCAACGCCGCGATGGCCAACACCATCATTCAACCCCATTGCAACACGGGCAGCCGCTGCCAGGCGGCAATGGAAGGCGCGGTAAACTCTTCCCATGCCGGACCAAGCTGGGAACTGGGCCCTGTCAGCCCAAATCCGGGCTCAGTCGCCATGTGCACCGCCACAGAAGGCTGTGACCCGGTTGTCCGCACCCCGGTGATTGTCGAGAACAATTGCGCCTTGTCGGAGGTGGAAAGCCTTGTCGGCCATCCGATCGAGATCACCGAACAGTATGATCTGTCGCCTCGCGTCTTTTCCGCCGAGCGCATGGCCGGGACGATGGATTACTGGCCCTGGCGGTTCAACGTTTTCGTGGACGCGGACGGAATGATTACGCAGGCCTTCTGCGGATGACTTGCGCCCGCCGCTGATTCGTCCTATATCCCCTTCAACAGCGGCGCGTCGGCCTCCACCCCCGACGCTCCACCGGGAAATATCAACGGGCCGCGCGCCCGTTTTTTTGTGTTTGGACCCATGTCAGACCTGATTGCCAAAACCGCTATGGATCGCCGCCTGGCCGATATCCTGACCCCCTTGATCGAAGGGATGGGGTTCGAACTGGTGCGCATCCGCCTGATGAGCGGCAAGACCATGACGTTGCAGATCATGGCCGAACGTCCCGAAGGCGGGATCGAGGTCGATCAATGCGCCGAAATCTCGACCGCGGTCAGCGCCCTTCTGGATGTCGAAGACCCGATCGAGGATAACTATACGCTGGAAGTGTCCAGCCCGGGCATCGACCGGCCGCTGACCCGGCTGAAGGATTTCGACACCTGGCAGGGCTACGAGGCCAAGCTGGAAACCGCGGAACTGATCGACGGGCGCCGCCGCTTCAAAGGCGAACTGGCCGGGATCGACGGCGACGAAGTGCTGATCAACCTGGTGGATGAAAAGGGCGAGCCCGTCACCATCGGGCTGGAGTTCGACTGGCTGACCGACGCGAAGCTGGTCCTGACCGACGACCTGATCACTGAAATGCTGCGCCAGCGCAAGGCGGCGGGCACCATCGACGAATCCCAATTCGACGAGATTGAAACCGAAGAGCCTGGAAAGGCGGAGGACTGACCCATGGCAATCACCAGTGCAAACCAGCTGGAGCTTCTGCAAACCGCCGAGGCCGTTGCCCGCGAAAAGATGATCGACCCCGGTCTGGTGGTCGAGGCGATGGAAGAATCGCTCGCCCGTGCCGCCAAGTCGCGCTACGGGTCCGAGCTGGATATCCGCGTTCACATCGACCGCCGGACCGGCAAGGCAACCTTTACCCGCGTGCGTACCGTGGTTGAGGAGGTAGAGAACCACTTCACCGAACTGACCGTCCGCGACGCCCGCGCCTTCAAGGAAGACGCAGAGATCGGCGATGAAATCATCGACGAGGTTCCCCCGGTCGAGATGGGCCGGATCGCCGCGCAAAGCGCCAAGCAGGTCATCCTGCAAAAGGTGCGTGAAGCGGAGCGGGATCGCCAGTACGAAGAATTCAAGGACCGCAAGGGCACGATCATCAACGGTCAGGTCAAGCGCGAGGAATACGGCAATGTCATCGTCGATATCGGCCGTGGCGAAGCAGTTCTGCGCCGGAACGAAAAGATTGGCCGCGAGAGCTATCGCCCGAATGACCGGATCCGCGTCTTCATCAAGGATGTGCGCCGCGAACCGCGCGGGCCGCAGATTTTCCTCAGCCGCACCGCGCCGGAGTTCATGGCCGAGCTGTTCAAGATGGAAGTGCCGGAGATCTATGATGGCATCATCGAGATCAAGGCCGTTGCCCGTGACCCCGGTTCGCGCGCCAAGATCGCTGTCATTTCCTATGACAACTCGATTGACCCCGTCGGGGCCTGCGTCGGTATGCGCGGTAGCCGGGTTCAGGCCGTCGTGAACGAACTTCAGGGCGAAAAGATCGACATCATCCCGTGGAATGACGATCAGCCGACCTTCCTTGTGAACGCGCTGCAACCTGCGGAAGTGTCCAAGGTTGTTCTGGACGAAGACGCCGGCAAGATCGAGGTCGTGGTTCCCGATGATCAGCTGTCGCTGGCCATTGGCCGCCGTGGTCAGAACGTGCGGCTGGCGTCGCAGCTGACGGGGCTGGATATCGACATCCTGACCGAGGAAGAGGAAAGCGCCCGTCGCCAGGCCGAATTCGCCGAGCGGACGCAGGTCTTCATGGACAGCCTCGACCTGGACGAATTCTTTGCTCAGCTTCTGGTGTCCGAAGGCTTCACCTCGCTGGAAGAGGTTGCCTATGTGGAACTGGATGAACTGCTGGTCATCGAAGGCGTTGACGAAGACACCGCGAACGAGCTGCAGGCCCGTGCCCGCGACTATCTGGAAGAGCAGAACCGCAAGGCGCTGGAACAGGCCCGTGAACTGGGTGTGGAACAGAGCCTTATTGATTTCGAAGGTCTGACCCCCCAGATGCTGGTGGCCCTGGGCGAAGACGATGTGAAAACGCTGGAAGATTTCGCAACCTGCGCCGATTGGGAACTGGCGGGCGGCTGGACCACGGTGGACGGTCAGCGCGTCAAGGATGACGGCCTTCTGGAACAGTTCGATGTGAGCCTCGAGGAAGCTCAGAACATGGTGATGACCGCCCGCCTGCAACTGGGCTGGGTCACCATCGAGGAACTGGAAGCGCAAGCCGCAGCCGAAGCGGAAGCGGCGGCAGCCGAAGCAGCAGAAGAGGAGTCCGAGGCCTGATCGCAGGTCTCGGGGATGCAGCCCATGACACGGGGCGGTCGACCAAAAACACGCGATGAGGCCGAACGGCGCTGCATTGCAACCGGAGAAACCCAGCCCAAGGCCGGGTTGATCCGCTTTGTCGTGGGTCCGGGCGACGTGATCGTCCCGGACGTCGCGGAACGATTGCCCGGTCGGGGCATCTGGGTTTCGGCCGATCCAGCTGCGCTGGCGCTGGCCGTCAAGAAGAACCTGTTCGCCCGTGGGGCAAAGCAGAAAGTGACGGTTCCCGCCGATCTGGCGGAACAGGTCGAAACCCTGCTGGCGCGCCGTGTGATCGAGCTGATCTCGCTGGCGCGGAAGTCCGGCAAGGCGGTGGCCGGGTTTGAAAAAGTAAAAGGCTGGCTGGCGGATGGCCATGCCCGCGTTCTGTTCCAGGCCTCTGACGGCTCGGAACGGGGAAAATCGAAACTCTGGACGCCCGAAGGAGGCCGATTTTTCGGCTGTTTGACGGCAGATGAATTGGGTTTGGCATTCGGGCGCCAACATGTGATACATGGCGCGCTTGCGGCTGGCGGACTCGAACGACGTGTAGTAGAGGAGGCCTCGAAGCTGCGAGGCCTGCGCGGCACATACGGCGAACACATCGCCGGGAAGGATACGAAAGACGTATGAGCGATCAAGACGGTAAAAAACCCCTCGGACTTTCTGGCGGCGCCCGCTCGGGCCGCGTGAACCAGAGCTTTTCGCGTGGGCGGACAAAGAGTGTGGTGGTGGAAACCAAGCGCAAACGCGTTGTGGTGCCCAAGCCGGGCTCATCCTCGTCCGGGCAGTCCGATGCGCCGCGTCGGCCTTCGGGTGTTTCCGACGCAGAGATGGAGCGCCGGCTGAAAGCCTTGCAGGCCGCCAAGGCCCGCGAGTCCGAAGAAGCTGAGCGCCGCGAGCGTGAGGAGCGCGAGCGCGAGGAAGAACGCGCGCGTCGCAAGGCCGAGATCGAGGCCAAGGAACGCGAAGAACGCGAGCGCGAAGAAGCGCTGAAGGCCAAGGCCGAAGAAGATGAGCGCCGCAAGCGCGAGGAAGAGGAACGCCGCGCCGCTGAACGTGCTGCACCCGCTGCCTCGCCGGCTGCGGATGCACCCGCCGGCGCCAAGGAAGACCGCACCGCACGGCCCGTGCCGACCAAGTCCGGCGCGCCGACCCCGGCCAAGCGGGACAACAAGGACCGCGACGATAAAGGCGGGCGCGGAAAAGGTGGCGAACGCGATGGCCGCCGGTCCGGCAAGCTGACCGTGAACCAGGCGCTGACTGGTGGCGAAGGCGGGCGGCAACGATCCATGGCCGCCATGAAGCGCAAGCAGGAACGCGCGCGGCAGAAGGCCATGGGCGGCCACCAGGAACGCGAAAAGATCGTGCGCGACGTGCAGGTGCCCGAGGCCATCGTGGTTTCGGAACTGGCGAACCGCATGGCCGAGCGGGTGGCCGATGTTGTGAAAGAGCTCATGAAGATGGGCATGATGGTCACGCAGAACCAGTCGATCGACCAGGACACCGCGGAACTGATCGTCGAGGAATTCGGCCACCGCATGGTGCGCGTATCCGATTCCGACGTCGAAGACGTGATCGACACGGTCGAGGACAATCCGGAAGACCTGAAGCCCCGTGCCCCGGTCATCACCATCATGGGCCACGTCGACCACGGCAAGACCTCGCTTCTGGATGCGATCCGCAACGCCAAGGTGGTTGCCGGTGAAGCGGGTGGGATCACCCAGCATATCGGTGCCTACCAGGTGACGACCGATGGCGGCCAGCTGCTGACCTTCCTCGATACGCCCGGCCACGCCGCGTTCACCTCGATGCGGGCCCGTGGCGCGCAGGTGACGGATATCGTGGTTCTGGTTGTGGCCGCTGACGATGCGGTCATGCCGCAGACGGTGGAGGCGATCAATCACGCCAAGGCCGCCGGTGTTCCGATGATCGTGGCAATCAACAAGATCGACAAACCGGCCGCCGACCCGATGAAAGTGCGTACCGACCTGCTGCAACACGAGGTTGTCGTGGAACAGATGTCGGGCGAGGTTCAGGACGTGGAAGTGTCGGCCCATACCGGCCAGGGACTTGATGAACTGCTGGACGCCATCGCGCTGCAAGCGGAAATCCTCGAGCTTAAGGCCAACCCCGACCGCGCCGCATCCGGTGCTGTCATCGAAGCACAGCTCGATGTGGGTCGCGGCCCCGTGGCTACCGTTCTGGTTCAGAACGGCACGCTCAAGCAGGGCGATATCTTCGTTGTTGGTGAGCAGTGGGGTAAAGTCCGCGCGCTGATCAACGACAAGGGTGACCGTGTGAAAGAGGCCGGGCCTTCGGTTCCGGTCGAGGTTCTGGGCCTCAATGGCACGCCCGAAGCGGGTGATGTTCTGAACGTGGTCGATACCGAAGCGCAAGCGCGTGAGATCGCCGACTACCGTGAACAGGCCGCCAAGGACCGTCGCGCCGCTGCCGGCGCGGCCACCACGCTCGATCAGCTGATGGCCAAGGCCAAGGCGGATCAGAACGTGGCCGAGCTGCCGGTTCTGGTGAAAGCCGATGTGCAGGGGTCTGCCGAAGCCATCGCTCAGGCGCTGGAAAAGGTGGGCAACGAGGAAGTGCGCGTGCGCATCCTGCATTCGGGCGTCGGCGCCATCACGGAATCCGATATCGGCCTTGCCGAAGCGTCCGGTGCACCGGTTATCGGCTTCAACGTCCGGGCCAACGCGCCCGCACGGAACGCTGCGAACCAGAAGGGCGTGGAGATCCGCTACTACTCGGTGATCTACGATCTTGTGGACGACGTGAAGAAAGCGGCCTCTGGCCTGCTCTCTGCCGAAGTACGCGAGAACTTCATCGGTTATGCCGAGATCAAGGACACGTTCCGCGTGTCCGGCGTCGGCAATGTCGCTGGCTGTCTGGTGACCGAGGGTGTTGCCCGCCGGTCCGCCGGTGTGCGCCTGCTGCGCGACAACGTGGTGATCCACGAAGGCACGCTGAAGACGCTCAAGCGCTTCAAGGACGAGGTCAAGGAAGTCCAATCCGGTCAGGAATGCGGTATGGCGTTTGAAAACTACGACGATGTGCGTAAGGGCGATGTCATCGAGATTTTCGAACGCGAGGAGGTCGAGCGGTCGTTGGACTGATCTCTGCAAAGCTCCAAAAAGAAAGGGCGGTCCCAACGGGCCGCCCTTCTTGCTTCTCTGACAAGAATTGATCAGTCAGACGCTTCTTCTTCCATCATAGCACCAAACTGCGCGAGGAAGGCATAGATATCTATCGCGCCTTCTTCGTCAACGCGCTGCGGGGTCATGGTGGACCGGCCACGTTCGCCCGTAGCTTCGGTCAGGAAGGCCGTGGCGTTCGGAATATAGGCGGCGAAGCTGGCCTCGTCCCAGGTGATCTCGGCCGCATGGGCCGCTTCCATCAGAGAAGAGTACCGGAAACCCTCGACGCTTCCCGCCACTGCGCCCACGATACCATACAGGTTAGGACCCGTGCGGCCATTACGGCCCGCCAGCACGTTATCATCCGCGTCACGCACGACATGGCAGGAAACGCAGTTGCGGTTAAACAGGTTCTCACCGGCCTCTGCGTCCCCGGACGGGCCAGCACCGTGGCTGTCAGCGAAAGCCATGGGCGCGGAAAGAAGCGCTGCGGCGAGTGTCAATTTGCGGATCATGGAATAGCTCCTCTAGCTTGGCTGGCGGCACTATAGCGACTGAAGAACCGGAATGGTGCCGAACGAATTGTCACGGTCAAAAAATTAGCGGACCTGAACGGAATGACCAGAGGGTGCGAGGTCTTGTCGCCACACGCCTTGGGGGTCATATACGAGTGAAGCAAGGAGACGACATGAGCAATTCCGACTTTCCCGGCTGGCACGGCACAACCATTATCGGCATTCGCAAGGGCGACGAGGTTGTCGTCGCGGGCGATGGACAGGTCAGCCTTGGCCAGACCGTGATCAAGGGCAGCGCCCGCAAGGTGCGGCGTCTGAAACCGGGCGGGCACGAGGTTGTGGCGGGGTTCGCCGGATCGACCG
>NZ_MNBL01000159.1 GCF_001879695.1 Nioella sediminis
GGGGTTCGCCGGATCGACCGCCGATGCCTTTACGCTTCTCGAACGTCTGGAGGCCAAGCTGGAGGCAACGCCCGGTCAACTGGCCCGCGCCAGTGTGGAACTTGCCAAGGACTGGCGGACCGACAAGTACCTGCAAAAACTGGAAGCGATGCTGATCGTCACCGACGGGCGCGATCTGTTTGTCATCACCGGCGCGGGCGATGTGCTGGAACCCGAGCACGGGATTGCAGCGATCGGATCGGGCGGGAACTATGCCCTCGCTGCGGCCCGCGCGATGATCGACGGGGACATGGGCGCCGAGGATATCGCCCGCCGCGCCATGGCCATCGCCGCCGATATCTGCGTCTACACCAATGGCAACCTGACGGTGGAACGGATCGGCGCATGACCGGCGTCAACCGCGACGATATCCGCGCCGCCGTTGGCGCGGGCATGATTTCCGAGGCCCAGGCCGCGTCCCTTGTGGCACTGTCCGACGCAAGGCGCGGGGTGCGCGAACACATGACCGGGCTTGATGAACCGTTCGAGCTGTACAAGGGCTTCAACGAGATTTTCATCGTCGTGGGTCTGAGCATCTTTTTCGCAGGCTGGCTCGGGCTGACCGGGCTCAGCCTGTTCGAGATCACATCCATCGGCTACATCGCCACGATGGTCTATGCGGCTCTGGCCGCGGGGGCGGTCATTCTGCTGGCCCGCTATTTCACCCTCAAGCGCCGGATGGTTGCGCCGTCCATTGCGCTGGCGATCTTCTTTGGCATCTCGACGGCGCAGTTCGGCATGGGTCTCAGCTGGATGCTTCGGGGGGACCTGCCGATGACCCTGACACTTGGCGCCGGTCTGTCCACCGTGTTGCTGTGCATCTATTACGCGGTGTTCCGTGTGCCCTTTGCCATGGCTCTGATCGCGCTTGGCGTCTTCGCCACCTGCTTTGGCATCATCGCGATCGGCGGCACCCTGCCCGATGATCCGCGCGACCTGTTTCTTCTGTCAGCCGAAGGCCCCTTCGCCGTCCTGACCATTGTGCTTGGCCTTGTCGGGCTTGCCGTCGCACTGCGCTTTGACATGAGCGACCCGCATCGCGTCACACGCCGGTCGTCCAGCGGCTTCTGGCTGCACGTCATTGCCGCCCCCGCTATCGTCAACACGGTTTCCCTGACGCTCTTTGATATCGGCACCGTCACCGCACAGCTGATGGTCCTGGTGTTCGTTCTGGCCATGGCGATCTTTGCCATCGCCATCGACCGCCGATCCTTCCTTGTGTCCGGTGTCGGCTATATCGTGGCGCTGGCCTTCACGGTGATGGAAGGCGCGGCTTTCCTGTCCATCTTCATGCTTGGCCTCGTGCTGATCGTCCTCGGCGCGCAGTGGGAAAACATCCGCCGCGCCATCATGAACACGCTGCCGGGTTTCCCCGGCAAAACCCGCCTTCCCCCCTGGGACATTCTGACCCCTGAGGAGCCAATAACGTGACCGACCTAACCCCCCGCGAAATCGTGTCCGAGCTGGATCGTTTCATCATCGGCCAGAAAGATGCCAAACGTGCCGTGGCCGTGGCCCTGCGCAATCGGTGGCGGCGTAAACAATTGGGCGACGACCTGCGGGACGAGGTCTATCCGAAGAATATCCTGATGATCGGCCCCACAGGCGTGGGCAAGACCGAGATCAGCCGCCGTCTGGCGAAGCTCGCCCGCGCGCCCTTCATCAAGGTCGAAGCCACCAAGTTCACCGAGGTGGGTTATGTCGGCCGCGATGTAGAACAGATCATCCGCGATCTGGTCGATGCCGCGCAGATCATGGTGCGCGAACACATGCGAGAAGAGGTCAAGGCCAATGCCCATGAGGCCGCCGAGGAACGTGTGATCGAGGCCCTGGCTGGCACCGATGCCCGCGAACAGACGCGCGAGATGTTCCGTCGCAAGCTGCGCTCGGGTGAACTGGACGACAAGATGATCGAGCTGGAGATTGCCGATACCTCCAGCCCCATGGGCGGCATGTTTGAAATTCCCGGCCAGCCCGGTATGGGCGCCATGGGCGGCGGCATGAACCTGGGCGATATCTTCGGCAAAGCCTTCGGCGGTCGCACCGTGAAACGGCGGATGACGGTCGCCTCCAGCTATGACGTGTTGATCGACGAAGAGGCGGACAAGCTGCTGGATCAGGAAACCGTGACGCGCGAGGCGGTGCGCGCGGTCGAACAGAACGGCATCGTCTTCATCGACGAGATCGACAAGGTCTCTGCCCGGTCCGACGCACGCGGCGCGGATGTCAGCCGCGAGGGCGTGCAGCGCGACCTGCTGCCGCTGATCGAGGGCACGACCGTCAGCACCAAGCACGGGCCGGTCAAGACCGACCATATCCTCTTCATCGCCTCGGGCGCCTTCCACATCGCCAAGCCCTCGGACCTTCTGCCCGAATTGCAGGGGCGCCTTCCGATCCGGGTGGAACTGCGGGCGCTGACGGAAGAGGATTTCGTGCGGATTCTGACGGAAACCGACAACGCCCTGACCCGGCAATACACCGCCCTGATGGCCACCGAAGAGGTCACCGTTACCTTCACCGAGGATGGGATCAAGGCACTTGCTGCAATTGCCGCCGAGGTGAACACCAGCGTCGAAAATATCGGCGCGCGGCGGCTTTATACGGTGATGGAGCGGGTGTTCGAAGAGCTGAGCTTTACGGCCCCGGACCGGGGAGGTGATGCCGTTGTCGTGGATGCCGCATTCGTGGAAAAGAATCTGGGCGAGCTGATGCGCTCTGCCGATCTGGGGCGCTACGTGCTATAGGCGGGCAAACGCCCTGTTATTCCGGTTCTTTGCCCGTGACTCGTTTCCTTCTGGCCGCGCTTCTGTTTCTGACAGCCGCCTGCGGAACACCGCCGAATATCGCCATGGTCACCCGCACCGTTCCGGATGCCGGGGTGCGAACCGTTTTCGTCGCCACAAATCGCGCATTCGAGGATCAGAACTTCACTGCGGGTCGGGAAAGCGGGGTGGAGTACGCTCGGTTTGATGTCTCTATTCCGCCGAATCGTGACTTGGGTGAGGTAACTTGGCCTCGGGGCCAGGTCCCTGACCCGACAACCGATTTCGTCGTGACGGACGCTGGCAGCTATCCCAGCCCAACGGCTTTTCGTGCCGATATTCGCACGGCGCTGAATGCGCTCCCGCCTGAAGATCAGGAGGTCGTGGTGTTCGTTCATGGCTACAACAACAACTTCGCGTCCGGTCTGTTCCGTATTGCGCAGATGGCACATGACTATGACGCGCCCGGCCTGACCGCGCATTTCGCCTGGCCGAGCGCGGGCAACCCTTTCGGCTACGTGTTCGACCGGGAAAGTGCGGCGTTTTCACGGGATGCTCTGGAACAGTTCCTGCGCGATCTGCACGCTGCAGGGGCGCGGCGCATCCTTTTGGTGGGACATTCGCTTGGTGGCCATATCACCATGGAAACCCTGCGCCAGATCCGCATTTCAGGCGATGACGCCGTCTTGCAGTCCCTGTCAGGGATTGTGCTGATCTCACCCGATATCGACATAGAAGTGTTCCAGAGCCAGGCACGCGCCGTGGACCCGCTGCCGCAGCCTTTCGTCGTCTTTACCTCGGCCAATGACCGCGCCTTGCGCTTGTCGGCAGGCATCACCGGGCGTCAGAACCGGCTTGGCAATCTAGGAACGGCAGAGGATGTGGCCGAGTTCAACATTCTGCTGGTCGATATCTCTGCCTTCCGATCCGGTGTCGGGGACTGGACCAATCATTCGACTCTGGTCACGTCGCCTTCGCTGATCCAGATGTTTCAGGGCCTGCCCGATATTGGCACGGGAAGCGGGGATATCCCGATTGATCTGGTCTCCGGGACGGTTCTGACGGTCAGGAACGCCACGCAAATCCTGTTGTCGCCGGTGGGACAATGACCGCCGCACTGGCTTTCCTGCGCGAAAACAAGGCGTTTCTGCTGGCCGGGGCCTTGCTGAGTTTCACGTCGAGCTTTGGGCAAACCTTCTTCATCTCGATCTTCGCGGGCGAGATCATGTCCACCTTTTCCCTGTCTGACGGGGATTGGGGATTGATCTACTCGCTCGGCACCACGGCATCGGCCATCGTCATGGTCTGGTCCGGGGTTCTGACCGACCGGCTGCGGGTCAGGGTGCTGGGGGCCATTGTGTTTGCCGGGCTGGCCTTCGCCTGTCTGTTCATGGCGTTCAATCCCTATGCGGCGCTGCTGCCCCTGTCCATTTTCCTTCTGCGCTTCACCGGGCAGGGCATGACAAGCCATATTGCGATGGTCGCCATGGCCCGCTGGTTCGTGGCAACGCGGGGCAAGGCGCTGGCCATCGCCGCATCCGGCTATGCCGTGGGCGAGGCGATCTTGCCGGTGCTGTTCGTGGCCGCCATGACCCTGATCGACTGGCACTATCTGTGGATGGTTGCAGCCCTTTTCATCTTGCTGATGTTGCCGGTGATGCAGAGACTGCTGCGCCAGGAACGTACCCCGCAATCGCTTGCTGAAGGCGACACTGCGCTTGGCATGGACGGGCGGCACTGGACCCGAAAGGAGATGCTGCGGCATCCGCTGTTCTGGTTCGTGCTGCCCTCGATCCTGGGGCCATCGGCCTTTGTTACCGCGCTGTTTTTCCAGCAGGTGCATCTGGCTGAGGTCAAGGGCTGGAGCCATGTGGGCTTTGTCGCGCTGTTCCCGGTCTACACGGGCGTATCGACGCTGTTCATGCTGTTGGCGGGGTGGGCAATCGACAGGTTCGGCACCAAACGTCTGATGCCTTTCTACCAGATCCCGATTGCGATCAGCTTCGTGGTGATGGCAAGTACCGAGTCGCTTTGGGGTGCGGCGCTTGCCTTTGCCTTGATGGCAATGACAACGGGGGCAAATTCGACGCTTCCCTCCGCCTTCTGGGCGGAGTTCTACGGCACGCGCCATATCGGCGGGATCAAGTCCATCGCCACGGCTGCGATGGTCCTTGGCTCTGCCATCGGGCCTGCAATTTCGGGGGTGCTGATTGATCGGGGCATCACATTCCCCGAGCAGATGTTGGGAATCACGATGTGGTTCCTGCTGGCCTCTGGTCTGATCTGGTTCGGGGTGACGACCGCCGCCCGCAGCCTATCGCGCCCGGCGTAGATAGACGTAATACGCCCCTGTGCCGCCATGGCGGATATGTGCCTCCCGGATATCCAAGACTACGCGACCAAGCGGCGGCATGTGCAGCCAGTTTGGAACCTGATGTTTCAGCACCCCGCGCCGGATCGGGATGGGGCCGGGATCGTCGCGGTCCTTGCCTTTTCCGGTGATCACCAGAACCAGCCTGAGACCGTCCTCATGCGCACCGAGGATAAACCGTGTCAGAACCGGGTGCGCCTGCGCCAGTGTCATCCCGTGCAGGTCGATCCGCGCCTCGGGCTTCAGCTTGCCGCGCAGCATTTTCTTGTGGGTGCCGTGATCCATCCTCACCGGGGCATGGGCCAGCCGTTCGGAAACCGACGGCGCGAGCTGACTGCCGGGCATTGCGCTGGTCGCGGCCTCCCCAATGCGGAAATCGCTGACCTCGAAGCTTTGCTTGTGCTTCGGTTTCGAGTGGTGCCGGTCGGGTGTGGGGGCGAGATCTTCCTTCGGCTTCTGGGGCCTCGCGGCGGTGACCGTTCGCGTCACGGCGGACCACAGCTTGCGATCTTCCGCGCTGAGGGTTCTGGGCCTTCTTCGCGACATATCAGGCGTCCGGAACCATCAGGTTGGCCAGCTCGATCGGCATCAGCACGATCATCCGTCCGGGGTCGCGGATACGGCCAGCCTCCAGCCCGGCCTCATCCCCGAAGCCATAGAACACATCAGCCCGTTGTGCGCCTTGGATCGCAGAGCCTGTGTCCTGAGCGATCATCAGCCGGCGCAGCGGGCTTTCGCCATCCTTTTCAATCCAGACCGGTGCACCAAGCGGGGTGAACCGGGGATCGACCGCAATCGAGCGCATAGGCGTGATGGATCGGTTCATCGCGCCGAGCGGCCCGTCATCCGGGTTTCGCGTGCGGATGACGCGGAAAAACACATAGGACGGGTTGTGATAAAGCAGTTCGCGCCCCGCTGTCGGGTTACGCCGCACCCAGGACCCGATGACCTGCGCGGAGACCTGATGCGGCTGATAGATACCGCGGCGGATCAGCTCCTGTCCTATGGACCGGTATTCATGCCCATTGCGGCCAGCATACCCCACACGGATCACGCGGCCATCAGGCAGACGAATGCGGCCAGACCCCTGAATTTGCAGAAAGAACAGCTCGACCGCGTCATCGACCCAGGCAATTTCCAGCCCCTGGCCTTCCAGCAGCCCGTCCTGTTCAATCTCTCGCCTTGTGTGCCAGGGTTCCACCACATCTGGCGGCATTCGATAGACAGGGAACCGGTAACGAGAGGTTGGGGTCAACGACCCGCTCAGTTCCGGCTCAAAATAGCCCGTGAAAAGCGCGGGTTCATCACCACCGATCAGGACAGGACGAAAGAACAGCTCAAAGAAAGTGCGGGCATTGGGCTGCTGCTGCGCCACGGCGCAAAGGCGCAGCCATTCGCCGTCATTCATATCCGGGCAGGTGTTCAGAAAGACCTCAAGCGCAGCTTGATGATCGTCCTCGGCCCATCCGTCGAGATCGTCGAAACTGAGTATCTGTGCGTTGTGCTGTGCCATTACCGGGGCACAAAACAGGGTCGCGGCGGACAAGACCAGAGAAAAAAGCCCGCCGCGCATGGGGGGTCACCCGCCGGTTGCGACCAGAACCCAGTTCGGATCGGAACTGCCCATCTTGCGCCCGAAGGTCCAGACATCGCGCTGGCGCTTGATGGCATTGGGGTCGCCTTCGACCAGTTCACCCGCAGCGTTGCGCACGGCAGAGGTCAGCTCGCCCACGAAACGCACGGTGACTTCGGCCATATTATCGGCGCGGTCAAAACTTGCGTCCTGCAAGGCCAGTTCCCGCACTCCGACGAAATTCGCGTCGATGGACAGACCCTGTTCTTCGCGGTTGCGGATCACCTCTTCGAAGGTTTCCATCACGTCATCGGCCAGGAACGGGCGCAGCCCTTCGACATCGCCGTTTTCAAAGGCCATAAGGATCATCTCATAGGCACCACGGGCACCTTGCAGAAACTCCGATACGGAAAAGCCGGGCTCTGCCATCTTCATCGCGGCAAGCGCCTTGGCGGCATCGGTACCGTCATCCACATGATCGGTGATATCGCGATCGGGGCCGCCCTCGATCACCTCGAAATCCCGACGCGCGGGACTGCGGCGCGCGGGCGCTTCCGCCTGCGGGTTCTCGTAACCGTCCCGCGTGCCAAGAACGCTGCGCAACTTCAGGATCAGGAAAATCGCGATCCCGGCCAACACCAGAAGCTGCAGTAGGGAATTCATGTCGGAACCTCTTTCGGGCGGGTGGGGTTAAATCTTGCGGCTCGATGGCACATATGTAGGCGCGGGGGGCGGTCAAGTCCATGTGCCAACCGCCGCTGTTGTCGAAGAAAGGACGCAAGATGTGGCTGTTTTTCCTGTTTATCGGCGTGCCGCTGATTGAAATCGCCCTGTTCATCCAGGTGGGCGGGTTGATCGGGCTGTGGCCAACACTAGGAATTGTGGTGCTGACGGCGGTTCTGGGGTCCATGCTGGTGCGGTCGCAGGGTGCTCAGGCGATGGCCAATCTTCGTACCAGTTTCAACGACTTGAACGATCCAACCGAGCCATTGGCGCATGGCGCGATGATCCTGTTTTCTGGGGCGCTTCTGTTGACGCCGGGGTTTTTCACCGACGCGCTTGGCTTTGCGCTGCTGGTTCCGGGCTTTCGCAATCTGGTGCTTCGAGAGCTGCGCAAAAGGATCAAGGTTGAATCGGTCGTTGCCGGGCAGCAGCAATGGACGCAAACACGTCAAAGCCCCGATGTGATCATCGAAGGCGACTATGAAGTTGACGAAAACCCGCCGCGAAACGGGCCTTCCGGGTGGACTCGCCATTGAGGCAGCCGAATTCACCTGATAAACCGCCTGCAACCTTTTAAACCCGGAGATACAGATGGCCGAAGAAAACGGGACCCAAGCCCCCGAAGGCGCAGCGCAGGCCCCCGTCCTGCCCAAGATGCAGGTCCTTGCCCAGTTCATTCGCGACATGTCTTTCGAGAACATCGCCGCCCAGAAATCCCTTCAGGGCAACACGCAGCCTGAAATTCAGGTGCAGGTCGGTGTCGAAGCGCGCAAGCGCCAGACCGAAAACCAGTACGATGTTGTCGTCAAACTGAAGATCGACAACAAAACCAAGGATGATGGCGCGCAGATTTTCCTGATCGAGCTGGATTATGCCGGCGTGTTCCAGATCGAAAACGTGAACGAGCAGCAGCTTCATCCGTTCCTGCATATCGAATGCCCGCGCATGCTGTTCCCGTTCATCCGGCGCATCGTGTCCGACATTTCGCGTGACGGTGGCTATCCGCCGCTGAACCTCGACAACATGGATTTCGTGCAGATCTATCGCAACCAGCTGGCCCGCGTCGCGCAGACCAAGCCGCACGCGGACGCGTAATCAGCCGAACTTCTTCCAGACAGCGCCGTCGCCCATCTCCTCTACAAAGGATGCATGGGCGGCGGCTTCTTCTTGGGTGATCCTTGAGGGCAGTGGATTGGGCCGTGGTTTCGGGCGCCAGGCTTCGGTCGGCTGGCCTGTCGAACTGGTTTCGACCCGCGCAGACAGCGCAAAATCGGGCTGACGCCCGCCAATCAGTTCCAGATAGACCTCTGCCAAGATCTCGGAGTCGAGCAGCGCGCCATGCAGAGTTCGTGACGAATTGTCGATCCCGAAGCGGCGGCAAAGTGCATCCAGAGACGCTGGCGAGCCGGGAAATTTCTTGCGCGCGATGGCAAGCGTATCGACGGCGCGTTCCCATGGGATCTGCGGCAGGTTCAGCCAGCGCAACTCCGCGTTCAGGAATTTCATGTCGAAGCTGGCATTATGGATGACCAGCTTGGAATCCATGCCCACGAAATCGAGGAATTTCTGCCCGAAGGCCGAGAAGACCGGTTTGTCCTTTAGCGTCACCTCTCCGGGGTTCGGGCCGCGGGGGCCGGATTCCAGCAGGTCAGGGCCGATACCGTGCACGCCAAACGCCTCGTCCGGCATGGACCGTTCCGGGTTGATATAGACGTGAAACGTTTCGCCCGTGGGTAGGTGATTATAGAGCTCGATCGCCCCGATCTCGACGATCCGATCCCCTGATTCAGGGTCGAATCCGGTGGTTTCAGTGTCGAGCACGATTTCACGCATGGTGTTCCCCGGTCAGCCTTTCGATCAGTTTCATCACGTCCGCACGGGTGCTGTCCAGATCATAGGTCTCGATCACGAAATCAGCACGGGCGCGTTTCTCGGCATCGGGGGTTTGCCGGGCGAGGATGGAGGCGAACATCTCCTCAGTCATCGTTTCCCGTGCCAGCACGCGCCTGCGCTGTTCTCCCGCATCGACCGAAACGACAAGCACCCCGTCCATGTTGGCGGCCGATCCGGTTTCGAAAAGCAGGGGGATGTCCAGAACGATCAAAGGCGCATCGGTGTTGGCGGAGATGAAGTCCGCTCGGTCAGCGGCGACAAGCGGGTGCACGATTTTTTCCAGCTGCGCCAGCGCCGTGTCATCCCGCGCGATCCACTCTTTCAGCGCGTCACGGTCCACTTTGCCAATCGCAGTTGCGTCGGGACAGATTCTGCTGATCGGCTCAACAGCTGCACCGCCCTTGGCATAGATCCGGTGCACGGCGGCATCCGCATCCCAGACCGGCACACCCGCGTCGCGGAAAAACTGGGCTGTGGTGGATTTCCCCATCCCGATAGAACCGGTGAGGCCGAGAATATAGCTCATTCCCCCAACACCACCGCGCGCAGGTCGTCATCCACCTCCGGTTTCACACCGAACCAGCGTTCGAACCCCGGTGCGGCCTGATGCAGTAGCATTCCCAATCCGTCGACGGTATGACAACCACGCGCAGCGGCCTCTTCCAGCAGTTCCGTCCGCAAAGGGGTGTAGACGATGTCATTCACGACCGTTGCCGGGTTCAGCCTGTCCAGGTCGATATGAAGGGGTTGCTTGCCGACCATCCCAAGCGAGGTGGTGTTAACCAGCAAAGCAACCTCATCCAGCACGTTGGGAATCCGCGTCCAGTCCGCGACATGGACCTTGGCGCCGAAATGATCCTGAAGGGCTTCCGCCCGGGCGCGGGTGCGATTGACCAGAAACACATGCGGACAACCGTCAGAGAGAAGGGCGGAAACCACCGCCCGCGCGGCCCCTCCGGCCCCAAGCACCAGCGCAGGCCCTTCGGAGGCGGACCAACCGGGCGTATATTGCCGAATGTTCTCCATGAAACCGACGCCGTCGGTATTATCAGCCTGCAATTTCCCATTCGCCGTATAGGTCAGCGTATTGGCCGCACCGATCAGCGCCGCGCGGTCGGTCACGGAATCTGCGATCTGCAGCACGGTTTCCTTGTGCGGAATCGTGACGTTAACGCCCTTGAACCCCAGATCGGGCAACAGGCGCAGCGTGTCGTGCAGCCGTTCGCGGGTGACGTGCAAAGGCACGTAATGCCCGTCGATCCCGTAGCGCCACAGCCAGTGGCCATGCAGACGAGGAGAGCGGCTATGCGCAATCGGGTCGCCGATCACCCCGGCCAGCAACAGCTTTTCCGTCATCCTTCGATGTCTCCTCTTTGGGTCAGGAACCCGATGAGTTCCAGAAGTGGCAGACCCAGAACGGTAAAGTAGTCGCCTTCGACGCGGCTGAAAAGCCGTGCGCCCTCTTCTTCCAGCTTATAGCTGCCCACACTATCCCCGATCCCCGGCCAGTTCCGGGCCAGATAAGCCGCCAGATAGTTGTCAGTGATGTCGCGCATCAGCAGACGGACCTGACCGACATAGCGCCAGACAGGCTCGGCCCCGGAATAGACGACAACGGCAGAGAGTAGCTTGTGCTGCTTGCCACGCAGCGCGCGGAGGTGGTCGGCTGCATCCTCCTTGCTGGTGGGTTTCGACAGAATCTGTCCCTGAAATTCCAGTACCTGATCCGATCCGATCACCGTGGCCTCTGGGTGCTTTTCAGCGATCTTGCGAGCTTTGAACTCTGCCAGGGCATCGGCCACATCGCGCGGGGTTGCTTCCTCGGCCAGCAAAGCGGCCTTGATGGCGTCCTCGTCAATGCGCGCGGGCAGGGCGGTGAATGGGATACCGGCATTGGTTAGCAGCGTCTGCCGGATGGCGGAGCTTGAGGCCAGAATGATCTGCGTCATTGGATAACTCTATGAACAAGTCTGGGGCCAAGCCCGGGAATGGGTTCTGTATATCTTCGACTTCCCTGGTCATCCAAGCCCGGATCGCCCTTCCACGGTGTTTTGCCCAAGTGTTTTCCACGGGGACAGTTCATCACCAGTTAGACGGGGATTGGTTTGATGTTGCTGGAGTCAGGCACAGATTGTCCCATGGTTGTTCACATGAGGTTTCCTCATAAATACCTGATATTAAATAATTATTATCCATACTCCACAGGCTTGATCCATGAAAGTGCGGGGGACAAAGACCTGTGGAAAACCCTCTGAGTTCTTTCGGTCAAACCCGGTTTTCCCAGTTATCCCCGGTACAACAACCACATCATCTTTTCTTTTAAATAAATATATTTATTGAAGGAGGCAGAGAACGGAGCGACCCATGATCGGTGATTTTCTGGCGGCAGCCTATCCCTGGACCAAGAGCCTGCATGTGATGTCAGTGCTCGCCTGGATGGCGGGGCTGTTCTATCTGCCGCGTCTCTTCGTCTATCACGCCGAACAGGTGGGTCAGGGCAATGATACCGACCAGCTTTTCCAGACCATGGAATACAAGCTGCTGCGGGTGATCATGAACCCCGCGATGATCGCCACCTGGATCTTTGGCCTCGCGCTCGTATTCACACCGGGGATCGTCTACTGGGGCGATGTCTGGCCCTGGACCAAGGCCGCAGCAGTGCTGGGGATGACGTGGTTTCATCATTGGCTGGCCCTGCGTCGCAAGGACTTCGCCAAGGGCGAGAACAACCGCACGGGTCGGACCTATCGGATGATGAACGAGGTTCCGACGCTGCTGATGGTGGTGATCGTCATTTCCGTCATCGCCAGGCCGTTTTCCTAAGCCCGGTTGACTTGGCCGCGGCCTTTCCTTATCTCGCTTGTCAACTTGGCCGTCCGGCCTTGCTGTTTCCCTATGAATACCGACACGCGGCATGCCTGAAACAGGGCAGGGCCAGCCAAGGGACTATTTTCCATGACTACTGAAACTCTGAACCTGGCTGATCTGAAAGCCAAATCTCCTAAAGACCTTCTGGCGATGGCCGAAGAACTGGACATTGAAAACGCCTCGACCATGCGTAAGGGCGAGATGATGTTCCAGATCCTCAAGGAGCGCGCAGAAGAGGGGTGGGAGATCTCTGGCGACGGTGTGCTGGAGGTTCTGCAGGACGGGTTCGGGTTTTTGCGTTCTCCCGAGGCAAACTATCTGCCGGGCCCCGATGACATTTATGTCTCGCCCGACATGATCCGGCAGCATTCCTTGCGGACCGGTGATACGGTTGAGGGTGTGATCCACGCCCCGCGCGAAAACGAACGCTACTTCGGGCTGGTGAAGGTCGCGCAGATCAACTTCGAAGATCCCGAACGCGCCCGCCACAAGATCAACTTCGACAACCTGACGCCGCTCTATCCCGATGAGCGGCTGAAGATGGAAATTGACGATCCGACGATCAAGGATCGCTCCGCCCGCATCATCGACCTTGTGTCGCCGATCGGGAAAGGTCAGCGGTCGCTGATCGTCGCGCCGCCGCGCACGGGTAAGACGGTTCTGTTGCAGAACATCGCGACCTCGATCGAGAAGAACCACCCGGAATGCTACCTGATCGTGTTGCTGATCGACGAACGGCCGGAAGAGGTGACGGACATGCAGCGGTCTGTGAAGGGTGAGGTCATTTCCTCGACCTTCGATGAACCCGCGACGCGCCACGTGGCTGTTGCGGAAATGGTCATCGAGAAAGCCAAGCGTCTGGTGGAACACAAGCGTGACGTGGTGATCCTGCTCGACTCCATCACCCGTCTTGGCCGCGCCTACAACACCACGGTTCCGAGCTCCGGCAAGGTGCTGACCGGTGGTGTGGATGCGAACGCCCTGCAACGCCCCAAGCGCTTCTTCGGGGCTGCGCGGAATATCGAAGAAGGCGGGTCGCTGACCATCATTGCCACCGCGCTGATCGACACTGGCAGCCGCATGGACGAGGTGATCTTCGAAGAATTCAAGGGCACCGGTAACAGCGAAATCGTGCTCGACCGCAAGGTCGCCGACAAGCGCGTCTTCCCGGCGATGGACATCCTCAAGTCCGGCACAAGGAAAGAGGATCTGCTGGTCGATTCCAAGGACCTGCACAAGACCTTCCTGTTGCGCCGGATCCTGAATCCGATGGGCACAACAGATGCCATCGAGTTCCTGATTTCCAAGCTCAAGCAGACCAAGACGAACGCCGAGTTCTTCGATTCAATGAACAGCTGACCCCGCGGAGGGGCCCATGGACACGATCTTTGCGCTGGCCACGGCGCCGGGAAAGGCCGGCGTCGCTGTGATCCGTATTTCGGGTCCGGAGGCATTTGCCGTGGGTCAGGCGCTCGCCGGGTCGGTTCCTCAGGCAGGTATGGCGCGCGTTCGGCGACTGCTGGACGAGCAAGGCGCACATCTGGACGATGCCCTTGTGCTGTCCTTCCAGGCCCCGCACAGCTTCACTGGGGAGGATGTGGTAGAGCTTCAGACCCATGGCAGCCCGGCGACGATAAAGGCCGTTCTGGCGGCGATTTCCGCCACAAGGCTGGCGCGCATGGCGGAGCCGGGGGAATTCACTCGCCGAGCGCTAGAAAACGACCGAATGGACCTGGCGCAGGTCGAGGGCCTTGCCGATCTGATCGACGCAGAAACCGAGGCGCAACGGGTGCAGGCCTTGCGGGTGCTTTCTGGCAGTCTGGGTCAGTTGGTCGAGGGGTGGCGGGAAAACCTGCTGCGGGCTGCGGCCTTGCTAGAGGTCACAATCGACTTTGCCGATGAGGAGGTGCCGGTTGATGTGACGCCGGAAGTCGTGGCTCTGCTGATCCCGGTCATGGACGACCTGAGGCGCGAGATTGCCGGGGTGGATGTGGCCGAGAGGATCCGTGACGGGTTTGAAGTGGCCATTCTCGGTGCGCCCAATGCCGGGAAGTCCACGCTTCTGAACGTCTTGGCGGGGCGCGAGGCCGCGATTACTTCCGACATTGCAGGGACCACCCGAGATGTGATCGAGGTGCGGATGGACCTGCGCGGTCTTCCCGTGACCGTTCTGGATACCGCCGGTCTGCGCGATGCTGGCGACGAGATCGAGCGCATCGGGATCGACCGTGCCCGTGCGAGGGCAGAGGCTGCTGATCTGCGCGTTTTTTTGAGATCCAGCCCGGATGAGCATCCGAACATAACCTTGAGGCCCGATGATATCGTTTTGCTCGGCAAGGCTGATCTTCACGGGGCCGAAGGTATCTCGGGGACAACAGGGCAGGGTGTGTCCGCGCTGATCGACCGGATCGCGGAAACGCTGTCCAGCCGCGCTGCCCGTCAGGCAACCGCCACGCATGCCCGTCATGCAGAAGCGATGAAGTCCGCGCTTGGGGCTTTGGAAGCGGGGCTGAATGAAGTAAAAGCCGGGCCGGACAGGACCGAGCTGGCTGCAGAGAATCTGCGTACTGCCATCCGCCGTCTTGATTCGCTCATTGGGCGCATTGATGTGGAGATGGTACTGGGCGAGATCTTCTCGCGTTTCTGCCTCGGCAAATAGGAGTGTTTCACGTGAAACATCTGGATTTCGATGTGGTGGTGATTGGTGGCGGCCATGCCGGGTCCGACGCGGCGCATGCGGCCGCGCGTCGGGGCGTGCGTGTAGCTTTGCTGACGCTGCGCGCGGATACCATCGGGGTCATGTCCTGTAACCCTGCCATCGGGGGCCTGGGCAAAGGTCATCTGGTCCGAGAGATTGATGCGCTCGGCGGGGCCATGGGGCGGGTTGCAGATGCCTCTGGTATCCAGTTTCGCCTGCTCAATCGCCGCAAGGGCCCCGCCGTTCAGGGGCCGCGCACGCAATCTGACCGCAAGCTCTATCGCCTCGCCATGCAGGCGGAGCTGGCCAGATTGCCGAATCTTTCCATCATCGAAGGCGAAGCGGCCGACCTGATGATGGATGGGGGCCGCATCGCCGGTGTCCGGCTGGAAGATGGCAGCGAAATCAGCGCGCGCGCCGTGGTTCTGACCACCGGCACCTTCCTGCGCGGCATCATCCATATTGGTGACAAGCAACGCTCGGGTGGGCGCATGGGCGACAAACCCTCCAATCTGCTGGCGGAGAGGATCGACCAATTTGGCCTGCCGCTCGGGCGCTTGAAAACCGGCACGCCACCGCGCCTGAACGGGAAAACGATCAACTGGGACATCCTCGACAGCCAGCCAGCGGATGAAGATCCGGTGATGTTCTCGTTCCTGTCCAAAGGTCCGCAGGTGCGCCAGATTTCCTGCGCGATCACCCATACCAACGGATCGACCCACCAGATCATCCGCGACAACCTTGACCGGTCCGCGATGTATGGCGGCCATATCGAAGGGATCGGCCCGCGCTATTGCCCGTCTATCGAAGACAAGATCGTGCGGTTTGCCGACAAGGAGTCGCATCAGATCTTCCTAGAACCGGAGGGGCTGGACGATGACACCGTTTATCCGAATGGCATTTCCACATCCTTGCCCGAAGAGGTTCAGCATGATTACGTGCACTCGATCCGTGGGCTGGAGCGGGCGGAAATCCTGCAACCGGGCTACGCCATCGAATACGATTATGTCGATCCCCGCGCGCTGAGCCCGGTGCTGGAGGTCAAGGATGTGCCGGGTCTGTTCCTGGCCGGTCAGATCAACGGCACGACCGGGTATGAAGAAGCGGCGGCACAAGGTCTTGTGGCGGGATTAAACGCTGCTCAACAAATCTTGGATCAGGATCCGGTGACCTTCAGCCGCAGTGAATCCTATATCGGTGTGATGATTGACGATCTGGTCACACGCGGCGTCGCGGAGCCGTATCGCATGTTCACCTCTCGGGCGGAGTTCCGCCTGACGCTGCGCGCGGACAATGCGGACCAGAGATTGACCCCCCGAGCAATGGAACTTGGTATCGCCAGCGAAGCGCGGATTGCAGCCTTCGAGGACAAGATGGAACGGCTGGCCAAGGGCTATGACGTGATGCAATCGCTCGATCTGACGCCGACGGAAGCGCGCAACAATGGCCTGAATGTGAATCAGGATGGCCAACGCCGAACCGCGCTATCGCTGTTGTCTTTCCCTGATATCACGATGGACCATCTTTCCGCTATTTGGCCTGAGGTTGATGCGATAGATCAAGAGACGAAAGATCAGCTCAGCCGAGAGGCGATTTATGCGAGCTATATCGAGCGTCAGAAATCCGATGTGGCGGCGCTAAAGCGGGACGAGGCGCATAAGATTCCGGTGGAGTTCAGCTATGATGGCATTGACGGATTGTCGAATGAGCTGCGTGGCAAGCTGACAATGATCAAGCCTCAAACATTGGGGCAGGCCGGGCGCATTGAGGGTATGACTCCCGCTGCGCTGACTTTGCTCCTGACCAAGATCCGCCAACATGAACGGAAGCGCGCATGACCGAGCAAGAGGCCCGCGCGCGGCTGCAGGCGGATGTTTCACGTGAAACATTTGAACGGTTGGAGACCTATGCAGCCGCGTTGGTGAAGTGGCAGAAGGCCATCAACCTGGTATCACCCGGCACAATCCCGGAGCTTTGGACGCGCCATTTCCTCGATTCCGCCCAAGTATTCGATCTGTGTGAGGTTAAAGAAGGCTTGTGGCTTGATATCGGATCGGGCGCGGGGTTTCCGGGGCTTGTTTGTTCAGCCATCGCCTTTGAAAAAGCACCGGACCTGCGGTTCACTTTTATCGAAAGCGATCTGCGCAAGAGCAGCTTCCTGCGGACGGTTGCAGCCGAAATGGGCCTGAAAATCGGAGTTCTGACGCGCCGCATAGAAGAGGCTCCCCCACAAAACGCTGCTGTTCTGTCGGCCCGCGCGCTTGCCTCGCTGACCAAACTGCTTGGCCATGCGGAACGTCATCTGTCGCCTGACGGCACCGCATTGTTCCTGAAAGGCGCGACACATGCGCAGGAAGTGGAAGAAGCGCTTGAGACATGGGCCATGACCATGGAGTCTGTTCCCAGCCAGACGGCCGATGGGGCCGTGATTCTGAAAATCGGAGATATTCGACGTGCCTGAGTCCCGGCGGCCCCGCTGCATAGCGATAGCGAATCAGAAAGGCGGGGTCGGAAAGACGACCACCGCAATCAATCTTGGCGCGGCTCTGGCTGCCGAAGGTCAAAGGGTGTTGGTGATCGACCTGGATCCGCAGGGCAATGCGTCAACCGGTTTGGGGATCGACGTCGATCAGCGCGGGGTTACGACGTATGATCTGTTGATCGAAAACATGCCACTGCGAGAGATCGTGTTGCCAACCGGTGTTGATAACTTGTGGATCGCGCCTTCGACAACCGATCTCAGCTCTGCCGATGTGGAGCTTGTGAGCAATGAAAACCGGGTTTTTCTTCTGAAGGATGCATTGGCGCCCGCAATGGTGGCTGGATTCGACATGATCCTGATGGATTGCCCGCCTTCGTTGAACCTTCTGACAGTCAACGCAATGGTTGCGGCGGATGCGGTTCTGGTGCCCCTGCAATCGGAGTTCTTTGCGTTGGAGGGTCTGTCTCAGCTCATGCTCACCATTCGTGAGGTGCGCCAATCCGCCAATCCGGCACTGAGGATCGAAGGAGTTGTGTTGACCATGTACGACATGCGCAACAACCTTTGTCGCCAGGTAGAGGAGGACGCCCGCGAAAACCTCGGGGATCTGGTGTATCAGACCCGAATCCCCCGAAATGTAAGGCTCAGCGAGGCACCATCTTACGCAATGTCGATCCTGCAATATGATCCGACCTCGCGCGGAAGCGAAGCCTATCGCGATCTCGCGCGGGAAGTGCTGGATCGACAGTTGCAGCAGGCCTGAGAGGACGAAGACCATGACAACGAGAAAGAGCAGGGGCCTGGGACGCGGACTATCAGCGTTGATGGCAGATATAAACGAGCCCACAGTGGCGGAGAACCCCACACCGGACGCGCCGCGCCGAGCGGATATGACCGTCCCGATCGAATCGGTGCGGCCAAACCCGGATCAGCCCCGTCGCGCCTTCACCCAGGAAGCGTTGGAGGAGCTTTCCGCGTCCATCGCTGAAAAGGGGATCATCCAGCCGCTGATCGTTCGGCCTGATCCTGCGTCCGAGGGTCAGTTCCAGATCGTTGCCGGGGAACGTAGGTGGCGTGCCGCGCAGATGGCGCAACTGCATGAAGTGCCCGTCATTGTCCGTGATTTCGACGATACTGAGGTGCTTGAAGTCGCGATCATCGAGAATATCCAGCGGGCCGACCTGAACCCGGTGGAAGAAGCCATGGGCTATCGTCAGCTGATGGACCGTTTCAACCACACGCAGGAACGGCTGGGGACCGCCATGGGCAAAAGCCGGTCCCATATCGCGAATCTCATGCGTCTGCTGACCCTGCCGGACGAGGTTCAGGGCTATCTGCGGGATGGACAGCTTAGCGCGGGTCACGCGCGGGCTCTGGTCGGTAGCGAAGACGCGGTCAGCATTGCGCGAGAGGTGATCAGCAAGGGCCTCTCTGTGCGTGATGTTGAAAAGCGGATGCGTAAGCCGGCCACACCGACTGGCGGGCCATCTCGACCGCGCCCCACCGGTGACAAGGATGCTGACACCAAGGCGCTTGAATCCGATTTGTCCGCCGCGATTGGTCTGCCGGTCAGTATTGATCATGACGCGGACAGTGGAACCGGGAAGATCTCGATCAAATACGCAGATCTTGGTCAGCTGGACGATATCATCCAGATTTTGAACTCGGATGGCTAGGAAAGCAGCTCTCTAAGCAAACTGTTTAGAATGGGGCGACCAGCCTTGGTCGCCCTTATTTTGTTGGCGTTTTCGGTCAAAAACCCCATATCTTGTAGTCTCTCTCGTCGATCTCGTGGCAACTCAACGCCCGATAGGTCGTTGAATCGCACGAGAGAGCTCCCCTCTGACAGCCTCAAACTCATCATCAGATACTCGGTTGCCTGATCCATGGGACTGATCGGGTCTCGCACCGACTCGCCGTGACCCTGGGTTTCGACCTGGGTCAGCCAAGTCGTGGGGGTCAGCGGGGTCTCGGTCGCGTAGCGGGTGCCGCTCAGGGTTAGCCGCCCATGTGCGCCGGGGCCGATCCCGATGTAGTCACCATAACGCCAGTAGATCAGGTTGTGCCGGCTTTCCGCCATGTCGCGCGCGTGGTTGGAGATCTCGTAGGCGGGCATTCCGGCGGCCTCGGTGATCTCCTGCGTGATGTCATACATATCCGCGGCGTGGTCATCGGTCGGCAAGCCGGGCAGGCGGCCGATAGCGTAGCGATCCCCGAAGGCGGTGCCTTCTTCGATGGTCAGTTGATAGAGCGAGAAGTGGTCAATCGCCATATTTAGAGCCTGTTTTAGCTCTTCTGACCATTCTCGTGGGGTCTGATGCTGGCGAGCATAGATGAGGTCGAAACTGACCCTGTCAAAGAGCTTTCGGGCGATATCAAAGGCCTCACGGCCTTCCTTCGCGCTGTGCATGCGCCCGAGCCGCTTTAAGTCATCATCGTTAAGCGACTGAATTCCCATGGAAATACGATTGACGCCCGCATCGCGAAACCCTGCGAAACGCCCGGCTTCAACCGAGGTCGGGTTGGCCTCCAGTGTCACCTCGAATGAGTTGGATTGAGGCCAGGTTGCGCGGATCTCTTCCAGAACCGCATGAACCAGTTCCGGGTCCATAAGGGAGGGTGTGCCACCCCCGAAAAACACAGTATCTAGTATGCGTCCCTGGGTTAGATCACCATATCTCCTCACCTCTGAAAGATAGGCGGCCTTCCAACGGCTTTGATCGACCTGCGAGGCGACATGGCTGTTGAAGTCGCAATAGGGGCATTTCGCCAGACAGTAGGGCCAGTGCAGGTAAAGCCCGAACCCGCCCTGTTGCCGGTCGTCACCTACCAAGGGCGGCCACCAGTTTGCGGAACGCGTCGGCGCGGTGGCTGATCTGGTTCTTTTCCCACCGGTCCATTTCGCCGAAGGTGATGTCATAGCCCTGCGGCTGAAAGATCGGGTCATAGCCATGACCCTGATCGCCGCGCATTGGCCAGACAACAGCGCCTTCCATCACGCCGGGGAAGACCTCGTCATGCCCATCGGGCCAGGCCAGAACCAGCGTGCAGCAGAACCGGGCCGTGCGCGGGGCTTTGGCTCCGACCTTCTCCAGTTCTTCATGTGTCCGAGTCATCGCCATCACGAAATCACGACCGTTCGGCGTTTCTGCCCAATCGGCGGTGTAGACGCCCGGCGCGCCGCCAAGTGCGTCGATCTCGATGCCGGAATCATCGGCCAAAGCGGGGAGGCCAGTGGCCTTCGCTGCCGCATGGGCCTTGATCCGGGCGTTTTCGACGAATGTGGTCCCGGTTTCCTCCGGCTCGGGCAGCCCGTGGTCCTTGGCGGAGATCACGGAAATGCCCAGAGGTTCCAGCAGATGCGCAATCTCCTCCAGCTTGCCCTGATTATGAGTCGCAACGAGCAGGGTATCGCCGGTGAATTTGCGCATCAGGCCACCGCCGCTTTCTGCGCGGCGACCAGTTCGGCGACGCCTTTGTCGGCCAGGTCCATCAACTCGTTGAACTGGTCGCGGCTGAACGTGGCACCTTCTGCACTGGCTTGCAGCTCGATCAGTTGGCCCGCGCCGGTCATGACGAAATTGCCATCGGTCCCGGCCTCGGAATCCTCGTCATAGTCCAGATCCAGTACCGGCTGACCGGCAAAGACGCCGCAGGACACGGCGGCCACATGATCCATGATCGGATCAGAAATGACATCCCCCGCCTTCATCAGCTTGTTTACCGCCAGGCGCAGCGCGACCCAACCGCCGGTGATCGCGGCGCAGCGGGTGCCGCCATCGGCCTGGATCACATCACAATCGACGGTGATCTGCCGTTCGCCAAGTGCAACACGGTCAATGCCTGCCCGCAGGGAACGCCCGATAAGCCGTTGAATTTCCTGTGTTCTGCCCGATTGCTTGCCAGCCGACGCCTCCCGCCGCATCCGGGTATGGGTGGCGCGGGGCAGCATGCCGTATTCGGCCGTCACCCAGCCAAGCCCGGTATTGCGCAGGAAGGGGGGAACGCGCTCTTCCAGCGATGCGGTGCACAGCACATGGGTGTTGCCGACCTTGATCAGGCACGATCCTTCGGCATGGCGGGTCACGCCGGTTTCAATGGCAATCGGACGCATCTGGTCTAGGTTTCTGCCGGACGGGCGCATATCTATCTCCTGCATATCGCTTGGGGATGGGGATAGTCCCTTGCCCCTGCGACACGCAACCCCGATTGACCTTCTGTCGCCGCCGCTTCTTAATGTTTCTGTCCTGAATGCACTGCTTACGATGCCGGAAACCGCGAATATTCTTGCCGAGATGAACGAACGCTCCCGCGAGGTGTTTCGCCGGGTGGTCGAGGGCTATCTGGAAACCGGCGCGCCAATGGGATCGCGGACGCTGACACGGTCGCTGTCCGAGAAGGTGTCGGCGGCGACGATCCGCAATGTGATGCAGGATCTGGAGTTTCTGGGACTGCTTGACAGCCCGCATGTGTCTGCGGGCCGAATTCCCACGGAACTGGGGCTGCGGATGTTCGTCGATGGCCTGCTGGAAGTCGGCGATCTGACCCTGGCCGACCGCGAAAAACTCGAGGCGACCGTTGGCGGCAACAACACTGACGTGGCGCAGAAGCTGGATCTATTGGGTTCGGCCCTGTCAGGTGTGACACAGGGCGCGAGCCTTGTGCTGGCCCCCAAGCATGAGGCTCCGATCAAGCATATCGAGTTCGTTCAACTGGCCTCCAACAAGGCACTGGTGGTGCTGGTGTTTGCCGATGGCCATGTAGAGAACCGGATTTTCACGCCGCCGCCGGGTCAAACCCCGAGTTCCATGCGGGAAGCAGCGAATTTTTTGAACGCGCTGGCGGAAGGGAAGACCGTTACCGAGATCCGCCGTCTTATGGAAACCGAGGTGCGCGAACGACGGCAGGAGATCGACCAACTTGCACAGGAGCTTATCGCAAGCGGGGCAGCGATCTGGGAGAACGAGGGCGCCCGGACGGAGCGGCTGATTGTCCGGGGCCGGTCCCATCTGCTGGAAACGGGGGGCGAATCCGAAGAGATGGAGCGCATCCGGACGCTGTTCGATGACCTCGAACGCAAGCGGGATATTACCGAATTTCTGGAACTGACCGAAGAAGGCGACGGTGTGCGCATTTTTATCGGGTCAGAGAACAAACTTTTCTCACTTTCGGGTTCCTCTCTGGTGGTTTCCCCATATATGAACGCTGATCGAAAGATCATCGGCGCGGTCGGTGTGATCGGGCCCACGCGGCTCAATTACGGCCGGATCGTTCCGATAGTGGATTACACGGCACAACTGGTCGGAAAGCTGATTTCGGACCAGGCATAAGAGGTTTGAGATGGCAGACCCCAAGGAAGAGATGTTCCTGGACGACCCTGATGCGCTGGAGGCCGAACTGGACGCCGCGCTGGAAGATGAAGAGCAGGAAGAGTTTTCTGCCGAAGAGCTGGAGCTTGATGCCCTGCGCGCAGAACGCGATGAGCTGAAAGACCGCTTGTTGCGGACGCTGGCGGAATCGGAAAACGTGCGCAAACGCGCGGATCGGGATCGGCGCGAGGCAGAGCATTACGGTAGCACAAGACTGGCCCGCGATCTGCTGCCGGTTTACGACAACCTGCAGCGCGCCCTGGAAGCGGCGAACAAGGAAGAGAACGAGGTTGCAGCAGCCGTGATCGAAGGCGTTGAACTGACCCTTCGCGAATTGCTGAACGTCTTCTCGAAGCATGGGGTGACGCCGGTTGTTCCTGAAACTGGCGATGTCTTTAACCCTAATGAGCACGAGGCGATGTTCGAGGCCCCGGTTCCTGGCACCAAGGCGGGAGAGATCATTCAGGTGATGGCTGTCGGCTTCCTGCTGCATGACCGGCTGCTGCGCCCGGCGCAGGTTGGGGTGTCTTCCACTCCGGCGTCGTAAGGGCGGAGAGGGAGCGCAGCGGGGGCCAGCCCCCGCACCCCCGAGGTATTTGGGCCAAGATGAAAGGGCGCGGACAATTTTAGACGAATTGTGCGTGTCTTAGTCCGTGTCCAGAGCCTTTAGCTCGTAGATCAGGTCAAGTGCATCCTTTGGTGTCAGCATATCCGGGTGAATGCCTTTCAGCCGGTCCGTGATCGGTGAAGGTTTCACCGCCTGGGGGGCAGGGGACGGCGTGGCTGAAAAGAGCGGCAGATCGTCGATCAGTGCTTTCTGACGGTCACCGCCTTCCCGTTCGCCTTTTTCCAGCGCATCCAGCACATCGTGGGCACGTGCCACGACCGATGCGGGCAAACCTGCCAGTTTCGCCACCTGCACACCGTAGCTGCGGTCGGCGGCACCGGGGCGCACCTCGTGCAGGAAAATCACGTCGCCTTCCCATTCGCGGACGGCGACGGTGGCGTTTTTGACGCCCTCCATCCGGTCGGCGAGGCTGGTCATCTCGTGGTAATGGGTGGCGAAGAGAGCGCGGCAGCGATTGACCTCGTGCAGGTGTTCCAAAGTGGCCCATGCGATGGAAAGACCGTCATAGGTGGCGGTGCCGCGTCCGATTTCATCGAGGATAACCAGCGCACGGTCATCGGCCTGGTTGAGGATCGCAGCGGTTTCGACCATCTCGACCATGAAGGTCGATCGTCCCCGCGCCAGATCGTCGGAGGCCCCGACACGGCTGAACACTTGGCTGACAAGGCCGATCTTCGCGGACCTTGCTGGCACAAAGCTGCCCATTTGGGCGAGGATTGCAATCAGCGCGTTCTGACGCAGATAGGTTGACTTACCGGCCATGTTCGGTCCGGTCAGCAGGGTCAATGACGCGGCATTGCCCTCGGCGGTCAGATCGCAATCATTTGCAATGAACGGTTCTCCGTCCTTCTGCAACGCGCGTTCCACGACAGGGTGACGGCCGGCCTCGACGATGAAATCCCGGCTGTTGTCCATCTGGGGACGGACCCAGTTTTCGGACCGGGCGAGATGCGCGAGAGCTGCGGTCAGATCAATCTCAGACAGGGCCGCTGCCGCGGCTCCGACGCCCTCGTTTCGGGTCAAGATCGCCTGTTTCAGAGACTGAAACAGGGCTTTCTCGATCTCCAATGCCCGGTTGCCTGCGTTCAGGATCTTTGTTTCGATCTCGGACAACTCCACTGTCGTGAACCGCACCTGATTGGCCGTGGTCTGTCGGTGAATGAAGGTTTCGGACAGGGGTGGCGACAGCATCTTCTGCGCATGGGTCGCGGTGGTTTCGATGAAGTACCCCAGCACGTTGTTGTGCTTGATCTTCAGCGACTGGATGCCGGTCTGCTTGGCATAGTCGGCCTGCATCTTTCCGATGATGCCGCGCCCCTCGTCGCGTAGCTGCCGCGTTTCGTCCAGGTCCTTGTCATAGCCCGGCGCAATGAACCCACCATCGCGCGTAAGAAGAGGCGGGTCCGCGATCAAAGCTGACTCGAGCTGATCCATCAGGTCCTCGTGCCCGGATAGCGCGCCCACGGCACGGGCAAGACCTTCGGGCAGGTCTCGATCTTTCAGACTTTGGTGAAGCTGGGCCGCCTCGGCCAGGCCGTTTCTGATGGCGGCAAGATCGCGCGGGCCGCCACGGTCGAGCCCGAGACGTGACAAGGCGCGGTCCATGTCGGGCACCTTGCGAAGCGTTTCACGCAGGGTATCGCAAAGGCGCGAGTCCTCCACACATGTCTCTACGGTCTCCAACCGGTCGGCAATTACGGGGATCTGGGTCGAGGGGCTGGACAGGCGGTGTTCCAGCAAGCGCGCACCGCCTGCGGTCAGGGTCATGTCGATGGTGGCGAGAAGCGACCCGGAGCGCCCGCCATTCATGGAGGCTGTCAGTTCCAGATTGCGGCGGGTGGCCGCGTCGATCTGCATCATCCGCTGCGCCAAGGTTCGAGACGGCGGTCGGAGAAGTGGCAGTTTGCCTTTCTGCGTAATCTCCAGATAGTCGACGATCGCACCCATTGCTGCAAGGTCGGGGCGGGAAAAAGCACCGAAGGATTCAAGCGATTTCACCTGAAACAGAGACTGAATCCGCCGCTCCGCCGCCCCGCTGTCAAAGCTGGAGGGTGACAGCGGGGTTACGGGAATCTCTGCCTCTTCGATCACAGACAGAACGTCGTCGCTGACAGCATCCGCAACCAGAATTTCCCGAGGAGACAGCCGGGCAAGTTCCGGGGCCAGCCGGACCAGCGGGCAGGGCATCACGTGAAACGCACCCGTGGAGATATCGGTCCAGGCCAGCGCGGCCTCTCCCCTGATGTCTGCATAGGCGGCGAGGTAATTGTGGTGCCGCGCCTCCAGCAGCGTGTCTTCGGTCAGGGTGCCAGGCGTAACCAGACGAACCACCGCCCTGTGAACCACAGCTTTCGATCCGCGCTTCTTCGCCTCGGACGGGTCTTCCATCTGTTCGCAGACCGCAACGCGAAACCCCTTGCGGATCAGCGTCAGGAAATAGCCCTCGGCGGAATGCACGGGGACGCCACACATCGGAATGTCTTCGCCCAGATGTTTGCCGCGTTTCGTCAGCGCGATATCCAGCGCCTCGGCTGCCGCGACGGCATCGTCAAAAAACATCTCGTAAAAGTCGCCCATCCTGTAAAACAGCAGCGCGTCGCGGTGTTGCGCCTTGATCTCCAGGAATTGCGCCATCATCGGCGTCACTTGTGCGGTCATCGACATCCCCTTGCCTGCGCCGCCACAGTACAAATTGCGCGGGCCGGGTAAAAGGCCGCAAAACTGCTTGGTTGTGACGTTGGGGCAATCGCTCTAAGACAATCTGGCTGGATAAACGGAGACCGAGCGAAAATGTCGAACAAGACGAAAGTCACACGCGAAGAGGCGCTGGCCTATCACCTGGAACCGCGTCCGGGGAAGATCGACATTCAGGCCTCGACCGCGATGACCACGCAGCGCGATCTGAGCCTTGCCTATTCGCCCGGTGTGGCGGTTCCGTGCGAGGCCATCGCCGAGAACCCGGAACTCGCCTATGACTACACCACCAAGGGCAACATGGTGGCGGTGATTTCCAACGGCACGGCGGTGCTGGGGCTGGGGAACCTTGGCGCGCTGGCGTCCAAGCCGGTGATGGAAGGCAAGGCGGTGCTGTTCAAGCGCTTTGCCGACGTCAATTCCATTGATATCGAGCTGGATACCGAAGACCCGGACGAATTCATCAAGGCAGTGCGCCTGATGGGGCCGAGTTTCGGCGGGATCAATCTAGAAGACATCAAGGCGCCGGAGTGTTTCATCATCGAGCAGACGCTCAAGGAACAGATGGACATTCCCGTCTTCCATGACGACCAGCACGGCACCGCGGTGATCTGTGCGGCAGGTCTGATCAATGCGCTGCATCTGTCGAACAAGAAGATCGAGGATGTTAAGATCGTGCTGAATGGCGCGGGTGCAGCCGGAATTGCCTGTCTTGAGCTGCTCAAAGCCATGGGCGCGCGGCATGACAATTGCATCATGTGCGACACCAAGGGCGTGATCTACCAGGGCCGCACCGAGGGCATGAACCAGTGGAAATCGGCGCACGCGGTCAAGACCGAAGCGCGCACGCTGGAAGATGCCATGAAGGGCTGCGACGTCTTCCTTGGCGTGTCGGCCAAGGGCGCGGTCACGCAGGACATGGTGCTATCCATGGCCGATAATCCGGTGATCTTCGCTATGGCCAATCCTGATCCCGAGATTACCCCGGAGGAGGCGCATGAGGTGCGGGTGGATGCCATCGTGGCCACCGGACGCAGCGACTATCCCAACCAGGTGAACAACGTTCTGGGCTTTCCCTATCTCTTCCGCGGGGCGCTGGACATTCACGCGCGTGCCATCAATGACGAGATGAAGATCGCCTGTGCCGAAGCCTTGGCCGAACTGGCGCGAGAGGACGTGCCGGATGAGGTCGCGATGGCCTATGGCCGCAAGCTGTCCTTTGGGCGTGACTACATTATCCCGACGCCTTTCGATCCGCGCCTGATCTACACGATCCCGCCCGCCGTAGCGAAGGCGGGGATGGAAACCGGGGTGGCGCGGCGGCCGATCATCGACCTTGATGCCTATGCACAGACCCTGAATGCGCGGATGGATCCGACGGCCTCGATCCTGCGCGGGATCAACGCGCGCGCCCGTGCGGCGCAGGCCCGCATGATCTTTGCGGAAGGCGACGATGTGCGCGTTCTGCGCGCGGCGGTGGCCTATCAGCGCAACGGCATGGGCAAAGCCATTGTCGTGGGTCGCGATGCGGATGTGAAACAAAAGCTGGAAAGCGTTGGTCTTGCCGACGCAGTGCGCGAATTGCAGATCGTGAATGCGGCGAACACGCCTCATCTCGATACCTACAAGGCCTTCCTCTACGACCGGCTGCAGCGCAAGGGCTTTGACCGAACCGATATTCACCGGCTGGCCGCCCGTGATCGTCATGTGTTTTCGTCGCTGATGCTGGCGCATGGTCATGGGGATGGTCTGGTGACCGGGGCCACCCGCAAATCCGCGCATGTGCTGGGACTGATCGGACATGTCTTCGATGCGCGGGCGCAGGATGGTGCGGTTGGGGTCACGGTTCTGATGAACAAGGGCAAGATCGTGCTGATCGGCGATACGTTGGTCCATGAATGGCCCGAGGCCGAGGATCTGGCCCTGATCGCGCAGCGCGGTGCAACCGTGGCGCGTGGACTGGGGATCGAGCCGCGTGTGGCCTTCGTCAGCTTCTCGACCTACGGCTATCCGGTGTCGGAACGGGCCGAGAAGATGCACCTTGCGCCAGAGGTTCTGGACAAATGGGGCGTGGATTTCGAATACGATGGCGAGATGACCGTCGACGTGGCCCTGAACCGCGAAGTCATGGCGCAGTATCCGTTCACCCGCCTGTCCGGTCCTGCGAATGTGCTGGTGGTACCGGCGCGGCATTCGGCGTCGATCTCGGTCAAGCTGATGCAGGAGATGGCTGGCGCGACCGTGATCGGTCCGATCCTGACCGGGCTGGAACATCCCGTGCAGATCTGTTCGACGGGGTCTACCTCGAACGACATCCTGAACATGGCCGCGATGGCTGCCAGCCGCATTGGCCACTGAATGGAAAAGGCCCGCGAGATTGTCTCTCGCGGGCCTGTTTCGTCTCTAAACCGGGCGATTTCAGCTCGTCATGCCGTCCCAGAAATTCTTGACCTTGTCGAAGAAGCCCGTGGCATTCGGGTTGTTCGACTTGGCGCAGGATTCCTCGAACTGGCGCAACAGCTCTTTCTGTTCGCTGGTCAGTTTCACCGGGGTTTCAACGGCCAGCTCGATATACATATCGCCCTGACCGGTGCCGCGCAGCGCGGGCATGCCCTTGGATCGCAGGCGCATCTGCCGACCGGATTGAGACCCTTCCGGCACCTTCACGCGGCTGCGGCCACCGTCGATCGTGGGCACCTCAACCTCGCCACCCAGGGCGGCCTTGGTCATAGACACTGGCACCCGGCAGAACAGGTCCAGCCCGTCGCGCTGGAAGATTGCGTGATCCTGCACTTCGATGAAGATATAAAGATCACCCGGAGGCCCGCCGCGCAGCCCGGCCTCACCCTCGCCCGAAAGGCGAATGCGGGTGCCTGTCTCGACACCGGCGGGGATGTTGACTGACAGGGCCTTTTCCTTCTCGGTCCGGCCCGATCCACCGCAGACACGGCAGGGGTTTTTCACGATCTGGCCAGCACCCGAACAGGTGGGACAGGTGCGTTCAACGGTAAAGAAGCCCTGCTGTGCGCGAACCTTGCCCATGCCCGAACAGGTGGGGCAGGTCTGGGGCTCGGCCCCGCCTTCCGCGCCGCTGCCGCTGCATTCACCGCAAGACACCGATGTCGGAACGGTGATCGCCTTTTGCAGGCCTGCATAGGCCTCCTCCAGCGAGATCCTGAGGTTATAGCGCAGGTCGGACCCGCGCGTGGCCCTGTTGCGGGCACCACCACGCTGACCGCCCATGAAATCGCCGAACAGGTCTTCGAACACATCGGAAAAGGCACTGGCGAAATCGCCCTGGCCCCGGCCACCGCCCGCACGCGGGCCGCCGCCCATGCCGCCGTCGAATGCCGCGTGACCATAGCGGTCATAGGCGGCCTTCTTGTCGGCATCCTTCAACACTTCGTAGGCTTCGTTGACTTCCTTGAACTGAGCCTCGGCATCCGGATTGTCCGCGTTGCGGTCCGGGTGCAGTTCCTTGGCCTTCTTGCGGTAGGCCTTTTTCAGCTCGTCCGCCGAGGCCCCCTTGGAGGCCCCGAGAACCTCGTAATAGTCGCGTTTTGCCATTTGGATTGCTGCCTTCCTCAAACGCGCAGACCGGCCAAGGGGTGTCCTCAGCCGGTCGCACGTGGGTCAGTTCACGCGATCACGACCGACGGTCGTTGTCGAGGTCCTCGAAATCCGCGTCCACGATGTCGTCATCGACGCCGCCGGGTTCATCCACACCGTCCGGTGCGTCTTCGCCAGCTTCCTCGGCTTGGGCTTTGTAGATGGCTTCACCCAGCTTCATCGCGGCTTCGGTGACGTTCTGGATGCCGCCCTTGATCTTGGCCGCGTCTTCGGATTCAAGCGTTTCTTCCAGCGCCTTGATCGCCAGTTCGATGGCTTCGATGGTGGTCGGATCGACCTTGTCACCATGTTCTTCCATCGACTTCTGGGTCGAATGGATCAGGCTTTCGGCCTGGTTCTTCGCTTCGACCAGCTCCTTGCGGCTCTTGTCGGCCTCGGCGTTTTCTTCGGCTTCGCGCACCATGCGTTCGATATCGTCATCGGACAGGCCACCGGATGCCTGGATGGTGATCTGCTGTTCCTTGCCGGTGCCCTTGTCCTTGGCGCCGACCGATACGATGCCGTTGGCATCGATGTCGAAGGTCACCTCGATCTGGGGCATGCCGCGCGGTGCGGGCGGGATGTTTTCAAGGTTGAACTGGCCCAGCATCTTGTTGTCGGCCGCCATTTCCCGTTCACCCTGGAACACGCGGATGGTCACGGCGTTCTGGTTGTCTTCTGCGGTCGAGAAGATCTGCGACTTCTTGGTCGGGATCGTCGTGTTGCGGTCGATCAGGCGGGTGAAGACACCACCGAGCGTTTCGATGCCGAGCGACAGCGGGGTCACATCGAGCAGAACCACGTCCTTGACGTCGCCTTGCAGAACACCGGCCTGAATGGCGGCGCCCAGGGCCACGACTTCGTCGGGGTTCACACCCTTGTGCGGTTCCTTGCCGAAGAAGCTCGACACTTCCGAGATGACCTTGGGCATGCGGGTCATGCCGCCGACCAGGACGATTTCGTCGATCTCGCCCTTGGACAGGCCAGCATCCTTCAGCGCGGCCTGACAGGGCTTGAGCGACGCCTTGATCAGATCGCCCACCAGCGATTCCAGCTTGGCGCGGGTCAGCTTCATGACCATGTGCAGCGGCGTGCCGTCCTTGCCCATCGAGATGAAGGGCTGGTTGATTTCGGTCTGGGTGGCGGAGCTGAGTTCGATCTTGGCTTTCTCGGCGGCCTCTTTCAGGCGCTGGAGGGCCATCTTGTCCTTGGTCAGGTCGACGCCGTGTTCCTTTTTGAACTCGTCCGCCAAGTAGTTGACAATGCGCATGTCGAAGTCTTCACCGCCAAGGAAGGTGTCGCCGTTGGTGGATTTCACTTCGAAGAGGCCGTCGTCAATCTCCAGAATGGTGATGTCGAAGGTACCGCCGCCAAGGTCATAGACCGCGATGGTTTTGCTGTCCTTCTTGTCCAGACCATAGGCCAGCGCGGCAGCGGTCGGTTCGTTGATGATGCGCAGCACTTCGAGGCCCGCGATCTTGCCGGCGTCCTTGGTGGCCTGACGCTGGGCGTCGTTGAAATAGGCGGGTACGGTGATGACGGCTTGCGTCACTTCCTCGCCAAGATAGCTTTCTGCGGTTTCCTTCATCTTGCCCAGGATCAGCGCGGACACCTGGCTGGGGCTGTATTTTTCGCCCTTCACCTCGACCCAGGCGTCGCCATTGCCACCGTCCACGATGGCATAGGGCACCAGTTTCTTGTCCTTCTCGACCGCGGGGTCACCCACGCGGCGGCCGATCAGTCGCTTTACGGCGAAGATGGTGTTGTCAGGGTTGGTGACGGCCTGCCGTTTTGCGGCCTGACCCACCAGCTTTTCGTCATCGGTGTAGCCGACGATCGAAGGGGTGGTCCGAGCGCCTTCCGAGTTCTCGATAACGCGGGGCTGCGATCCGTCCATGATGGCAACACAGGAGTTCGTGGTGCCGAGGTCGATACCAATCACTTTGGCCATGTCTTTGTCATTCCTTCTTCAAGGCGATGTTGCAGGGGGCGGGTCCGATTGCGGCCCCCGGCCCCTTATCCCAATTTGGCCGGAGAGTGCCCCGACCGAGCTTCGCAGGGTATATAAGTGGGGGTTCCGGCCGCTGCAAGCGTGGCAAAGCGTTGAAATGGACGGAATCTGACTCAGGTTCCATCCGTGGAAGAGATTGAGAGAGGTGCGCCCATGAACAAGCTGGAGATTCAGGGCTTCGACATCTATCCCGACCACCTGTCGCCCCATGCGCAGGCGCAAATGGTGGCGGATATCCGCAAGGTTGTTCAAGCGGCGCCGCTGTTTCACCCCGTAACGCCTCGCGGGCAGAAGATGTCTGTGCGCATGACCTCTGCCGGTCGGGTCGGTTGGGTCAGTGACAGGCGGGGCTATCGGTATGAGGCGACGCATCCGAACGGGATGGAGTGGCCCGCGATTCCGGGCAGCATTCTGGCCGTCTGGCAGGAATTGTCAGGGTCGGTGCGAAATCCCGATTGCTGCCTGATCAACTTTTACGGCGAAGGCACCCGCATGGGGCTGCATCAGGACAAGGACGAACAGGATTTCAGCCAGCCTGTCCTGTCCATCTCACTCGGGGATGAGGCGCTGTTTCGGATGGGCAATGTCGAGCGTGGCGGAGCAACCAGATCCGTCTGGCTGCGGTCCGGTGATGTAGTGGTGATGGGTGGCGAGGCACGGCTACGCCATCACGGGATCGACCGGATCAAGTTTGGCTCCTCCCCGCTCTTGCCGAACGGGGGGAGGATCAACCTGACCTTGCGGGTGGTCGATTAGCGCGACAGGGAACAGCAGCCTTCCAGCAGCTCGGACCCCTGGGGGCTCGTGCGCAGGAAATGGGCGATGATTCCGTAGTCCCGATCGCTCATGCCATCTGAACAGATGCCTCGGCGGATGAAGGCCGTCATCCTGGAATTGCCGCTGTCCAGAACCATGCCGAAGGCCTGCGGTCCTCTGGCAGAGGCGGTCCCGCTCCACAATTCGGCGAAGGGTTCCGGGGCTGCCAGCGCCACGCTGTTGAAGTTGCCGCCACCGATCAGGCGCTCAAAGCTCCAGAAAGGTTCGGTCCCGTGACAATAAAGCGGTGCGGGAAGGCCTGCGTTCCAGTCCGGCCCCATCCGGGTTAGAAACCGCATCGAGGACCAACCAGAGGTTTCCCCGATGATGACGCGGCCCCACCGGCGATCTTCTGTGGTGCCCACAACCTCCACATGGGTCTGGTTCGGGGCGAAAGACCCGATGATCTGATGGTTCACACCGGGACCGGACCGCACGTTCAGCACGTCTGTCGCAGCCACACCGGTGACACGGTAGAGCGCGGGGTAATCATGTACCTGGGCCGCCACTGCATGGCCAAAAAACACAAGGAATAGGGTTAAAAGAAGTTTTTTCATCGTCCTGCCGTCCAGCTCGCGGAAACCCGTTTCCGGGTATAGAAATCGCCCATGAGCCCCAGCATCACGAGGGCGATGGTGAAATAGATCGGGTAGTGCCAATTGGTGTGATGCGGGAAGTAATTGTTAAAGGCAAAGCCGCGGGCCTGATCGATCAGGTGGAACAGCGGGTTCCACGTGAACCAGGGCAGCATCATCGCCGGCAATGCGTTTGCGACGAACATCTTGCCGGACGCGATCATGTTTGCACGGGTATAGACGCTTTGCAGGATCCCGATCAAATCAGGGAACCAGGGCTTTAGGTTCATGAAAATCAGCCCGACCGCGCAGCCGGATGCCCATGACAGCAGATACATGAAGGTCACGCCCGACCAGTCATGAATGACCAGCCCGTCAAAGATCGTGTGAATCCCCAGCAGGATCACGCAGAGCGACAGAGTCTGGATATACAGTGCGGACAGGGCCGACGACACGATGGCCACGATCGTGTTCATCGGCGCGTGCAGCATCATGGCCGAGGTCGGACCCTCTGCCCCCATCACGGCACCAAGGGCCTTGATATGGGTCAGATAGAGGAAGATGCCGGTCACGAGGTAGATCAGGAAATCCCCCCGGATCATCATGCTGCGCGTGCCCAGAACCGTGAACATGAAGTAGAAGGCCACGACGAACAGGATCGCCTGAAGCATGCTCATGAGCAGGGCCATGATGGCATTGCCGTGCGATTGCCGGACCTTTCGAACCGTGGAGGTATATGTCAGCTCAGCCAGACTCAGCAGAATGGCGAAGGTCGATTTGCGTCTGGAATGACCGAACTGCATGCGTGTACCGAAATGTTGTCTGCCCGAACGTCTGGCCCCCGTCTTTGTCGCAGGGATACCTTGCTCAATTCTTGTTAGGCGACGATAACGGCAAAAAGTGGTTTTTTCAATGAAACTCCCAAGGAGGAACGGGATGGATTTCCCCAGTATCGAGAAAGTCTTCCGCACCCTGGCCCTGCAGGCTGGTGATCGAATCATGGAGATTTACAATGCCGATGATTTCGAGGTGAAGGCAAAGTCGGACGAAAGCCCGGTGACCGAGGCTGATGAGGCCGCCGATGCCCTGATTTCAGCAGGGATCAGATCGGCTTTCCCGGACATGGTTCTTGTGACCGAGGAACAGGCTGCCAGCCACGCGCAATCTGCCAGCAGTTTCATCATCGTCGATCCGCTGGACGGCACCAAGGAATTCATCAAGCGCCGTGGCGACTTCACGGTGAACATCGCCCTTGTGCAGGACGGCGTGCCGATCCGAGGAGTCGTTTATGCGCCTGCCAAGGGGCGGTTGTTCTACACCGAGGCTGATGGTCGATCCGTCGAGGAAACCGGACCGTTCGACAATGACAAGAAGGGCAACGTTGCCGCGATTTCAGTCTCTAAACCGGATAATTCGGCTCTTCTGGTCGTCGCTAGCAAGTCGCACCGGGATGCCGCGACCGATGCCTATATCGGCAAGTACAATGTTGAAGACATGAAGAGCGCGGGATCATCCCTCAAGTTCTGTCTGGTCGCAACGGGCGAGGCCGATCTCTACCCGCGTCTTGGCCGGACGATGGAATGGGACACGGCAGCGGGCGACGCGGTTCTGCGTGGTGCGGGTGGGCATGTGATCCGGTTCGACGACCACACCCCGTTCACCTACGGTAAACCCGGATATGAGAACCCGTTTTTCATCGCCCATGCTCCGGGCGTCGATCTCAAGGCTGGCTGAATGACCACTGTTTGCATCATCCCCGCTCGCTATGCGTCGACCCGCTATCCCGGCAAGCCGCTGGCAGAGCTGAAGGGCGCCACCGGCATTTCCCGCAGCCTGATCGAACGCAGCTGGCTGGCTGCGCAAGAAGTTGATGGCGTGGATGCGGTCTATGTGGCGACGGACGATGATCGAATCCGCACGGCGGCAGAGGCGTTTGGCGCCGAGGTGCTGATGACATCGGACAGCTGCCGAAACGGCACAGAACGCTGTGCCGAGGCGCTGGGCATGCTGGGCGATGACGTGGACATGGTGGTAAACCTTCAAGGGGATGCACCGCTGACGCCCGCCTGGTTTCTGGAGGATCTGATCAGCGGACTGAAAGCCGCCCCCGATGCGGCCCTGGCCACGCCGGTTCTGTGCTGCGACGGGGAAACCCATTCGGCGCTCATGGCAGACCGGCATGCAGGGCGCGTTGGCGGCACAACGGCGGTCTTCGACGCCAATCGCCATGCGCTCTATTTCTCGAAAGAGGTCATCCCCTACACGGGCCGTATCTATCAGCGCGATGAGCCGACTCCGGTGTTCCACCATGTCGGTGTCTATGCCTATCGGCCCGATGCCTTGTCTGCCTACCCGACCTGGCCGGTTGGCGCGCTGGAAACACTGGAAGGGCTGGAACAGCTTCGATTCCTCGAAAACGGTCACAACGTTCTGTGTGTCGAGGTGGAGGCGCGCGGCCGCAAGTTCTGGGAGCTGAACAACCCGGAAGACGTGCCGAGAATAGAGACCATGCTGGCCGAGATGGGGGCGCCTTGACAGACTGCCCGCCCGTCAGCGTCATTGTCGTCAGCCACGGGCGCCCCGCCTTGCTGCGCAGGGCTTTGATCGGGATCGGGCAGCTTTTCTATCGTCCCTTCGAACTGATTGTCGTGGCCGATGCGGTGGGTCTTGAAGCCATTGCCGATCTGCCCTTTGGCGACCGAATCAAGACAGCGTTGCAGGACACCCCCAATATCTCTGCTGCACGCAACGCCGGGCTGGCACTGTCTTGCGGCCAGATCGTGGCATTCATCGACGATGATGCGGTGCCGGAGCCAACATGGCTGACTCATCTCGTTTTCCCTTTGTTAGACACTGATATTGCCGCCGCGACAGGCACTGTTCTGGGGCGGAACGGCATCAGCGTTCAGTGGGCCAATCGGGTCGTTGACCAGCTTGGAAGAGCGTTCCCTGCGCCCCCGGGTCCATTGCCGGAAGGTCGCGCTGTCAAGCTGGAAGGCACGAATATGGCGATCCGCCGGGAGGTGGCCGTTGCGGTTGGAGGGTTCGACGAAGGGTTCGCGTTCTACCTTGATGAAACCGATCTTGCCTATCGTCTGATGCGCGCCGGTCACAGGGTCGTTCATGCGCCATTTGCCACAGTTCACCATGGATACGCCGCCAGTGAACGACGCACCGGGGACCGCGTACCGCTCAGCCTGTTCGAAATTGGTCAAAGCAGCATGCTCTATCTGCAGAAGCATGCCACCGGAGACGAGGTGACAGAGGGCCTCTCTGCGATCAGGGCGGAACAATCCGAACGGGTCGAACGACTGGTGAACTCCGGCGCATTGACCGTGCAGGCCGGGGCCAAACTGCTTGACGGGTTCGAAGCCGGGCTAGACGCAGGCAAAACGCTGCCCGTGTCTTCATTTGAAGCGAGTGGACCCAGCCCCGCCTTTCAGCCGCTTCTGTCCACGCCCGCCCCGGACCCGGCTTTGCTGACGGGACGGTGGTTTTCGCGCCGCCGCTTGCAAGTAAAGGCGCAATCGCTTGCGCAGGATGGCAGGTCGGTCACGTTGATGATCTTCGATCATACCATGCGGGCGCATCGGGTTGTCTTCACCCCTCAGGGCTACTGGCTGCAAAGCGGCGGTTTGTTCGGAAGATCGTCAAGAAATCAGCGGCTTTTCATGATCTGGTCACTTGGTAGGCGCATAAGGACCGAAATCGAAAGGCTGAGAAAAATTCGCTGGATTTCCGATGCCCCTGAATGCAATACCGACGAGGTGTCATAAAGAGAGCGTTCAAAGGAACGAAGTTTGCCGCGATTGGCCCGTATTATGGGATCTGACGGCAGACAAGTAGGTTCCAACCTGTTGGAGACGAAGATGAAGAAAGTAACCAAAGCGATTTTTCCGGTGGCAGGACTAGGCACGCGTTTCCTGCCAGCGACCAAATCCATTCCGAAAGAGATCATGACGCTCGTCGACCGCCCGTTGATCCAGTATGCGATTGATGAAGCGCGGGCAGCGGGCATTAAGGAATTCATCTTTGTCACATCCCGCGGGAAAAGCGCGCTTGAGGATTATTTCGACATCGCGCCCGAGCTGGAAAGCACGTTGCGCAAGAAGGGCAAGACCGAGCTTTTGCAGACGCTGAAGTCCACCAACATGGATTCCGGCCAGATTGCCTATATCCGCCAGAACAAGGCCATGGGCCTGGGCCACGCCGTGTGGTGCGCGCGGCGTTTGCTGGGGAACGAGCCGTTCGCGGTCATTCTGCCGGATGACGTGATCGCCGCGGAAAAGCCCTGTCTGCAACAGATGATCGAGGCACATGAGGAAACCGGTGGCAACATGGTCGCCGCGATGGAGGTTCCACCCGAGATGACGTCGTCCTACGGGGTGCTCGACATTCGCGACGACATGGGATCGGTCGTATCGGTCAAGGGCATGGTCGAAAAGCCGGACATTCAGGATGCCCCGTCGAATCTGGCGGTTATCGGTCGGTATATCCTGACGCCGGACATCATGCGCAACCTAAACCGTGCAAAATCGGGCGCAGGCGGAGAGATCCAGTTGACCGACGCGATTGCCGAAGAGATCAAGGCATCGGACAACGTCTATGGCTTCCGTTTCCGTGGTCAGCGCTATGATTGCGGGTCCAAGGCAGGATTCTTGCAGGCGACGGTTGCCTTCGGTCTGGCACGTGACGATCTGCGCGATGAGTTCTCTCATTTCCTCGACCAGATGTCGGCGACGAAGAACGCAGCCCAGTAACCTATGACCGGGCCTGCCCTGTGTCTTGACCTGACGCGGCTGTTGTCCCGCGTCGGGCGAGGTCAGTTGACGGGCGTGGATCGCGTCGAACGCGCTTATGCGGATTGGGTTCTGAGGACGGATCCGGACCCACGGTTTCTGGTGCGCAGCTCTCGCGGGTATATCTTGTTCGGGGCAGCGGGCGCGCAGGCGTTTCTGAACGCTTTTGACGGCAACGTGGACTGGCCACAGCCTGATCTGCTGTCACGTCTGACCGGCAAGTCCGATCTGCCGCGACATAGGGCCGAGGCTTTGCTGCGTCGCCATGCCATTGCCCGTTGCCTGCATGCCAACCTGTTTCGACTGTTGTCCCAAAACCTGCGGGAAGACACGACCTATCTGAATGTCGGTCACAGCAACCTGTCCGTGGACTGTCTACGGGCTTTTCGGGCCAACCCGGATGTGCAGGTCGCCGTGCTGCTGCACGATGCCATTCCTCTGGACCATCCGGAATTCTCTCGTCCCGAGATACCGGGACATTTTCGCAAGATGCTGAAAGCCAGTCAGGATCATGCTAATCTGATCATCTGCAACTCGGAGGACACAAGCCGACAACTTGCGCGGCACATGAGCGCTGACATGGCCTTCGTCACGGCCCATCTCGGCCTGCCCGATCGCGTGGAGAAAGAGCCGTTATCGCCCGGTTTAGACCCTGACACTCCCCGATTTGTGTGTCTTGGCACCATTGAGCCCCGCAAGAACCACCAGCTATTGCTGGATGTCTGGTCGATGTTGCCCGAAGCCGGTCGCCCGCATCTGCATATTGTTGGCCAGAGGGGATGGGCATCGGAGGAATTCTTTCAACGGCTCGACACCCACCCGCTACGTGGAACCGCGATCTTTGAACACAACGACCTGAGCGATGGTCAGGTGCGCACCCTGTTGGAGGGGTCGCATGGGCTGCTGTTTCCGACGCTGGCAGAGGGTTTCGGCTATCCCCCGCTGGAGGCCGCGCGGCTTGGGGTGTTGCCAATCTGCTCGGACCTTCCGGTGTTGCGTGAAACCGTTAACGATTGCGCCGTTTACCTTGACCCTCAGGACGCGTATTCTTGGCTGGAAACGATTAAGAAACGATCGGGGGATAGACTGGCGGACGAGGTGCTGCCAGCGGCCAAGCTTCCGACGTGGCAGGCACATTTCGACACGGTTTCTGAGGCCCTTCAAAAGGCCCGGGCAGGGGACATGGTATGAAGGTGGTTCAGCGCTACAAGCTGCGCCTTGAACGTAAGCGGTTTCTGATCCGTGCCTGGCGCAAGGCGCGGGATCTTCTGCTTGTGGCAGACCGCACCGACCAGATCCGACCCAACGATGTTCTGTGCTTCGTCACCCTGCGAAACGAGCGAATCCGCCTGCCCTATTTCCTGCGCTACTATCGTGACAGGGGCGTGTCGCATTTCATCTTTGTGGACAACGACAGTACCGATGGCACGCGCGAATACCTGGCCGGGCAGGGCGATTGTTCTGTCTGGACGACGCCTGCCAGCTACAAACGCTCCCGCTTCGGGATGGATTGGCTAAATGCGCTGTTGCGGGAATATGGCCATGGTCACTGGTGTGTCGTCGTCGACCCGGATGAATTCCTTGTCTACCCGTTCTGCGATACGCGCCCCATCCCTGCGCTGACCGATTGGCTGGAAAGCAGTTCGATCAAGTCCTTTGGTGCGATGCTGCTGGATATGTATCCCAAGGGGCCGATCACGACGCAGCCTTACAGCGAGGGACAGAATCCGTTCGACATTGCCTGCTGGTTCGACAGCGGCAACTACATGATCAAGCGCAACTGGGATTTCGGGAACCTCTGGATTCAGGGCGGCCCACGGGCGCGCCTTTTCTTCCCGGACAATCCTGAACGCGCCCCGGCGCTGAACAAGATTCCGCTGGTGAAATGGGACAAGAACTATGCCTTTGCCAGTTCCACCCACATGCTGCTGCCGCGCGGGCTGAACCTCGTGTTCGATGAATGGGGCGGCGAAAAGGCATCCGGCGTGCTGATGCATGCCAAGTTCCTCGACACCTTCACCACGAAGGCGCGGGAAGAGCTTCAGCGCAAACAGCACTACGCCAACAGTCACGAATACAAGGCCTATGCCGCCGGTTTGCAGGAAGACCCCAACCTTTGGTGCAAATGGTCTGAACGCTTCATCAACTGGCGGCAACTGGAAATCCTCGGCCTCATGTCCAAGGGGAACTGGGCATGAGTGTCGGGTTCGTCATGCTCTGCCACACGGCGCTGCACCGCGCTGCACAGGTGGCGCGGCATTGGGCGGAACGGGATTGCCCGGTGGTGATCCACGTGGACAAGCGCGTGTCGAATGAGGCGTATTCGGGTCTGAAATCCGATCTGTCTGACCTGCCGAACGTCAAGTTCTGCGGGCGGCACAAATGCGAATGGGGGACGTGGTCTCTCGTCGCCGCATCGCAGACCGCATCCGAGATGATGTTGGCCGAATTCCCCAATGTCAGACATGTTTTTCTGTCCAGCGGATCCTGCCTGCCCTTGCGCCCCGTGGAGGAGTTGAAAGCCTATCTTGCGGCCCGCCCGCGCACCGATTTCATCGAAAGCGTGACGACCGAAGACGTGGAATGGACCGTTGACGGGCTGCATGCGGAACGGTTCCAGCTTAGGTTCCCCTTCTCGTGGAAACGTCACCGCAGGCTGTTTGACGGCTATGTAGAGCTGCAGCGCAAGGTGGGTTTCAAGCGGACCATGCCCGATGATCTGGTGCCGCATCTGGGCAGCCAATGGTGGTGCCTGACCCGTCAGACCCTGTCAGCCATCCTGCAGGACCCCTCACGCAAGGCCTATGACCGGTTCTTCAAACTGGTCTGGATTCCTGACGAAAGCTATTATCAGACACTGGTTCGCAAGTATTCGACCCATATCGAAAGCCGGTCGCTGACGCTCTCGAAGTTCGATTTTCAGGGCAAACCCCATGTCTTCTATGATGACCACCTGCATCTGCTGCGGCGGTCGGATTGCTTCGTCGCGCGCAAGATCTGGCATAAGGCGGATCGGCTTTATGAAACCTTTCTGACCGATCAGGATCGCGGCACCGTCATGGCCGAACCGGCACCGGGCAAGATCGACCGCGTTTTTTCCAAGGCGCTGGAACGACGAACGCGGGGGCGGGCGGGCATGTATATGCACAGCCGGTTCCCGAACCCTGACTGGGAAAACGGCAAGACCAGCGCGCCCTATTCGGTCTTTCAGGGCTTCAACGACCTTTTCGAGAACTTCGAACCGTGGCTGGCCCGCCGCCTTGGCACGCGGGTGCATGGCAACCTGTTCGACCCAGTGCGCGTGCGGTTCTCGGGCGATGCGGATGTCTATGCTGGCTGCCTGTCCTCGGCCGCCGCCATTCGCGACTATGACCCTGAACACTTCCTGACCAGCCTGATCTGGAACACGCGGGGCGAACGTCAGGTGTTTCAGTTCAGCCCGCGCGACGAACAGCGGATCGGGGCGTTTCTCGCCTCTGACGGGAATGCGCAGATCTCGGTTGTGACAGGGGCCTGGGCGGTGCCGCTGTTCAACTCGAACCAGGATTTCCACACGATCCGAAAGACGGCAGCCCTGCTGCAAAAGCAGGAGATCGACTTCGTCAGCATTCTGCGCCGGGTGCAGACACGGGCAGAGGTGAAGATCTGGTCCCTGGCGGAGTTTGTGGAAGAACCGATGGAAAATCTGCAATCAATCCTCGATGCCATCGGGGGCCCGTCCTCCGGTGCGCGCATCACCGAGGCGCCGCGCATGGTCGATCTGTCGGGCTTTGGCCAGTTTCTGCAGAATCTGAAGAACCAGGGGATGAACCCGCATGTCACGGGTGACTTCCCCGTCAACCAGCCCGGAATGCAACCCAGGTCGGGCGGATCCCGGCCCTATCTTGTCAGGTAACCCATGTCCGACCGTTTCGATGCCTTCGTGATCTTTGCCGAAATGCGGACGGGCTCGAACTACCTTGAGGCGACGCTGAACGATCTGCCGGATCTGAACTGTCTGGGCGAGGTCTATAACCCGACCTTCATGGGCCATCACAATACGTTCGAGATGCATGGCATCGACATGGACAGGCGCGAGGAGAAGCCGCTCGACCTGTTGGAAGCGATCATCGAAAACGCGGGCGATGCGCTGCCCGGCTTCCGCTTTTTCCACGATCACGACCCGCGTGTGCTGGACCGCATCCTTCCCGATCCGCGCATTGCCAAGGTGATTCTGACCCGCAATCCGCTGGAAAGCTATGTCAGCCGCCGGATCGCAACCGAGACCGGGCAATGGCGGCTGACCGATATGAAGCACCAGAAAAGCGCCAAGGTGGAATTTCGGCTGTGGGAGTTCGAGACCATGCTGGAAGATCTGCAATCGTTCCAGATCCGGCTGCAACGTGGCTTGCAGACCACGGGGCAGGCGGCGTTCTACATTCGATACGAGGACATCAACGATGTGGAGGTCGTGAACGGCTTGGCGCGATTCCTGAGGTCGAGCCATGCGTTGGAGGCCACGAACTCGAAGCTGAAAAAGCAAAACCCGAGCGATCTGAGCCAGAAAGTGGAAAACTACGACCACATGGTCCGGTCGCTGGCCAAGCTGGACCGATTTGACCTGAGCAGAACGCCCAATTTCGAACCTGCACGCCATGCGGCTGTACCGGGGTTCGTCCTGATGCCGGAAACAGGGTTGATGTTCATGCCGATCCGTGGCGCTGCGGTCGATCCGATCCGGGATTGGATGGCGGGGCTGGAAGGCATCGGCGGGGACAAGCTGCTGACCGGGCTAAAGCAGAAGGACATCCGCCAATGGATGCGCAAACATCCGGGCCACCGCAGCTTTACCGTCCTGCGTCACCCGCTGGAACGCGCCTATCACGTGTTCAACAGCTGCATTCTGCCCGCCGACAGGCCCGCCTATGCGAATATCCGGCGGGTGCTGAAGAACCGCTACAACCTGCCGATTCCCAAGGACGGGCTGATCCCCGGCTACTATGCCGACCAGCACAAGGAGGCGTTCATCGCCTTTCTGAATTTCCTGAAAGGCAACCTCGCCGGGCAGACCAGCCTGAAAGTGGAACAGATCTTCGCGTCCCAGACTGCACTGATTCAGGGCATGGCCAATTTCGCTCTACCCGACCGCATCTTGCGGGAAGAGGAGCTGATCGAAGACCTGCCGAAGCTGGCTAAAACGCAAGGACGCGATGGCGCAGAGTTCGACATGGCCCTACCAGAGGTGCCTTTCCCGCTGACAGAGATCAACGACAGTGAGATCGAGTCGCTGATCTTCGACATCTATCGCAAGGATTTCCTGAATTTCGGCTTCCAGACCTGGGAGCCTTAGGCCGCCTGCGTCGCGCGTGCCTCGGTCAGCAAGGTATGCAGCGTCGCCGCGTCTGAATTGGCCCGCAGTTTTTCACACAGGACCGGGTCGCGCAGGGTGCGAGAAACAAGCGCCAGCGCCTTGAGATGCTCGGTTCCCGCTTCCTCTGGTGCGAACAGCGCAAAAACCAGATCAACCGGCTGGCGGTCCACGGCGTCGAAATCCACAGGTCGATCCAGCTTGATGAAAGCGCCCTGCACCCCGGTCAGGCCGGACAGGCGCGCATGCGGCAGGGCAACACCCTTGCCGAAGCCGGTGGGCCCAAGGCTTTCGCGTTCCAGCAGGGCCGACGTGATGTCCGTCATCGACAACCCCGTCAGTGGCGCGGCGACATCGGCCACGGCCTGAATCAGCCGCTTCTTACTGGTGACATCAGCGATGATACGAACCGCTGTCGGGCTCAATAGTGACGCAAGATCCATGAAACTGTCCCGGTCTGGGGCCGCGCCTGCGCCCGGCCCCTGTTGCTTCTGTTAACGGGGGTCAATCCAGCCGACATTCCCATCTTCGCGGCGGTAGACCACATTCAACCCGTCGTGTCCCTCGTTTCGGAAAATCAGAACGGGCGCTCCGGAAATCTCCATCTGCATCACCGCTTCACCAACCGAAAGGGACGGGATTTTCGTCTCCATCTCGGCAATGATCATCGGCTGCAGCGACTCCGGTTCGTCCTCATCCCCATGGTCCGAGCCCGCGAGGATATACGAGGAACCGGCGAAGGTTTCAACGGGCTCTGATCGCTTGATGTGATGGTCTTTCAGGCGGCGCTTGTAGCGACGCAGTTGCTTTTCCATCTTCTCTGCGCATTGGTCGAAGGATGCGTAGATTTCATGGTCGGCGGCCTTTGCTGACGCGGTCAGCCCGGTCGACAGATGGATGGTGGCTTCGCAGACATGCTCGTGGCCGCTACGCGAGAACACGATATTCGCGTCGGTCGGACGTTCAGCGTATTTTTCCACGACGGCGCCAAGGCTGTCCTTCACATGGGTTTGCAAGGCGTCGCCGATATCGATTTGTTTTCCGCTGATCTGGTAGCGCATAGGACCTCCTTAAATGCGAACGGCCGACGCGGGAATGGATCCCCGGGCGGCCGTAAGTCAGTACAGCGATGCAACAAAAAAGCGCCCCTGATGTTTGCTTGCATTCGTCGGCCCGGTGGGTCCGGCGATGTGCAGTGCAAGATCGGGAACGCTTTCGTACATCCCCACCATTTGGCGCTGAATCGGGGCGCTCTGTCAACGACAACTCGACGTGATCCGACCGTTGGCAAAGATCAACTGATGCGGAAACTGTGGCCCAGATAGACCCGGCGCACGTTCTCGTCCCGCACCACTTCCTCGGCGGTGCCGCTCATCAACATGGTGCCGTCATGCAGGATATAGGCGCGGTCCACGATCTCGAGTGTTTCGCGCACGTTGTGATCGGTGATCAAGACACCAATCCCTCGTTTTTTAAGGTCGGACACCAGCGCGCGAATCTCGGATACCGCAATCGGATCGACGCCCGCAAAGGGCTCGTCCAGAAGCAGATATCGGGGGTTCGAGGCCAGGCAGCGGGCGATCTCGGCGCGGCGGCGTTCGCCTCCGGACAGGGACAGGGCCGGGGCGGCGCGCAGATGGGTGATGGAAAATTCCGACAGAAGTTCCTCCAGCCGTTCGTGACGCTTGTGGCGGTCTTTTTCCACAACTTCGAGAATCGCCGTAATATTTTCCTCGACCGTCAGACCGCGGAAGATCGACATTTCCTGCGGCAGATAGCCGATGCCTGCCTTGGCGCGGCGATACATCGGCAGATAGGTGATGTCCTGCCCGTCCAGAATGACCTTGCCGCCTTCGGGCGCGACCAGCCCGGCAATCGAATAGAAACAGGTGGTCTTGCCCGATCCGTTGGGCCCGAGAAGGGCCACAACCTCGCCCCGGTCCAATGTCATGGTCACGTCGCGGATCACCGGACGGCGCTTGTAGCTTTTGCGCAGATTGGTGACGCGCAGGCCCTGCTGGCCCTGTTCCATCACAAGATCGGGCCGGTCTGCCATGGGTTACTGCCCCGCGGGTTGCAGGATGGTGCGCACCCGGCCCTCGACGGTGCCGTTACCGGTGTTGAGGTCGATATTCAGTCGGTCGCCGGCAATCGTGGTGCGCCCTTGCGTCACCAGGACATCGCCCGACAGGAACACGTGACCGGTTTCGACCGAGTATTCCGCCTGTGCGCCTTCCGCGGCGTCCTCCCCGCGCGTGAGCAACACGCCGCCAGTGGCCAGAACCTGCTGGATCTGCTGCGTATCGCCTGTGCCGTAGATGACAGACACCTCGCCCGCCGCCATCCTCAGATCCCCCTGGATCACGATGACATTGCCGGAAAACACCGCATTTCCCGTGGTTTGATCCACGCTGAGACTGTCGGACGTCACCTCGATCGGCTGGTTGGCGTCATGCGACACCCCCCCGAATCCGATGGATGTTTGTGCCGAGATCGGCAAAGCGGAAAGGCAAGCCACGCAAAGGGCAATGAGAAAGGCGCGCATGAAAGCTCCGTTAACTTCCGGGCTCGTATAGCACCCGAACACCGTCATTAAAAAGGACAACGTCGTTTCCATCAACAGCGCTGAGTCGCATTGATCCGGCTGTCAGGGACAAACCGGGGCCGGTGACCAGCACATTTCCCGGCGCAACGGCGCTGGATGTGCCCATGTCGAAATGCATCAGCTCTGTATTCAGGCGCAGACCGGTGGTGGTCGTCAGCTGCACCTCGTCCCCCAGATCGGCGGCCTCGTTGCGCAGGTCGAACTGTCCGCTGCCTGCCACGATCAGCAGGATGGAATCAGCGTTCAGGTCAATGCGGGCCTCGATGGTTTCGGCATCCAGCATGTTGGGGTTGGTCAGCCTTGGGACCACGCGCGCGGCGGTGAAGATCACCTCGCGCCCGTCCGACATGGTGCCTGCAAAGCGCGGCTGACCAAGGCTTTGCTCGCGGGCCAGTTCCTCCACATCCACTTCAGCAAAGGGAATGGCGCGGTTCGGGTCCGGGGTGCGGGAGAACAGGAACAGGGTCGATAGCAGCGCCAGCGCAAGCAGCGGCAGGATCACCTTTACCCAGGCGACAACACGCGAATAGGTGTTGGGCGCGGCCATGTCCGTCCCCTCAGTGAGAGAAGATGTCGATCTCGGGCCAGCCCGCAAGATCCAGCTTGGCACGGGTGGGCAGGAAATCGAAACAGGCCTGCGCGATCTCGGTCCTGCCTTCGCGGTCGAGCCTTGTCTCGAAAATCTCCTTCAGCCGGTGTAGGTACAGAACGTCCGACGCAGCATAGGTCATCTGCGCATCGGTCAGCTTCGGCGCGCCCCAGTCAGAGCTTTGCTGCATCTTGGAAATGTCGACGTTCAACAGCTCCTGACACAGGTTCCGCAACCCGTGACGATCAGTATAGGTGCGCACCAGCTTCGACGCGATCTTGGTGCAGAAAACCGGTGCGGCCAGCGCGCCGAAGGCGTGATACATTGCGGCAATGTCGAAGCGCCCGAAATGGAAGAGTTTCAGTACTTCGGGGTCTTCCAGCATCCGCGCAAGGTTCGGGGCATCGGTCTGGCCCTTTTCGACCTGAACCAGATGCGCATGACCATCCCCGCCTGACATCTGCACCAGACACAACCGGTCACGATGCGGGTTCAGACCCATCGTTTCGCAGTCGATTGCAACAACCGGCCCAAGGTCCAGCCCGTCGGGAAGGTCGTTCTTGTAAAGATGGATCGTCATCGTCTTCCCCTGATCAGTCGCAGGCCGGGCCGCAGCTACCCCATGTTTCTCTGGCTGGGTTCATGTCACCTTTCGGAAAGATAGGCAACTTGGGGCGGGCTTGCCAATCGCACACGGGGTATTGGCGGT
>NZ_MNBL01000016.1 GCF_001879695.1 Nioella sediminis
CTTCTCGTGTCGCGTCAACATGCGTTCCTGGCCCATGATCCGCGGCCCAGCGGCAAGGGCGAGGTGCTGATCCGCGCCCGTCACATCGTCGAGGAACTGGGCAAGGCCAGCCATGCGCCCTGCCCCATTCGGGGGCTGACCTATTTCCACCTGCTGTTCGACCGGCATCAGCTGATCTGTGCCGAAGGGGTCTGGACCGAAAGCGTCTTCACCGGGGCCCAGGCCCTGCGAGCCGACCCGGTGCTGCGCCTGCTGCTGCGCCACCCGTCCAGCCGCCCGATGACGGAACGGGCCCGCCCATTGCTGCTGCGCAAGCATCTGCAACGATATCGCGATCATCTGCTGGGGCGCGGGTCCGAGGCCGACAAGACCCGGAAGCGACGGGCCTGACCGCCGCCTGATCCGCGAATTGCCTAAAATGCACTCGGAAAAGCCGGGGCTGTCAGGACTTTCTTCACGCTTTGGCCATAGCGTCGGGCGCGATACTCGCATCCCGCAGGACATGCATGTGACACAGACCCAAGACGACAAACCGGACCGGTCCGAGGACCACCGCCGCTATGCGGAACTGACGCTGCGCCATATTCTCGACGCGGTGCTGGTGACCGATCTGGCCAATGACATCGTCTGGGTGAATACCGGATTCGAACGGATGTTCGGCCACCGGCTGGAAAACATCATCGGCCAGCCTGCGCGCGGCTTGCTGGACGGCCCCGATACGGACCCCGCCGCGCGCGACAAGGTCCTGCGCGCCATTGAAGGGCGCGAAACCCTGACGGTCGATATCCTGCACTATTCCGCCAGTGGCGACCCGATCTGGGTCGACAAGACCCTGACGCCCATTTTCGACGAGAACGGCAATCACACCCATCACATGTCGATCAACCGCGACATCTCCAAGCGCCGCAAGATGGAGGAAAAGACGCGCGAGGTGATGGCCAACGAAGAACAGCGCCAGCATGAACGCAAGCTGCTCTCTCAGGTCAGCGAATGGCTCTATTCCGCCAAATCGCTGGAGGAGCTGCTGAAGGTCGTGCAGAAATCCATGTATACCCTGATCCCGGAATCAGAGGGGCAGCTTTATATCTACTCCAATTCCCGCGACACGCTGGATCTGGAAACCTGCTGGGGCGATCACGAGCCTCACAAACACATAGATGCCGAGGATTGCTGGGCCCTGCGCCGCGGTCGGGCCTATTCCTATGGCACCCGCGCCATCGAATTTCCCTGCACCCATGTCGAGGGTGAAGATACCCCCTATTTCTGTCTGCCGATCATCGCCCATGGCGAAACCATCGGCCTGCTGCACCTGGCCTTTTCCGCCTTTGACAGGTCGATCATGTCGCGCGAGATGGTGGAAACCTTCCTGCAACAGCGCTGGGAACTGGGCCTGCTCTGCGCCGAGCAGATCAGCCTTGCGGTAGCCAATGTGCAGCTGAGGCAGGAGTTGATGGATCAATCCGTGCGCGACCCGCTGACCAGCCTGTGGAACCGCCGCTGGTTCCTCGATGCCGCCCATAAGGAGATTGGCCGCGCCCGGCGGCAGGGCAGCGCGTTGTCGCTCATTTCGCTCGACGTGGACCACTTCAAGAAATTCAACGATCATCACGGCCATGACGCGGGCGATATCGTGCTGCGAGAGGTCGGCGCCCTGATGCGAGAGGTGTTTACCCCGCCGCTCGCCCCATGTCGCCTTGGCGGCGAGGAATTCGTGGCGCTGCTGCCCAGCCTCGATCACGCCGCCGCGCTGGAGATCGCGGAGCGCTTCCGCATTGCGCTAAGCGAGTTGGAACTGGCCTATGGCGATGGCAAGCTGCCCCGCATCACCGCCTCGGCGGGCGTGACCAGCTACCCGGCCTGCGGCGATCACGTGGCCGATATGCTGAAACACGCGGATCTCGCGCTCTACCGGGCCAAGGACCAGGGCCGCAACCGCGTGGTTTCTGCCCTTGGCGACGAGGGACAGATCGCCGCCGAATAACATCGCATCCGCACGCAGCCCCGTAACCCGATAGCGCGCCCGGATCGTGGCATTCGGGCACCACCCCCTGATCGAGTCGCGTCAAGGTTGCATACCGACCTGACAAAACGCTCCCGGCCCGCTAGCCCGTCGCTCCAATCCGATCCGCTCAACACAAGGGCCACAGCAATGCGCGCCACCGGGCTAGTCATCATTGTCCTCTCCTGCCTGATCCCCGCCTATCTCTTCGCCACGCTGCCCGATATTGCCGACCCCGTGGCGCTGTTCAGCCAGTATCTTGGCACGCTGGCGCTGATCCTGATGGCCTGGGCGCAGATCATGGCAACGCGCGCGCCCGGCATCGAGGCGCTGATGGGGCCGATGGACAAGGTCTATGTGCTGCACAAATGGTCCGGCATCGTCGCGATGACCGCGATCCTGCTGCATGATACGATTGACGCCGATATGGACGGGATCGGCCGGGAAACTGCCCTGACCGAAATCGCCGAAACCCTTGGGGAGCTGAGCCTTTACGGGCTGCTGGTTCTGGTGGTGATTTCCATCGCAACCTTCATCCCGTACCACCTGTGGCGCTGGACCCATAAGGCCATGGGCGGCTTCTTCATCGCCGGGGCCATCCACTACCTGTTCATCCTCAAGCCCTTCGCCAATGGCTCCGCGCTCGGGCTCTATGTCGGTGCGATCTGCGGTCTGGGCGTGCTGGCCTATGCGGTCACGCTGCTGCCCCCTGCCCTGCGCCGGTCGACCGGCTATCAGGTCAGCAGTCTCCGCAAGACCGGCGGCGCGACCGAGATCACCATGACCCCGACCAGCCGCCCGCTGCGCTTTGCCCCCGGCCAGTTCGCCGTCTTCACCTTCGGATCGCGCGGCCTGACGGAACCGCACCCGTTTTCCCTCTCGGCCCCTCCGGCGGTGGACGGCACGCTCCAGATCACCGTCAAGGCGCTTGGCGATTTCACCCATCGTCTTGGCCGCGACCTGACGCCGGGCACCCCGTTGCGCGTTCAGGGGCCGTTCGGGCGGTTCCAGCGACGGACATGGGCCAACGCCGCTGAAATCTGGGTCGCCGGCGGCATCGGGATCACCCCCTTCCTGGCCTGGGCCGAGGCACTGCCCGACACGCTGCCCGCCCCGGTGACGCTTTTCTGGTGCGTCCGGTCCCGAGACGAGGCACCCCAGATCGAGCGGGTCGAGGCCGCCGCCAACCGCGTGGATAACCTGACGCTCCATATCCTCGCTTCCGACACGGGCGACCGGCTGACCGCCGACCGGATCGCAGCCACCGCCAATGGGCCGCTGAAGCTCTGGTTCTGCGGCCCCGCCGGGCTGCGCCGGGCGCTGCAATCGGGCCTTGCCCGCCACGGCATCAGCGCCCGTGACATCCATTACGAGGAGTTCGAGTTCCGCACCGGTATCGGCCTCAAACGCCTCGCCGCCCGGATCGCCAATCGGCTGAAGGACCGCGCCGCGCCTTCCCGCTGACCACCCCGGTCCTGCGGCACAACTTCCACCTGACAATCCGGCGCCGCTTCTGTATGACGCGCGCAAACTCAAGATGAACGGACCCCATCCCATGACCACGCTCGTATTCGGCCACAAATCCCCCGACACCGATTCCACCGGCTCCCCCATCATCTGGGCCTGGTATCTGAACGAAGTGAAAGGCACCGACGCCGAAGCCGTCCTTCTGGGCGAGCCCAACACCGAAGCGGCTTTCGTGCTGCAGAAATGGGACCTGCCCAAGCCGCGCATCATCGACGCCGTCGATGCGGGCGCACCGGTTGTCATCGTCGACACCAACAACCCCGCCGAACTGCCCGACGCCATCAATGACGCCGATATTCAGGCGATCATCGACCACCACAAGCTGGTCGGCGGGATTGAGACCAAGGGCCCGATCGACATCACCATTCGCCCCGTGGCCTGCACCGCCACCATTATGCATGACCTGATGGGGGACGACGCCGCCAAGATGCCCGAGGCGATCAAGGGCGCGATGCTCTCTTGCATCCTTTCCGACACGCTGGAATTCCGCAGCCCCACCACCACCGACCGCGACCGTGAAGTGGTCGAGGCGCTGGCCGCCGATCTGGGCATCGACACAGCCGCCTATGCCGCCGAGATGTTCGCCGCCAAATCCGACGTCTCCGCCTTCTCGGACGCCGAACTGCTGCGCATGGACTCCAAGGCCTATGAGGTCGCGGGCACCAAGTTCCGCGTCTCGGTTCTGGAAACCACCTCGCCCGGCACCGTCCTGTCCCGCAAAGACAGCCTTGTCGCCACCATGCCGCAAGTGGCCGAAGAAGACGGCGTCGATCAGGTGCTTCTGTTCGTGGTCGATATCCTGAACGAGGAATCCACCCTGCTGGTTCCCAACGATCTGGTGAAGACCGTGGCCGAGAAGAGCTTCGCCACCGTCGTGGGCGATGCCGACACCGTGGTCCTGCCCGGCGTCGTCAGCCGCAAAAAGCAGATCATCCCGAACCTGGCGCTCTGATCCCGGATCGGCCAGTTTCAGCTTACGCAAGGGGCGGCCATTGGCTGCCCCTTGTTGCGTCTGTGTCCCCGGCAGAAAATGAAGGCGCCCAACCAGAGGTGCCTCATGCGACCCATCCTGCCCGCTGTCTTCACCCTTCTGCTGGCCACGCCCGTGCTGGCCGACAGCTACAGCCCGGCCCCCGGCGATATCGTGACCATCGGCCAGGGAGGGCTTGGCCTGTCATCCGCCGATGCGACCGCAACTGCCACCCTGCCCTTCGGCACGCCCTTTCATGAAAGCCTGCGGACCCTGACCATGATCATGGGCCATGATTTTTCGGTCTACCTGCCGGAAGACTGCCCCGCAGGCCCCGTTGTCGTCGCCAGCTTCACCCGCCAGATCGACCTGGTCTATCAAGAGGACCGATTGGCGGGCTGGATGCTGCGCCCCGGCTCGACCCTGACCACGCAATCGGGGGTCGGCCTTGGCACGCCGCTGGCCGGACTTGGCGGTTTCGCAACGCTGGAGGTCATGGAATCCACGCTCGGATGGGAATTCCAGGCCGGTGAGATCTCCGGCCTCCTGTCCGACAGGGAAGGCATCGTCAGCCATATCTGGTCCGGCACGGTCTGCGTGTTCCGCTAAGCCGCCACCTTGCGAAAACAGCTTCATGTCTGAACGGGGGTGTACAGGGGGTGTACGCCCGGTGCACGCCCGGCACCCCCCGATTTCGCCGCCCCTTCCCTTCCACGGACTGCTCCCGTAATCAGGCACCGACCCAGAAGGAGCCCGGCAAAAATGACCACCATCATCCGCTCGCTATCCGAGATTTCCGACCGCTACGACGTGCTCTATTGCGACCTCTGGGGCTGCCTGCACAATGGCTACACCCCCTTTGCCGAGGCGGTCGAGGCGCTGCGCGCCTTCAAGGCCAAGGGCGGCTATGTCCTGCTTCTGACGAACTCCCCCCGCCCGCGTGCAAGTGTCGAGAAACAATTGGAAAAGATCGGCGTTCCGCGCGATTGCTGGGATGCGATCGCCAGTTCCGGCGACAGCGCCCGCGCGGCCATGCTGCGCGGTCTGGTGGGCCGCAAGGTCTGGTTCATCGGCCAGCCCCACGACCAGAGCTTTTTCGCGCCCATGGAGGTCGTCAGCGACGCGGTCGAAATCACCCAGGTGCCGCTGGAAGAGGCCGAAGGCATCGTCTGCACCGGCCCAGAAGACCCCTCTGCCGACCCTGAGGTGATGCGCCCTAAGTTCCTGTATGCAAAACAGAAAAACCTCAAACTCCTCTGCGCGAATCCCGATATCGTCGTCGATCGTGGAGAGACCCGCGAATGGTGCGCGGGCGCGCTGGCGCAGCTCTATACCGAGATGGGCGGAGAGAGCCTCTATTTCGGCAAGCCCCACGCGCCGATTTACGAACTGGCGCGCATGCGGCTGGCACAGGCGGGGGTCGATTGCCCGCCCGAGCGCATCCTTGCCGTAGGCGACGGGCTGAAGACCGATATCCTGGGGGCACAGGGCGAACCCATTGATTCCCTGTTCATTTCCGGCGGCCTCAGCCGCGAGGATACTGGCACCACCGACCAGCCAGATCCGGAAAAACTGGACCAGGCGCTGACCGCTGCGCAGGTCGAGGCCACCTGGTCCATCGGCTTTCTGCGCTAGGCATCAAGCAACATAGTTGCGACATAAGGGGCTAATTGCAGAACATTGTTACTTCTGCATTGCAGCATTCGCCGGTTTCCGCTATGAGACGGGTCAAGATGACTCGTGAGGTTCCAGATATGCTCGACAACTTCCCCCGTGGAACGATCTGTATCGAAGATATCGAGATCGGCATGACCCGACACCTTATGAAACAGGTGACCGACCGCGATATCGAGCTCTTTGCCGAGGTCTCCACCGACCGCAATCCGGTGCATCTGGATGACGACTATGCCCAGGACACGATCTTTGAAGGCCGCATCGCGCACGGCATGCTGACCGCCGGGCTGATCTCTGCCGTGATCGGCGAACAACTGCCCGGCCATGGCACGGTCTATCTGGGCCAGAGCCTGAAATTCCTCGCCCCCGTGCGCCCCGGCGACTGGGTCCGCGCCGAGGTTGAGGTGATGGACATGGACATCGCCAAGCGCCGCGTGACGCTGAAGACCCAATGCACCATCGGCGGCAAGCCGGTTCTCAAGGGAGAGGCCATGGTGCTCGCCCCGTCCCGCAAGTTCGACTAACCCTTTCATCTTGGCCAAAATACCTTGGGGGGTCCGGGGGGCTAGCCCCCCGCGGATCGACGCCGAAGGCGGCGAAACCGGCCTGCATGGCGGCGCGGAAGGGCGACCCATGACCAGCAAGGCAATTCCCGGTCAGCCCCCGCTTGCCCTCGCCCATCAGGCCCGCTAAGCCGGTGCCATGAGAATACTGCGCGACCATCAATATGCCCTGCCCGAAGACCGCGGTGCCTCTGCCGCCATCGGCAATTTCGACGGCGTTCACCTGGGCCACCAGCATGTGATCGACCGGGCCCGCGTCGAGGGTCTGCCGCTTGGCATCCTGACCTTCGAACCGCATCCGCGCCAGTTCTTCGCCCCCGATGCCCCGCCCTTCCGGCTGATGAATGCCGAGGCCAAGGCGCACCGGCTGGAAAAGCTCGGCGTCGATATTCTCTACGAGCTGCCCTTCAACACCGCCCTCTCCCACCTGACCGCCGAAGAATTCGCCCGCGATGTTCTGGCCGAGGGTCTGGGCCTGAAACGCGTCATCGTGGGGGCCGATTTCTGCTTCGGCAAGGGCCGTGTCGGCACCACCGAGATGCTGACCGAGTTCGGCAGACGCTTCGGGTTCGACGTCGATATCGTCCCGATCCTGCATGGCGATCTCGGGGCCATCAGTTCCACCAATATCCGCAACGCGCTGTCCGATGGCCGTCCCCGTGATGCCGCCGCGATGCTTGGGCATTGGCACCGGATAGAGGGCCAGATCGTGCATGGCGAAAAGCGGGGCCGGCAACTGGGCTATCCCACGGCCAACATGAATCTCGACGGGTTGCACCTGCCGAAACTTGGGGTCTACGCGGTGCTGGTCGATGTGCTCGATGGCCCCCATGCGGGCCATTACCACGGCGTTGCCTCGCTTGGGGTGAGGCCCATGTTCAACGGCGATGTGCCGAACCTTGAGACCTTTCTGTTTGATTTCAAAGGCGATCTCTACGGCACGGACCTGTCCATAGCGCTGGTCGACTATCTGCGGCCCGAGCTGAAATTCGACGGGCTCGACGCGCTGATCACCCAGATGGATGCCGACAGCGACACGGCCCGCGCGATCCTGAAGGCGCTGGAATGAGCCGTTTGCGGCGCGAGTTCTGGACCCTGCCCCTGGCAAAGCTGACGCCTGCGGAATGGGAGGCGCTTTGCGACGGTTGCGGGAAGTGCTGCCTGAACAAGCTGGAAGATGAAGACAGCGGCGAGGTCGCCCTGACCCGCGTCGCCTGCCGCCTGCTGGACGACGACACCTGCCGCTGTGGTCAGTACGAGATCCGCAAGACGCTGGTCCCCGAATGCATCCAGCTGACGCCCGAGACCATGGGCGACGTCGCCTATTTCATGCCAGAAACCTGCGCCTACCGGCTGCGCCACGAGGGCAAGCCCCTTTACCACTGGCACCCTCTGGTGTCTGGTGACCCCGAAAGCGTCCATTCCGCCGGCGTGTCGATGCGCGGGCTGACGGTGCCCGAATTCGAGGTGCCGGAAGAAGAGTGGGAAGACTACATCATCGAGGAGCCCGGCACATGATCTTTGCCTCCGACAACACCGGCCCCGCCGCGCCCGAAATCATGGATGCGGTGATGCGCGCAAATGCGGGCTACCAGATGCCCTATGGCAATGACGACATCATGCCGGGTGTGACGCAAAAGATCCGCGATCTCTTCGAAGCACCCGAGGCATCTGTGCATCTTGTGGCAACCGGCACGGCGGCCAATGCGCTGGCGCTGGCGACGGTGGCCAACCCTTGGGACGGGGTCTTCGTGCATCGCATCGCCCATGCCGAAGAGGATGAATGCGGCGCGCCCGAATTCTACACCAATGGCGCCAAGCTGGTGCTGGTGGACGGGCCCGATGGCAAGATGGACCCGGCGCGGCTCGATGCCACGATCAGGGCGACGGGCGACAAGGGCGTGCATGGGGTTCAGCGTGGCCCGGTCTCGATCACAAACATCACCGAGATCGGCACGGCGTATTCGCTCGATGAAATCCGCGCCGTGACGGATGTGGCGAAATCCTACGGGCTGAAGGTGCATCTCGACGGCGCGCGCTTCGCCAATGCCTGCGCGGCGCTTGGCTGCACGCCCGCCGAAATGACGTGGAAAGCCGGTGTCGATGCGGTCAGCTTCGGCGGCACCAAGAACGGCTGCATGGGGGTGGAGGCGGTTGTGTTCTTCGACCCCGCGCAGGCGTGGGAGCTGGAATTGCGCCGCAAGCGGGGCGCGCATCTCTTCTCCAAGCACCGGTTCCTGTCTGCCCAGATGGACGCCTACGTGACCGACGGGCTGTGGCTGCGGCTGGCCGAGCAGGCCAATGCGGCGGCAGCGCAGCTCGCGGAGGGGATAAAGACCCTGCCCGGCGCCTCGCTGGAGGCGGAACCGGCCGGCAACATGATCTTCGCCCATATCCCGCGCGGCGCCCATAAACGTGCGATGGCGGCGGGGGCGAAATACTATCTCTTCCCCTTCAATGCCTCGCTGGAGGGGCCAGAGGACGAGCCGATCCGCTGCCGTTTCGTCTGCGACTGGTCCTGCGAGCGCGAGACGGTGGAACGTCTGCTGGCCCTCTTTCGCGGCTGACCCTCACAACGCGGGACAGCCGCGTGTTCCGTGATTGCGTTGCCAGAGGCGCGGGCCAAGAGTTTTCGAAAACTCTTGCCAAGGCGCTTCGAAGCGCCTTCCCGCGCCCTATCCCGACCGCGCGAAAAGATCGGCAATCGCCCCGGCCACCGGCACCGGATGGGTGATGGGCACCATATGGCCCGCGCCGGGGACACTGACGCGAGTGGTGTCTGGGATGTCCTGCTCCATCCGGTCGAGGACGGCGGCGGTAATCGGCAGGCATTCCCCCCCCTGCATAAGCAAGGTCGGAGCCCGGACCTGTGCCAGTCGCGAGACCAGATCGGCGCTGTCATGAAACAGGGCATCATCCGACGCCTTGATGAAATGGATACGGTCGATCATGTAGCGCTGCTGGCCCTCTGGCATATCATCAAGCCCACCCGCTGCTCCCCATAGTCGCAGAAACTCCCGTGCCGCTGCCTCACGCGTCCCTGCCGCCAGCAGCCAATCGTAGTGCGAAATGGTTTCGCGGTAGGGGCGGAATTCCCCGCTGCCTTTCGCCGCCGCAAAGAGCACGGGTTCGATCAGCGTCAGGCTGCGGATGCGATCCGGCATCTCCTCGGCCAGCCTCAGCGCCAGCGTCGCGCCAAAACTGTGCCCCACGGCATCGAAGCGCCCCTCCGGCAGATGCGGCAGCACGGCCTCATGGCATTGGTCATGCAGGTCGCGCGACGGGTCGATATCGGGGGCCTTCCCATGGCCGAGAATATCCGGGGCGGTGACGCGCAGCCCCGGCCCGAGCGCCCGAACCATGCCCTCCCACGCACCGGAATGGGCCAGCGAACAGTGCAGCGCCAGAACCTCGCGCGGGCCGTCCCCCCATGTTCGGGCAAACCCGCTCACAATTTGCCCGCGAGATGCGCGTCCAGATCGTCCAGCCGGTCATGGCCCCAGAAGCACTCGGTCCCGTCCACGATGTAGAAGGGGGAGCCGAAGACATTGACTGACACCGCGTCTTCCAGATTGCGGGCATATTCCTCGGCGGCCGTCAGCATGCCCTTATCCGCCAGGTCCGGATCAAACCCGTTTTCCGACAGAACCGCGCGGATTACCTCGTTATCGGCGATGTCCTTGTTGCCCGCCCACACTGCCGCGAGAATGCCATGCACCAGCCCGCCCAGATTGCCGCCCCCCGCCTTCTGCGCCGAGATGATGGCGTAGGAGGACGGCGCGGGGTTGGTGGGGAAGAAGAAGGGCTGTTCGTTGATCTCCAGCCCCGTTTTCTTCGCGCCTCGCCGCAATTCCTGCAACCGGTAGGCCTTGCGCGCCGGGTGCCGGTCGGGTAGCGCCACGCCGCCGGTGCGGGTGAAGAGCGTGGCGATATCCATCGGCTTGTAGGTGATCGAAGCCCCGTGTTTCGCAGCAATTTCCTCCAACCGTGTCCCGGCGAGGTAAGTGAAGGGCGAAAGGGTGGAGAAATAGTAGTCGATGTTAGCCATGCTGCGTCTTCCTTTGGTCTTTCGCGATTGGTAGCCGGATGCTAGGGGGTGTCAACGCCCTGTTACATAAGCACACCGAGAGACAGCTGCCATGTCCGCATCCGATCCCAAGCTCATTTCCGGCAATTCCAACCGCCCTCTGGCCCAGGCCATCGCCCGCCGGATGTCGCTTCATCGCGGCATGTCCGTGGGTCTGGTCGATGCCCGCGTCGAACGGTTCAACGATGGCGAGATCTTCGTCGAAGTGTTCGAGAACGTGCGCGGAGAGGATATGTTCATCATCCAGAGCACCTCGAACCCGGCCAATGACAACCTGATGGAACTGCTGATCATGGCCGATGCGCTGCGCCGGTCCTCGGCCAGCCGCATCACCGCCGTGATCCCCTATTTCGGTTATGCAAGGCAGGACCGCCGTACCAAGGCCCGCACGCCGATCAGCGCCAAGCTGGTGGCCAATATGCTGGTCGGTGCGGGGATCGAACGCATCCTCACGCTCGATTTGCACGCCACCCAGATCCAGGGCTTTTTCGATATTCCCGTCGACAACCTCTATGCCGCGCCGATTTTCGCGCTGGATATTCTGCACCACTTCAAGGGACAGATGGAGGATATCATGGTGATCTCGCCCGATGTGGGCGGCGTGGCGCGGGCCCGCGAACTGGCCAAGCGGATCAATGCGCCACTGTCCATCGTCGACAAGCGCCGCGAGAAGCCGGGCGAAGTGGCGGAAATGACCGTGATCGGCGACGTGACCGGCAAGAAATGCATCATCGTGGACGATATCTGCGACACCGCCGGGACGCTGTGCAAAGCCGCCGAGGTGCTGATGGAACATGGCGCGAAGGAAGTGCATTCCTATATCACCCATGGTGTCCTATCCGGCCCCGCGATCGAGCGGGTCAGCAAATCGGTGATGAAATCGCTGGTCGTGACGGATTCCATCGAGGCGACAGAGGCCACCAAATCCGCGCCCAATATCCGCATCGTGCCGACCGCCCCGATGTTCGCGCAGGCCATCCTGAACACCTGGTCGGGCACGTCCGTGTCTTCGTTATTCCAGGACGAGACGCTCGCACCGATCTACGAGGGCATGTATTCGCGCGGCTGACCTCGCGGATATCGGCTTCGGCACAGATCTGGCCTGACGTTTCAAATGCCTAGTCGGGGGGGCATGGCCCATGTCGACGACCATCAAACTCGCCATTGGCAGCCTGATCTTGGGCTTCGTGGTGCTGGCCCTGAAAGGGCTGGCCTATTGGATCACCGGGTCGGTGGCGCTGCTGTCGGACGCGCTGGAAAGCACGGTCAATGTGGTCACCGCCCTTGCGGCGCTGATCGCGGTGCGGGTTGCGGCCCTGCCCGCTGACACCAACCACCCCTATGGCCATCACAAGGCAGAGTTCTTCAGTGCGGTGCTGGAAGGCGTGATGATCGTCATCGCGGCCCTGCTGATCCTGCGCGAAGCCTATGAGGGCATCCTTGCCCCCCGTGCCATTGACGCCCCGCTGGCGGGGCTGCTGATCAACGGGCTGGCGACGGGGCTGAACGGCGTCTGGTGCTGGGTTCTGCTGACCTGGGGACGGCGCGAACGGTCCCCTGCCCTTGTGGCGGACGGCAAGCACCTGCTGGCGGATGTGGTGACATCTGCGGGCGTTGCTGCGGGCATCCTGCTGGCCTGGGCCACCGGGTTCTGGCTGCTCGATCCGATCATGGCGGCGATTGTGGCGGTGAATATCCTCTGGTCCGGGTCCAAGGTGATCAAGGATTCGCTCAACGGGCTCTTGGATGAGGCGGTGCCGGAAGAGACCCTACAGGTGATCCGCGATGTCATCGCCTCGCACGCCACGGGCGCGGTACAGGCCCATGACCTGCGCACGCGGCACGCGGGCAGGGTGACGTTCATCGACTTTCATCTGGTGATGCCGGGGGAAACGACGGTGACAAACTCGCATGAGATCTGCGACCGGGTCGAGGCCGCGCTGAGGGCGGCGGTGCCCGATGCCAATATCACCATCCATGTGGAGCCGGAGCACAAGGCCAAGACGACCGCCATCACCGTCCCAGACGAACCGGATCAGTAAAGATCCCAGTCGTCCTCGTAGGGCAGTTCACCGATGGCCATCCAATCGGCGCGGATACGGGCGATCTTGGTGTCTTCCCAGGTGGTAAAGACCAGCTCGAACCCGTCGCTGCGGATATTGGCGGCGCGGATATCGGCGCGCTGATTGGCCTCGGTCGACATGTCCCACATGGTGACAGAGACATGCACCGCGGGCGGCGTCTTGAACGGCTGCGCAAAGCGCACGGGATGCCAGACCTCCCGGTTGCCTGAACCGGTCCACATTTCACCGCCGACATCGTAATCCTCGAACAGCACATGACTGCCCTGATCGACGCCAACGAGGTTGTTTCTGATCTTTTTCATCTGCTCAATCGCTATGGCCGACCTGCGTTTTGGAGGATGAATACGGCAGTAGTAGGAAAAAAGCCGTTCACAAATCGGTTAAAAGAAAGCGCCCCGCAACCAGTCCGGCGCGGGGCGTTTCTGTTTGTCTTGCCGCCGGGCAGCGGGCTTAGTCCATGTCTTCCAGAAGCTGGACCAGATCGGCGACGAATTTCTCGGCCCCGTCTTTCTGGTCGGCTTCGGCGGAAGCGGCCTTTGCACGGGCCTCTTCCAGAAGATCGGAGAGATCGTCCTTGCGAACCTCGTCCCCAGCATGGGCGCGCTCGGCAATCACCGAGACGGAGCCTGCGGTGACCTCGACAAAGCCGGAGGTCACGACATAGCTTTTATCGCCGTCGGCCGACTGCACCCGGACCACGCCCGGACGCAGGGTGGTGATGACGGGGCTGTGCCCCGGCATCGCCGTCAGGTCGCCGTCGGCACCCGGAATCTGGACCGAGGACGCTTCGAAAGAGGCCAGCCTCTTTTCCGGCGACACAAGGTCGAACTGCATCATATCGGCCATCGGTTACTCCTTAGGCTGCTTCTGCGGCCAGGCGCTCGGCTTTTGCGATCACTTCGTCGATGCCGCCAACCATGTAGAAGGCCGCTTCGGGCAGGTGGTCGTATTCGCCGGCCACAACCGCCTTGAACGAGGCAATGGTGTCTTCCAGCGGAACCTGCACACCGTCAGAACCGGTGAACACTTTCGCCACGTCGAAGGGCTGCGAGAGGAAACGCTGGATCTTCCGGGCGCGGGCCACGGTCAGCTTGTCCTCTTCGCTGAGTTCGTCCATGCCGAGAATGGCGATGATGTCCTGCAGCGACTTGTAGCGCTGAAGGATACCCTGAACGTCACGGGCAACCTGGTAGTGCTCTTCACCGACAACCTGCGGATCGAGGATACGCGAGGAGGAGTCGAGCGGGTCCACGGCCGGGTAGATACCCAGTTCCGAGATCGCGCGCGACAGAACGGTGGTTGCGTCGAGGTGGGCGAAGGTGGTGGCGGGTGCCGGGTCGGTAAGGTCGTCCGCGGGAACGTAGACGGCCTGGATCGAGGTGATCGAGCCGGACTTGGTCGAGGTAATGCGTTCCTGCATCGCGCCCATGTCGGTGGCCAGCGTCGGCTGGTAGCCCACAGCAGAGGGGATACGGCCGAGAAGTGCGGACACCTCGGAACCGGCCTGCGTGAAGCGGAAGATGTTGTCGACGAAGAACAGAACGTCGGTCCCGGACTGGTCGCGGAACTGCTCGGCCAGGGTCAGGCCGGTCAGCGCAACGCGGGCACGGGCCCCCGGAGGCTCGTTCATCTGACCGTAAACAAGCGCCACCTGGGATTCTTCCAGGTTGTCGGGCTTGATCACGTTGGATTCGATCATCTCGTGGTAGAGGTCGTTGCCTTCACGGGTCCGTTCCCCAACACCGGCGAACACGGAGAAGCCCGAGTGCACCTTTGCGATGTTGTTGATCAGTTCCATGATGAGAACGGTCTTGCCCACGCCGGCGCCGCCGAAGAGGCCGATCTTGCCACCCTTGGAATAGGGGGCCAGAAGGTCGACCACCTTGATGCCGGTGACGAGGATTTCGGAGGCAGTGGACTGCTCTTCAAATTCCGGTGCGGGCTGGTGGATGGCGCGGGTTTCCGATGCGTTCACCGGGCCCTTTTCGTCAACCGGCTCGCCGATCACGTTCAGGATGCGGCCCAGGGTGGCGTTGCCAACCGGAACCGAGATGGGGGCGCCGGTGTCGGTGACGGTCGCGCCGCGCACCAGACCTTCGGTGGCGTCCATAGCAATGGTCCGCACGGTGTTTTCGCCCAGGTGCTGTGCCACTTCCAGAACAAGGGCTTTGCCGTTGTTCTCGGTGTTCAGCGCGTTCAGGATCTCGGGCAGATGATCCTCGAACTGCACGTCAACGACAGCGCCGATGACCTGCGTGATTTTGCCGACTGCTTGTGCCATGTCGTTTCTCCAGATTTCGTCAGAGCGCCTCGGCGCCCGAAATGATTTCGATCAGCTCGTTGGTGATGACGGCCTGACGCGAGCGGTTGAACTCGATCGTCAGCTTGTCGATCATCTCGCCAGCGTTCCGCGTTGCGTTGTCCATCGCCGACATCCGTGCGCCCTGTTCGGACGCCCCGTTTTCCAGCAGGGCCGAGAAGATCTGCGTTGCGACACCGCGCGGCAGCAGGTCTTCCAGAATGGCCTCTTCCGACGGTTCATAGTCGTAGAGCGTCGAGGCATCGTCCGCCTCGGGCGCATCGAACTTGGCCGGAATGATCTGGGTTTCGGTCGGGATCTGGCTGATCACCGATTGGAACGTGTTGAAGTAGATCGAGGCGACGTCGAATTCTCCGGCGTCGAAACGCGCAAGGATGTCACCAGCGATCTCGGCGGCGTTGGCATAGCCCACGCGCTTCACATCAGACAGGTCAACGTGACCCACCATCAGATCGGCGTAATCGCGGCGCAGCTGTTCGCGGCCCTTTTTGCCAACGGTCAGCAGTTTGACGGTCTTGCCGTGGGCCTGCAGATCGGCGATCCGGCTGCGCACCAGGCGCACGATCGTCGAGTTGAAGCCACCACACAGTCCCCGTTCCGCCGTCAGCACCACCAAAAGGTGGGTCTGGTCGGATCCAGTGCCCGCCAGAAGGCGCGGGGCACCGTCGGAGTTGCCGACCGAGGCGGCGAGGCCGCCCATGACGGCGCTCATCCGTTCGGCGTAGGGGCGACCGGCCTCCGCCGCATCCTGCGCGCGGCGCAGTTTCGCGGCGGCGACCATCTGCATCGCCTTGGTGATCTTGCGGGTCGATTTGACCGACTCGATCCTGTTTTTTAGGTCCTTGAGGTTTGGCATTGCCTGACCTCCTTATGCGAAATCGGCGGCGAAGTCGTCGAGTGCTGCCTTGACCTTGTCTTCGAGCTCACCTTTGACCTTGCGGTCATTGTTGGTGATGTCGTCCAGCAGATCCTGGTTCTTGCCACGCAGATGTGCCAGCAGACCGGCCTCGAAGCGACCCACGTCGGACATTGCCACGTTGTCGAGGTAGCCGTTGGTACCGGCGTAGATCACGCAGACGATCTCGGCGTTGGTCAGCGGCGAGTACTGCGGCTGCTTCATCAGCTCGGTCAGACGGGCACCCCGGTTCAGCAGGCGCTGAGTTGCGGCGTCGAGGTCGGAGCCGAACTGGGCGAAGGCGGCCATCTCGCGGTACTGGGCGAGCGACAGTTTCACCGGACCGGCAACCGAGGACATCGCCTTGGTCTGGGCGGAGGACCCCACACGAGACACCGACAGACCGGTGTTCACGGCGGGGCGGATGCCCTGGTAGAACAGCTCGGTTTCCAGGAAGATCTGGCCGTCGGTGATCGAGATCACGTTGGTCGGAATAAAGGCCGACACGTCGCCGCCCTGGGTTTCGATGATCGGCAGAGCGGTCAGCGAGCCAGCGCCGTGGTCTTCGTTCAGCTTGGCCGAACGTTCCAGCAGGCGGGAGTGGAGGTAGAAAACGTCACCGGGGTACGCTTCACGGCCCGGCGGGCGGCGCAGCAGCAGCGACATCTGACGATAGGACACGGCCTGCTTGGACAGGTCATCATAGATGATCAGCGCGTGGCGGCCATTGTCGCGGAAGTATTCCGCCATTGCAGTTGCGGCGTAGGGGGCCAGGAACTGCATCGGCGCGGGGTCGGATGCGGTAGCGGCCACGACGATCGAGTAGTCGATCGCGCCGGTTTCTTCCAGCTTCTTCACCAGCTGCGCAACGGTCGAGCGCTTCTGGCCAACGGCCACGTAGACGCAGTAGAGCTTCTTGCTCTCGTCGTCGCCGGCGGCGTCGTTGTAAGACTTCTGGTTCAGGATCGCGTCGAGCGCCACGGCGGTCTTACCGGTCTGACGGTCGCCGATGATCAGTTCCCGCTGGCCACGGCCGATCGGGATCATGGCGTCAACGGACTTGAGGCCGGTTGCCATCGGTTCATGCACCGACTTACGCGGGATGATGCCCGGTGCCTTGCTGTCTGCAATGCGACGCTCGGCGGCTTCGATCGGGCCCTTGCCGTCGATCGGGTTGCCCAGACCGTCGACAACGCGACCGAGCAGACCGTCGCCCGCGGGCACGTCCACGATCGAGTTGGTGCGCTTGACGGTGTCGCCTTCCTTAATGTCCCGGTCGGAACCGAAGATCACGACACCGACGTTGTCGGCTTCGAGGTTCAGCGCCATCCCCATGATGCCGCCGGGGAATTCGACCATCTCACCTGCCTGGACATTGTCCAGACCGTAAACACGGGCGATACCGTCACCAACGGAGAGCACACGGCCCACCTCGGCGACTTCGGCCTCCTGGCCAAAGCTCTTGATCTGCTCCTTGAGGATCGCAGAGATCTCGGCTGCTTGGATAGTCATTTATCCGACCTCTTTCATAGTGTTCTGGAGGGTGTTGAGCTTGGAGCGGATCGACGTGTCGATCATCTTCGAGCCCACCTTAACGACAAGACCGCCAATGATGGATTCATCGACGGTCGCATTCAGTTTCACGTCCTTGCCAACGGCGGCCTTGAGGGCCTTTGCCAGCTTGTCGGACTGGGTTTTGGTCAGCGCCTTGGCCGACACGACATCGGCGGTCACTTCGCCTTTGTGATCCGCAATCATCCCACGCAGCGCGGCGGCCATCTGCGGCACCACGAACAGACGGCGCTTGGTGGCCATCAGTTTCAGCGTGTTGGACATGATTGCACCCAGGCCCATGGCCGAGGCAACGGCCGCAATACCGGCCTGCATGTCTTCGCGCGAATAGATCGGCGACGCGATCAGATCCCGCAGGTCTTCGCTGTCGGCCAATGCGCCTTCCAGCGTGGCCAGATCGGCCTCCAGCGCATCGAGCGCCTTATCCTCTGTGGCAAGATCGAACACCGCCGTCGCGTAGCGCGAGGCAATGCCGGTCGAGATCGAAGCTGTTTCCGACACGTCCACCCTTCCGATACAGTGGCCGGGACCACATCCTGCGATGTGCCCGGCGGTTCTGTCTAAAGGCGGTATCTGTCCCCGCCCACCTGAAATCGCGCTGGATGTATCAGAGGGTTCTGCAGCCTGCAACAGCCACGGCAATTGGCACGAATCCGCTGAACCCCCTGTTTTTCCGGGGTTTTGACGCATTTTGCTGTCCTGCGACGCTTTGAAGCTAACGAATTTTCAAGCTTTTTCTGTGGATAAGGCGCGAGTCAGGTGCAACTGTATGCCTTGGCACACCACGGTATGCCCTCGATTCACCCGTCCCGTGAGAGATGAACAAGCCCCTGCACGGCGTCATTATCCCTCACGCGGGCAGGCTGGGGCGCAGAATCGAGGATGCGCAGGGGGCGTTTCACCCGCTCGGCCAACCCCGGTCGCGTGGGGGCGAATGTGTGCTTGCTGGCCTCCAGCATGATGACCCCGCCCGCGTAGTAATTCGACAGCTTGCGACCCATGTTTTCGACCAGCTCCGAGCTTTTCAGCCAGAATCGCCCGTGACTGGGCGGCGCGAACAGGGCGGCGCGATGGCGTTCTGGCTCGAACCCGTGATTGCGGATCTGCTCCTCCAGTTGCCCGAGCGAATAGGGCCGTCCGAACCCGAAGGGCGTTGCATCACGTCGCGCCCACAACCCGCCCCGGTTGGGCACAATGAACAGCGCCTTGCCCCCCGGCGCCAGAACGCGGTGGCATTCCTCCAGCACCGCCGCGGGATGCTGAGAGGTCTCCAGCCCGTGCAGGCAGACAAGCCTGTCGACAAGCCCGGCAGGCAGCGGCCAGCGGGTTTCATGGCACAGGACACTGACATTGTCCTGCCCCGCAGGCCAGGGCATTACCCCCTGCGCGCCCGGCATCAGGCCGATGACCCGCTCCGCCTGTCCCAGATAGGGGCGCAACAGCGGCACCGCGAAACCGAATCCCACCACCGTCTGCCCCCGCGCCTCTGGCCAGAACGCCGTGACCTGATCGCGCACCGCCTTCTGCGCGATGCGACCTAGGCGGGTCCGGTAGTAGAACTGGCGCAGGTCCAGCACGTCGAGATGCATTGCAACCCCCTCGGGTTTGGGCGACGGTCGGGGGGCAGCTTAACCGGGAAGAAGGAAATTGCCATGCCCTTGCAGATCGTCACCGTTCCCTGCCTTGCGGACAACTATGCCTTCCTGCTGCATGACGCGGCGACCGGGGCCACGGCGGTTGTCGATGTGCCCGACCCGGAACCCATCCAGGCGGAATTGGCCGCGCGCGGCTGGACGCTGACCGACATCCTGATCACTCACCATCACTGGGACCATATCGACGGGGTCGCTCCGCTGGTTGAGGCGACGGGGGCGAAAACCTGGGGCAACGCCGCCGACGCGGGCCGCCTGCCGCCGCTGGATCACGCCATCAATCCCGGCGACACGGTGGCCATTGGCAGCGAAAGCGGCACGGTGATCGAGGTCTCCGGCCACACCGTCGGCCACATCGCGTTTCATTTTCCGGCCAGCAAAGCCGTCTTCACCGCTGACAGCCTGATGGCGCTTGGCTGTGGGCGGCTCTTTGAGGGCAGCCCCGAGATGATGCACGCAAGCCTTGCCCGCCTTGCCGCCCTGCCCCCGGAAACGCTGGTCTGTTCCGGCCATGAATACACCGCCAGCAACGCGAAATTCGCGCTGACCATTGATCCCGGCAATCCGGCGCTTATCTCTCGTAGCAAGGCCATCGAAACCGCCCGCGCCGAAGGGCGGCCCACGGTGCCCTCCACCCTGCAGGAAGAACTCGACACCAACCCCTTCCTGCGCGCACATGACCCTGCCATCCGCGCGCAGCTTGGACTGGAGACAGCCGACGATGTGGCCGTCTTCACCGAAATCCGTGCCCGCAAGGACCGATTCTGAGCGGCGCGCATTCGCACCCATTTGCCAGCCGATTAGGCGACATCACGAAAAATGGCAGGGGCGCAAAGAAAAATTGAAGAGAAATGCCTTGAACTGCACGGACAAAAACCGAACCTTAACAGTATGAGGCCACTGTCGGACGCGAGCGCCCCACGCCCGTCCGGCGCAACGAAAGGAGCACAGGTAGTGCCGTCGTTTTCGAACACCCTTGAGCAGGCCATCCATGCCGCACTGGCGAACGCCAATGCGCGCCGTCATGAACTCGCAACTCTGGAACATCTGCTGCTCGCCCTTCTGGAAGAGCCTGACGCGATGAAGGTCATGCAGGCCTGTTCCGTCGATCTAGAAGAGCTTCGCCAGACGCTAGTGGAATTCATCGACGAGGAGCTGTCGACGCTCGTCACCGACGTGGAAGGCTCCGAGGCGGTGCCGACCGCCGCCTTCCAGCGCGTGATCCAGCGCGCTGCGATCCATGTGCAAAGCTCTGGCCGGACCGAAGTGACCGGTGCGAATGTGCTGGTCGCCATCTTCGCCGAACGCGAATCCAACGCCGCCTATTTCCTGCAGGAACAGGACATGACCCGCTATGACGCGGTGAATTTCATCGCCCATGGCGTCGCCAAGGACCCGTCCTTCGGCGAATCCCGTCCCGTAAGCGGGGCCAATGAAGAGGACAGCATTCACGGCAATGCTGAAACCGCCTCCGAGGGCGACGGCAAGGAATCGGCGCTGGCCAAGTATTGCGTCGACCTGAACGCCAAATCCGTGAAGGGGGATATCGACCCGCTGATCGGGCGAGAGCACGAGGTGGAACGCTGCATTCAGGTGCTGTGCCGCCGCCGCAAGAATAACCCGCTTCTGGTGGGCGATCCCGGCGTAGGCAAGACCGCCATCGCCGAAGGTCTGGCCAAGAAGATCGTCGAGGGTCAGACGCCCGAGGTGCTGCAGGGCGCCACGATCTATTCGCTCGACATGGGCGCGCTGCTGGCGGGAACCCGCTATCGCGGCGATTTCGAGGAGCGGCTGAAGGCCGTGGTCAGCGAGCTGGAAGATCACCCTGACGCGGTGCTGTTCATCGACGAGATCCACACCGTGATCGGCGCGGGCGCCACTTCGGGCGGGGCGATGGACGCCTCGAATCTGCTGAAACCGGCGTTGCAGGGCGGCAAGCTGCGCTGCATGGGGTCCACCACCTACAAAGAATTCCGCCAGCATTTCGAAAAGGACCGCGCGCTGTCCCGCCGGTTCCAGAAGATCGACGTGAATGAGCCGTCGGTGGACGATACCGTGAAAATCCTCAAGGGCCTCAAACCCTATTTCGAGGATCACCACGACATCAAATACACCAATGACGCGATCAAGGCGGCGGTGGAACTGTCGGCGCGCTATATCAATGACCGCAAACTGCCCGACAAGGCCATCGACGTCATCGACGAGGCCGGGGCCGCGCAGCATCTGGTGGCCGAATCCAAGCGCCGCAAGACCATCGGCGCGAAGGAGATCGAGGCCGTGGTGGCCAAGATCGCCCGCATCCCGCCCAAGAACGTCTCGAAGGACGATGCCGAGGTTCTGAAGGATCTCGAACGCAGCCTTAAGCGCGTGGTGTTCGGGCAGGACAAGGCCATCGAGGCGCTGGCCAGCGCCATCAAACTGGCGCGCGCGGGCCTGCGCGAGCCGGAAAAGCCGATTGGCAACTACCTGTTTGCCGGCCCCACCGGCGTCGGCAAGACCGAGGTGGCCAAGCAACTGGCCGATACGCTCGGGGTAGAACTGCTGCGCTTCGACATGTCGGAATACATGGAGAAACACGCGGTCAGCCGCCTGATCGGCGCGCCTCCGGGCTATGTGGGCTTCGACCAGGGCGGGCTGCTGACCGACGGTATCGACCAGCACCCGCATTGCGTGCTGCTGCTGGACGAGATCGAGAAAGCGCACCCGGATGTCTTCAACATCCTGTTGCAGGTGATGGACCACGGAACGCTGACCGATCACAACGGGCGGTCTGTCGATTTCCGCAACGTGGTGCTGATCATGACCTCGAACGCGGGCGCGGCGGAACAGGCGAAATCCGCCATCGGCTTTGGCCGCGACCGGCGCGAGGGCGAGGATACCGCCGCCATCGAGCGCACCTTCACGCCCGAATTCCGCAACCGTCTGGACGCGGTCATTTCCTTCGGCGCGCTGCCGAAAGAGGTGATCCTGCAGGTGGTCGAGAAATTCGTGCTGCAACTGGAAGCGCAGCTTCTGGACCGCAACGTGACCATCGAACTGACGCGCCCCGCCGCCGAATGGCTGGCCGACAAGGGGTACGACGACCGCATGGGCGCCCGCCCGCTTGGCCGCGTGATCCAGGAACACATCAAGAAGCCGCTGGCCGAGGAACTGCTGTTCGGCAAGCTCGCCAAGGGCGGCAATGTCAAGGTTGGCGTCAAGGATGGCCAGATCGACCTGCGCATCGAAGAACCGGGCGCGCGGCGGATCACGTCGAAGAAACCGCCGCTTCTGACAGCGGAATAGGAACGAAAGAAGGCGCCCTCCGGGGCGCCTTTTTCTCAGGGAACCGGAATGCCGGTCGCGGGCGTGTCCTGGCTGAAGATATTGACCCAACCCTCACCGCTGCGACGCCAGATGGAGGAGACATACATCTCCTCTTCCTCTGCCCGACCAACCCGCAAATAGCGCGCGCGATAGACCAACAACGCGTGGCCTGCGCCAAGCGGTTTCACCTGCCCATCGGTCAGATGGAACCGCACCACGGTCGGTCCACCCGCCAACTGCCCGGCATGGTCCCCCTTCCCGGCGAATCCGTCCGGGTAGACGCCCAGAAAATCCGCTGACAAGGCGGCGGCATCCGCTGCGGCGTCGCCTGCCACCAGGGCCTCCCACACACGGGTTTCACAGGCCAGCAATTCGTCCCGAAGCGCGCTCATCGCTCGGTGAGCTTCAGCTCGATCCGGCGGTTCTGGGCCTGCCCCTCAGGCGTGTCGTTGGACGCAATCGGGCGATACTCGCCAAACCCCGTCGCCGCCAGCCGCGCGGGTGGAAAGCCGAGCTCGTCGCTCATGAACAGCACCACCGACAGGGCGCGGGCCTGGCTCAGCTCCCAATTGTTGGCGTATTCGGCGGTCGGGCGCAGCTGCTGGTCATCGGTATGGCCATCGACCCGCACGATCCAATCCACCGACAGAGGGATTTCCCCTGCCACGTCGAACAGCAATTCCGCAACATTGGCGATCTGTGCCTCCCCTTCGGGAGAGAGATCGGCGGACCCGACCTCGAACAGCACCTCGGAGGCGAAGACGAAACGATCCCCCTCGATCCGCACGCCGTCGCGGCCTTCCAGCAATTCGCGCAGGCGGCCGAAGAACTCCGACCGGTAGCGCTCCAGCTCCTGCGCCTCGGCGGCCAGCCGTTCGGCCTCGGCCTCGGCCAGTCGCCGCGCTTCCGCCTCGGCCTCGGCGCGGGCCGCTTCGGATTCCGCCAGCGCATCGCTTTCGGCGGCCAGCCGCGCCAGCGCCGCGTTCAGATCGGCCCCGAGCGTTTCCACCTGCACCTGCGCCGCCGCATCCGCCGCCTGCGAAGCATCGAGCAGCCCCTGCAACTCGCCAAGCTGCGTGCGCAGCGCCGCCACCTGTTCGTTCAACGCCGCGATCTGTCGCTGACTTTCTGCCGAGGCCGCCTCTGCCGTTTCCAGTTCCAGATTGGCCTGTGCCAGCAATGCCGACTGCTGCTCGGCTTCGCTCAACCGGTCTTCGGCGGTGGTCTCGGCCAGCATCTGCGCGGTCAGCGCGGCGGCCAGTTGCTCCTCCAGCTCAGACAGTGCGCCTGCGGCTTCTGCTCCCGCCGATTCCCGCGCGGCCTCGGACGCCGCCAGTTCCGCCTCAAGCGCCGCAATGCGCGATTCCGCCGTTTGTTCGGCCCGCGCCAGATCCAGCAGGGCCTGTGTCAGCTCTGCCTCCATTGCGGTCAGGGCCGTCTGGTTGGCGGCCTGCTCTTCACGGAGGACAGCGCTTTCGGCCTGTGCGGCAGAGAGATCGGCCTCGACCTCCTCCACCCGGTCCGCTGCCAGCGTGGCCCGCGCAAGCGCTGCGGCCAGCTCCGCCTCCAGCGCCGTCAGTTCCGCACCGCGCCGGGCCAGCCCCTCTTCGGCGGCCTGGGATTCGGCCTGAGCGGCGACCAGATCCGTTTCCAGCGCAGCGATGCGCGCCGCATCCTCGCCGGCCTGCGCCTGTGCCGACTGAAGCGCTGCGGCCAGTTGCGTTTGCAGCGCATCGAGGCTTTCGGAGCTGTTATCGAGATCCGATTGCGCGGCGGCGGCTTCGGCCTGCGCGGTTCCCAGATCCTGTTCCAGCGCCGTGATCCGTTCTGCGTCGCGCGTGGCGCGCACAAGGGCTGCGGCCAGCTCGGCCTCCAGCCGCGTCAATGTGGCCCTGCTCTCGGTCAGTTCCGCCTGAGCCGCGGCGGCAGTGCCTTCGGCTGCGGCTACGTCTGCCTCCAGCTGCGCGAGCCGCCCGGCATCCGCTTCCGCGCGCCGGTCGGCCTGTTGCAGGGCCGTGGCAAGCTGTGTTTCCAACCCGGCGACAGTTTCCTCGCTTGCCGTCAGGGCGGCCGCTGTCGCGGCGGCATTGGCATTGGCCGCTGCGATATCCTCTTCGAGTTCTGCGATCCGCGTGCGGCTTTGCGTGGCTTGTGCTGTCAACCGGGCCAGTGCGCGCGCCAGTTCCTCCTCCAGCGATGACATCTCGCCAGCGCGCTCCTCCGCCACCGATTGCGCGGCTTCCAGCGCCGCCTGTGTCTCGGCCAGGGCAGCGGCGTCCTGCGCGCGGGCGGCAAGCGCCAAGGCCAGTTGACCCTCCAGATCCGACAAGCGTCCCGCTGCCTCGCTGGCGGCGGCGAGACTCGTCTCCAATTCCTCGATCCGGTCGCCCTGCGCGGTGTTGTCAGCCAACGCCGCGGCCAGACGGGCTGCAAAGTTCTCCCGCGCCTGATCGGCAGCGGCCAGCAGCGTCAGGGTATCCTCCGCCTCCTGCCGCCGCTGTTCCAGCGCAAGCGCAATGGCGGTCAGTTCGGCATCGGCCTCCTGCAGGCGGGCGCGCAGGGCTTCGGCGGCGGCGGCTTCGGCCAGACGCGCGGCCTCTTCGTCGGAAAGCTGCGCCTGAGTATCCGCCAGCCGGTCGCGCAGGGCGGCAGCGGCAGCGGCCTCGGCCAGACGTGCGGCCTCCTCGCTGTCGAGATCGGTTTCCAGCACCGAGAGCCGTTCGCGCAGCGCAGCCGCCGCCGCCTGTTCCGCCAACAGCGCCGCTTCCTCTGCGGTCAGCTCCTGCTCCAGTTCTGCGATCTGCGCTTCGAGCGATGCGGTCAGGGCTTCCTCGCCTGCCAGCGCGGCCAGCGCCGTGGTCAGGTCGGTCTGCAACCCCGCCGAGTTTTCTTCCTGCGCCTGCAAGGCGGCCAGCGTGTCGGCGAGCGTCGCCTCCTGCGCAGCAGCCTCGGATTCCAGATCGGCGATCAGCGCCTCCAGCGCCTCGCGTTCGGCAGCGGCCAGGCGCGCCTGTTCGGCGGCGGCGTCGATCTCGTCTCGCGCGGTGGCAAGGGCCAGCGTCAGCGCGTCAACCTCTGACACCCGCGCCTCCAGATCCGCCTGCACCGCGTCGCGTTCCTCGGTCAGATCCGTGTTGGCCGCAATGAGCGAGGCCACCTGCGCCTCGAAATCGGCGATGCGCGCGGCCTGCCCCTCGGTTTCAGCCGTCAGCGAGGCGATCAGCGCGGCCTGCATCTGCAATTCGCCCTCGGCCTCTGACAGGCTGGCACCAAGCGTCGCAACCCGCTGTTCCAGCTGTGCCGAGCGGCTTTGCGCCAGGCCGAGTGCGTCGGCCAGTTCATTAAGCTGCGCGTTCAGAACGTTCAGCTCGTCATCCTGATTGTTGATCGTTTCCGACAGCACGAACTGCACGATCATGAAGATCGTCAGAACGAAGATCATCACCATCAAGAGCGCGGTGATGGCATCCACGAAACCGGGCCAGATCGAGGCGGTAAATCGCGTGCCGGAACGCCGGTGGAAGGCCATGGATCAGCCCTCCGGGGCCGGGTCTTCGGGGGGCGCACGACGTTGCGGGGCGGGGCGTTGGCGGGGCTGCGAGGCCGAGCGCGTCAGTTCCCGGATCGCGCCGGTCAGCTCGCCGATATCGGCGCGCAGGGCGCCAATCTCTTCCTGCCGCGAACTGCCCATTTCTTCGAAGATCTTCAGCAACTGCACGTCGATGGACCGCAGCCGCATCCGGCTTTCCGCATCAATGCCGCCCTCGCCGGACGTGGCCGACAGCACCTCGGCCAGCCGGTCCTGCGCCGCCGACAGACGTTCGGTCGCGGCAACCTGTCCGGGTCCGAGCCGTTCCGCAAGGTCCGCCAGCACGCCGGTCATCTCGCCAAGCCGTGCCTCGGTTTCCTGATGGCGCGCCTCGGATTGGGTGAAGAGACCCTGCAACGTGTCGATCTGATCGACCATGTGATCCAGCACCGTGGCAATCGCGGCCCGGTCCAGCCCGCCGCCTTCGCCCTCTCCCGATGAAAAACTGACGCGGGTGATCGTGGACAGCCATTCTTCCATTTCGCGGTAGAACCGGTTCTGGCCATGGCCCGCGAACAGTTCCAGCAACCCCACGACCAGCGACCCGGCAAGACCAAGCAACGAGGAGGCGAAGGCCGTACCCATGCCGCCCAGTTGTTCCTCCAGCCCGCCCATCAGGCGTGAAAACACCTCGATCCCGGACTCGTCGGCAGAGGGTTGCAGCGAGCGGATCGTTTCCACCACCGCAGGCACCGTGACCGCAAGCCCGTAGAACGTGCCCAGAAGCCCAAGGAAAATCAGCAGGCTGGTGATGTAGCGCGTGATGTCGCGCGCCTCTTCCATCCGCGCGCCCACGGAATCCAGCACCGAGCGCGACGAGGCGGAGGTCAATTGCAGCCGCGAACCACGTGCCTGAAAGATGCCCGACAGCGCTGCCAGCAGAAGCGGCGGTTTGCCCTGATCCTCACCCGCACCATTGGCGATCCCCTCGATCCAGGAAATCGACGAGAACAATTGCACAACCTGCCAGAAACAGGCCAGAACGCCCGCGAAGAACACAAGCGCGATGGTTCCATTGAGATAGGTATTGGCGGTCACGACCGGCTGGATGCTGCCCCAGACCAGGAAGGTGCCAAAACCGACCAGCCCGCAGATCATCAGCATGATTGCGATCTGGCGGATCGGTTGCGTAAAGCGCGGCGCGTCTGGTCTGCTCGTCACGGTGTTCTGGCCATCCCGTTTTTCTCGAGCACACCCTACCCCGCCCGCAGCAATCTGCCAAGCGTTGCGGGGCCGTCGCGCGTGACGCGGCGCAAGGTCACCCCTGTTTCAGCGCCCGAACCCGGCGCACCAGCCAGTCGAGATCCTCATCCGCCAGATCAAGCTCGGCCAGATGGGCGGCGGTGTTATACAGGTATTCATCATTCGGCCCGCGCCCACCGACCGCATGGGCGATGATCTGCGCCTGCTTTTCAAGGCTCATCCCCGCCACATATTGCTCATGCTCGGGGTCGATCACATAGGTGACGGCCATCGCCTCGCCGCCGCCATGGAAAGTGATCGGCAATTCGCGTTCCAGATAGGCCGAAGAGATCAGCTCCCGCTCCCTAAGATAGTCGATGGTGGCAGGCGCGTTTGCGGCCTCCACCCGGAAGGCCACACCATCGCAATGGGCCCCTTCTGCCGCGTCAAGCGCTAGCACCAGACCGGGGCTTTCCACCGTGCCGCGATGGTGGATCGAGCTCATGCAGAAGGACCGGTGCCAGCCCGGCAGCCGTGCGATCCGGGTCTCGGCCACGTCAAAACCGGGGTTCCAGATCAGCGATCCGTATCCGAACACCCAAAGATCCGCCGTGCTCATGCCAATACCACCTTGTCCTATGGTCACTCGTGCCCGACCCCGTATATGCAGACAGCGGACGGGATGAAACAGGAGAGTCGCGCGATGAAGGTCTGGGCCTGGGTGATCGGCGCACTGGTCATGATCTGGTCGGTCGTGTGGCTGGCCGGGTCCATCGCCACGGAACGACTCGTGACCTATTGGCTGAACGACCGCGAGGCCGCCGGGTGGGCCGTGGCTCATGACGGTGTGCAGACCTCGGGCTATCCGTTCCGCTTCGTCACCACCCTGCCCGGTCTGATGCTGGCCGATCCGTTTAGCGGGTGGGCAGCGGAACTCGACGGGTTCCGCCTGGAACAGGACAGCTACCAGCCGCAGGCGATCCGCGCGATCTGGCCAGCCGAACACACCCTGTCCACCCCCTATGAACGCATCACGATCCGCGCCGGCCAGTTGGAGGCGATGCTGCATGTCCGCCCGCTGGACTATCTGGCGCTGGTGCAATCCGAGACCCGCATCGCGGCGCTGGAGATGGAGAGCGACCTGGGCTGGTCGAGCCGGGTGGATCAGGCCCTGACGATGGTGGTGGAACGCGACGAACCCGGCCACCGCTATGACATCCGCATCGACGCCAGTGGCGTGACCCCGGCAGGCGAGGTTCTGGCGCTGCTCGATCCCGCCGGGCTGCTGCCACAGGAGATCGAGACCGTCCGCTTCGAGGCCGTCATGGGCTTCGCCCGCGCCTGGGACCTGACGGCGCTGGAAAGCAGCCGCCCGGCGATCACCCGCGTGGAACTGGCCGAGCTGCGCGCCGATTGGGGCGACCTGGCGCTGCGCCTGTCGGGTGATCTGGATGTGGATGCCGATGGGCTGCCTACGGGCGATCTGTCGGTCCGGGCGCAGAACTGGCGCGAGATGATCGAGATCGGGGTGAATGCGGGGGCCATACCCGCAGGGTTCCGCGGCACGCTGGAAACCGGGCTTGGCCTGCTGGCGGGCCTGTCAGGGCGCCCCGAAGACCTCGACGCAACACTCAGCTTCTCCAACGGGCAGGTCTATTTCGGGCCGATCCCCCTCGGCCCCGCCCCGCGGTTGGTGTTGCGCTAACCCTCGCAACCAAAGAAACATTTTCACTGCGCTTGATGCTGGAGGTTGGTTCGGCACTCCCATGGGAAGCGGACAAATGTCAGCTGAGAGCCCTCTTTGACAAATGCTGCAGATTGATCGAATGAGTGAAATGCGGTGAAACCGGGCGTAGGTCACGGGATAAATCCCCGAAAAGCGAACACGGAGATGTGAGAAAACTGCTGCCACTTGTAGTTTACACTGCAATCGAGAGTGCTTGCTGGGCAGGTCCACATTTCTGTTGACAGACTGTCCTATGCTCGGGCTTCATTTCTGGAGTAGGAAAGAGCGAGAGCGACCAGATATGGCGCAACGCATGATGGCAAATTTGGGGCGCCGGGCAACCGGCTGTGATCTCGTCGTATGACGTGAAGCTGGCTATTTGTCGATTCGGCAGTTGCTGGACCGGGTATTCACACCTCTTCTGACTTTCCTGCATTTTTGGTTTCTCTTCATGCACAACAAGAACGGGCTACGCCTTGCCGTCGATATTGGTGGCACTTTCACCGATACGGTCCTGGTTGATGGGAAGGGGCATATCCTTGCCACCACCAAAACACCGACCACTCCTGAAAATCCGACCCTTGGGGCGCTTGCGGGCACAAAACATGTGCTGGCCGGGACCGGAGCGGACTGGTCGCGGATCGGTGGCTTCATCCATGGCACCACTCTGGCCACCAATGCTCTTATCGAGCGGCGCGGGGCCAATGTTGCGACGGTGACGAGCGAGGGGTTTCGAGATATTCTCGAGATCGCCTATGAACGCCGCTACAGCCAGTATGATATTAACCTTGTCAAACCTGATCTGATCGTGCCGCGCACGCGCGCCTTTATCATAGGCGGGCGGATGGATGCGCGTGGGCAGGAGCTGCAACCGCTTGATGAGGAGGCCGTTCGCCGGTTGACCGGGGAGCTTGATGCCTGTGGTGCCGAGGCCGTGGCGATCTGCCTGATGCATGCCTATGCCAACCCGGCACATGAACTGAGGCTGCGCGATCTTCTGCTGGCGGCAATGCCCGATCTGGTGATCTCGCTATCGCACGAGGTCAGCCCCGAGGCACGTGAGTTCGACCGGCTCTCAACCACCATCGCCAACGCCTATATCCAGCCTCAGATGGCCAGTTACCTGATCAATTTTCAGGCGCGATTCAGCAACGAAGGCCTGACCTGCCCGATCCTGATGATGACTGCGGGCGGTGGCATGACGACGATGGAAACCGCCGCGCGTCTGCCGATCCGGCTGGTGGAGTCCGGCCCTGCTGGGGGGGCTATTCTGGCCGCGCGCATCGCTGCCGAGACCAGCGAGCGCGAGGTGTTGAGTTTCGATATGGGCGGCACCACGGCCAAGCTGTGTCTGATCGACCGGTTTCGCCCGCAGACCGCACGCAAGTTCGAAATCGCGCGCGCGGCGCGGTTCATCAAGGGCTCTGGCATGCCGGTGCGCATCCCGGTGATCGAGATGATCGAGATCGGCGCGGGCGGCGGATCGATCGCCCATGTGGACCGGTTGGGCCGCCTGCAGGTCGGACCAGAGAGCGCGGGGTCTGAGCCCGGACCCGCCGCCTTTGCCAAGGGCGGAACCGAGCCGACGGTGACCGATGCCGACGTGATGCAGGGGCTGATCGAACCCGGGCGCTTTGCCGAAGGGCGGCTCAGGATCGACATGGATGCGGCGAAAAGGGCGCTTGCCTCGGGCGTTGGGCAGGCGCTGAAGCTTGACGCCGCACAGGCCGCCCATGGGGTCAGCGAGATCGTGGATGAGAACATGGCCGCCGCCGGGCGGATGCATGCTGTGGAATCGGGCAAGGATCTGGGCGCCCGGCTGATGATCGCCTTTGGCGGCAATGGCCCCTTGCACGCCACCCGGGTGGCGCGGCGTGCGCATGTGGACCGCATCCTGATCCCGCGCGATCCCGGGGTCGGCTCGGCGGTGGGGTTCCTGTTCGCGCCGGTCTCGTTTGAAATCATTCGCTCGCGCTATAGTACGCTCGATGCGCTCGACCTCGGCGGGCTCAACGCCTTCTTCAACGCAATGATCGACGAGGCCGAGGCTGTGGTGAGGGCAGGTGCGCCAGAGGGCCTGCTGACCCGGCGACGGCAGGCGTTCATGCGTTATCACGGACAGGGGCACGAGATTGAAATCCCACTGCCTGACCGCGCCTTGGAAGAGGCGGACATTCCCGCCCTGCGCCGAGCCTTCGAGGAGGAATACAGCCGCCAATTCAGCCGCGCTGTGCCGGGCATGAAGATCGAGATCCTGAACTGGACGCTTGAGGTCGCCTCCGAGCCGCCCGCGCTGGAGCATTACGCCAAAACCCGCGTGAAACAGCCTGCGCAACCGTCCGGGCAGCGGCGCATCCTGTGCGATGTCACCGGCAAATGGCGCGAGGCAGAAATCCATGATCGCGCCGCACTCAGGCCCGGCGACCATCTTGACGGCCCCTCCCTGATCATCGAGCCGCAGACCACCACATTCGTCAGCGCGGATTTCTCAGCTCATGTGGATGGCGGCGGCAATATCTGGCTCACACGCAACCGGGAGGGTGACCAATGAGCACCACCGACACCCGCCTGCAGGTCATGTGGAATCGGCTTCTGGCCGTGGTTGAGGAACAGGGCCAGGCGCTGATCCGCGCGGCCTTTTCCCCAATCGTGCGCGAATGCGGGGACATTTCCGCCGGTGTCTTTGACTTGCAGGGCCGGATGCTGGCGCAGGCCGTGACCGGCACGCCGGGCCATATCAACACCATGGCCGAGGCGGTAAAGACCCTGCGCGCCCGGTTTCAGCTTCAAGATATGAAACCGGGCGATATTTACCTGACCAACGATCCATGGATCGCCTCGGGGCACCTGAATGATTTCCTGCTGATGATGCCGGTTTTCTTTAAGGGTCACGTGGTGGGCTTTACCTCCTGCACCTCGCATCTGGTTGATCTGGGCGGGCTTGGCATGGGCCCCGAGGGTGCGGACATCTATGACGAGGGGCTGCTTATCCCGCCCTGCAAGCTGATGAACGAAGGCGCTTTGAACACCCTCCTGATGGAGATCGTCAAGGCCAACTCGCGCGAGCCCATCGCCAACGAAGGCGATATCTATGCGCTGATCGCTTGCTGTGAAACCGGTGCAGAGCGGCTTGCGGGCATGATGGAGGAATTCGGCATCGACCATCTGGATGAACTGGCCGACTATATTATCGACACCTCATATCGCGGGACCGTTGAGGCTATTGCGGAACTGCCCAAGGGGACGTGGCACAATGTGCTGAAGGTGGACGGATATGAGCAGGAGATTGACCTGCACGCGGCCCTGACCATCAGCGAAGATCGCGTTGAACTGGATTTCACCGGCACATCTGGCCTGTCGAACAAGGGCATCAACGTACCGCTCAACTATGCCACCGCTTATTCGGTGTTTGCCCTTCGCTGCATCATCGGGCCGGACATTCCCAACAATGCGGGCTCGCTTGAGCCTTTCCGCGTCACAGGGCCAAAGAACTGTATCCTGAACGCCCAGCCCCCCGCACCGGTGGCCATGCGCCATACGCTGGGGCAGATGACGCCCGATCTGGTCTATGGCTGCCTGTCACAGGTTCTGCCGGATCAGGTGCCTGCCGAGGGCGCATCCTGCATGTACGACCTGCCGTTGCGCCACACGCCCGAAGCGGTTTCGCGTGGCGATGCGCAATTTGCGCTGGAGCTTGTGTTCAGCGGTGGCACCGGCGCGCGGCCCGGTCTGGACGGGCTGTCGGCCACCGCTTTTCCCTCGGGCGTCTGGGGCTCGCAGGTGGAAACCACCGAGGCGGTTGCGCCGGTTCTGATCACCCGGCGCGAGCTAATACCAGACAGCGGCGGGCCCGGACGAACGCGCGGCGGGCTGGGTCAGCATATCGAGATGCGATCCGCCGTGAATGAGGATTTCATGCTGTTTCTTTCGGTCGAACGGATTCTGAACCCTGCGCGCGGGCGTTTCGGCGGGGAGGCTGGTGCGCCGGGGCGTATCCGCATCGGCCATGGCGGATCTAACCTGCCCGGCAAGGGAGAGGTTCGGGTGAAGGCCGGAGAAACGTTGCTTTTTGAGACTCCGGGCGGCGGCGGCTTTGGCGACCCACAAAAACGCAGCCGGGACGAGGTTCGCCGTGATCTGGACGAGGGGTTGATCAGCCGGGAAGCTGCGCGCGATATCTATGGGTTCAAACCATGATCCGTTCCGTAGGGCATATATCCGCAATGTCGCCCTATGCGCTGGCTCAACTGGAGGCGCCAGAGGGAAAGCCCCTGATCTCACTGTCTCAGAACGAAAGCCTGCGCCCGCCCAGCCCTCTTGCGATCGAGGCCGCCGCGGAAGCGATGAAGGCCGGACATCTCTATCCCGATCCGGACTGGAGTGAGCTTCGCGCGGCGCTTTCCGGGCTTCATGGCATCCCTGCCGAAGGCATTCTGTGTGGCTGCGGGTCGATGGAACTGATCTCATGCCTCACGCAAGCCTTTGCAGATGAACAAAACACGGTGCTGGCCCCGGCTTATGCCTACCCGTTTTTCCGAACTGCCGCTCAATTGGCGCGGGCGCGCTACGACACAGCCCCGGAGCAAGACAGATGCGCTTCGGTGGATGCCCTTCTCGCTGCCGTCCGGGACGACACTCGCATCGTCTTTGTCGCCAATCCCGGCAACCCCACCGGCACCCGTATCCCGCGCGCCGAGCTGGTACGCCTGCGAGAAGGTTTGCCGGGTGATATCCTGCTGGTGATCGACGAAGCCTATGGCGAGTTTGCCGATCATCTGGGTGAGCCAATGTTCGATCTGGTCGGATGCGGCGATACGGTGGTTCTGCGCACATTCTCAAAGGCATATGGTCTGGCCGGGATGCGGATTGGCTGGGGCCTGTTCCCGCCTGAAATCGCCCGAGAGGTGCGCAAAGTGATGAACCCCAACAACATCACGACCGCAGGGCAGGCGGCAGCCACCGCGGCGCTCGTGGATCAGGCCTATATGCGAGAGACCTGCCGGGAAACGGCGGCGTTGCGCGACGAGTTCCGCGGACGGTTGGTAAAGGCCGGGCTGGACGTGCCGGAAAGCTTCACCAATTTCATCCTGATCCGGATGAAAAGCGCCGAAGAGGCCCACCGCGCTGACGTGGCCCTTCGCGCCGAAGGCGTGTTTCTGCGTCCGCAGGGCGGCGTCGGGCTTGCCGATTGCCTGCGCGCGACTATCGGCGCCTCGGAGCGACTCGACCTTACGGCCAGTCTTTTGGAACATTGGATGAATGGAGGAAAGACATGACACAGTCACGCGGGCGTGCCCGTTTTGGAATTCTTGTCCCCTTCACCAATACCAATCTCGAACCTGACATGTCGCTGCTGCGCCCCGAAGGGGTATCACTGCATTTCGCCCGCTTGGGGGGGTATGATCAGGACGAGGTCCCCGATGCAGACCAGATGCGTGGGCTGGGTGCGTCCGATCTGGACGAACCCCTGCGTCTTTTGGAGGGCGTCCACCCGGATGTGATCCTGTATGGCTGCACCTCGGCCACGCTTACCCATGGCCCTGCTTTCGACCGGGGGCTTGCTGAGCGGATCAAGGCCGCCAGCGGGGCCAAGACCGTGACGGCGGCAGGGGCTCTGGTAAATGCGCTGAACACTCTGGGGGTGGAGCGGATCGGCTTTGCCTCGCCTTACGTGTCCGCGATCAATGACATGGCTGTTGGATTTCTGGCTGATACCGGAATTGAAACCGTAATGCGCTCTGAAGTGGGCGATGATCTGGACAATTACGGACAGGGCAATCTGGACCCACAGGCGGTGTTCGATCTGGGCTTTGCCGCCAACCATCCCGAGGCCAGAGCGATTGTGCTGTCCTGCACCGACATGCGCAGTGTCGAGATCATTGCCCGTCTGGAACAGGCTGTGGACAAACCAGTCATCACGTCAAATCAAGCGATGGCTTTCCAGGCCATGCAGCTTGCCGGTATCGGCGAAGCCCTGCCGGGATATGGCCAGTTACTGGAAAGGGAACGGCTATGAACTTCGACCGGATCGCCGAATTCGTGCTTGCGGGCCAAGACATGCCGCAAAGCGCGCTTAACATGGCCGCGACGCTGCTGATCGACACGGTTGGCGTGGCGGCGGGGGCAGCGCGCATGGAGGCGGGGCGGATCGCTCGTGATCATGCGTTTGCGTTCCACGGCGCCGGTGCTCCTGAACACGCGGCCCATATGATGTTCGATGGCCGACGCGCCTCGATCCCGGGCGCCGCCTTTGCCGCTGCCACGCAGATCGACAATCTCGATGCCCATGATGGGCTTAATCCGACCAAGGGCCATATCGGCTGCGCCGTTGTACCCACGCTGTTCGCCTTCGCCGAAGCCCGGCCGGAGCTTTCCGCACGCGATGCGCTTTCTGCGCTTGTCATGTCCTATGAGGTCGCGGCCCGGGCTGCGTTGGCCCTTCATGCCACGGTCATCGACTATCACACGTCCGGGGCATGGAATGCACTGGGCGTCGCGGCGCTTGGCTGCCGCCTTATGGGGTCAAGCCCCGATCATCTCCGCCATGCGCTCGGGATCGCCGAGTACCACGGCCCGCGCAGCCAGATGATGCGCGAGATTGCCAACCCGACCATGCTGCACGATGGCTCGGGCATGGGTGCGCTGGTGGGATCAATGGCGGCGCTGATGGCGCAGGACGGGTTTGCAGGCGCGCCTGCAATTACGGTTGAGTCTGACGATGTAACCCGGCACTGGGTCGATTTGGGCGAGCTTTGGACGATTGAACAAAACTATATCAAACCCTACCCGATCTGCCGCTGGGCGCACGCAGCGCTCGATGCTCTGTCCGGTCTGCTTCGCGAGCATGGTTTCCCCGCCGATGACGTGACCCGGATCGAGGTGAACACATTCGCCGAATCCGCCGCGCTGTTTCCCGATATGCCCGCGACCACATCGCAGGCGCAGTATTCCCTGCCTTTCGCGCTTGCCGTGATGTTGGTGCATGGTCGGATCGGGCCAAAAGATATTTCCGGCGCATCGCTGAGCGACCCCAAGTTGGCCGACGTGCTTTCGCGCATCGCGGTGCGCGAGGATGCCCGCCACAGCAAACGCTTTCCCGCCGGGCGGTGGTCCGATGTCAGTGTCACGCTGAAGGACGGCACCCGGCTTGCCTCGGGCGACGTACCGGCGCGCGGCGGACCCGAGGCGCCAATGGCGTTGAGCGAGGTTGAGGCGAAATTCCGCGTGATGGCCGCGGCACTCCCCGAGAATCGCGTCTCGGCGCTATGGGAGATGCGCGAGCGGCTGATGCAGCCGGACGCCAAATTCAGTGAACTGGCGCAGCTTGTCCGCGCAACTGTGGAGGAGACCGATGCCTGACACCCCGCGTATTGTTTTGCATAACAGCGATACGGCACCGCTTGCCCGATGGTTGCGCGCCGCGTTCCCGCAGGCGGAATATCGTGAATGCAACAGTTATGAAACGCTTCCCGCCCTGATCGACAGCTACCGGCCCGAAATTGTCTACTCGGTGCGATTCGCGGGCACGCCGGGCTTTCCGCGCGACGCGCTGTTTGGCGCGGGCGGCCCGCGCTGGGTCGCCAATGGCGGGGCGGGAACTGACCATTTCGGCCAATGGAACCCTCGGAAGACCACTGTCACCAATGCAGCGGGCGTGGCCGCTGGGATGATGGCGGAATACATCTTCGGCGGATTTTTGCATTTCACGCTGGATATCCCGGGCCTGCAACAGGACAAGGCCGCGCGGGTCTGGAACGGCCGCACGGTCAGGCCGCTCGCAGGCAAGACGCTTCTGATTGTTGGGTTGGGTCATACCGGTCAGGCGGTGGCGGCGCGCGCTAGGGCCTTCGGTATGAAGGTTCTGGGGACCCGCGCCCGGCCAGAGCCGATGGAACATGTCGATGAGGTGCACGCAGCGGATGATCTGCCGGGCCTTTTGGCACGCGCGGATTTCATCGCGGTCTCGACTCCGCTTATCCCGACCACACGCGGCCTGATCGGCACGCAAGAGATTGCCACGATGAAGCCCGGCGTGATCCTCGCGGATGTCTCACGCGGTGGCGTGGTGGATCAGACCGCCCTGCACGCAGCACTGAAAGCCGGGCATGTGGCTGCGGCGGTTCTGGACGTGTTCGAAACCGAACCCCTTCCCGAAACAAGCCCGCTCTGGGCGCATGAGAACGTGATAATCTCGCCGCATTGCTCATCGGTATTTGCCGAATGGGAGAATGCCTCGTTCGACCTCTTCATACAGAACCTTGTCCGCTGGATACGCGGCGAGGGGTTGGTCAATATCGTGAACCCGGCCCGTGGGTATTGAAGGAACCGCCATGACGAACCGCCTGACAGGGGTGGTGACCCCGCTGCTCACACCCTATGAGGATGACCTGAGCATCGCCGAAAGCCTCTATCTGGACCATGCCGCGTTCTGTCTGGAGGGTGGCGCACATTACCTTTCGCCCTTCGGGACCACCGGCGAAGCGACGTCGAACACCATGAACGAGCGCATGGGCGTGCTCGAGCGCCTTGTCACGTCTGGCACGGCGCGGCCCGGGCAGCTTATGCCGGGCACCGGGCTGTGCAATCTCGAGGATACCGTCACGCTCACCCGCCACGCGTCGGAACTGGGCTGCGCCGCTGCGATGGTGCTGCCGCCGTTTTTCTACCAGCCTAGCGATGACGGGCTGTATCGCTACTATGCCCAGTTGATCGAAACTCTGGGGGACAAGGCCCCGAGGATCATCCTCTATAATATCCCGCAGAATACGGGTGTTCCGATATCCCCCACCCTGTCTGCCCGCCTAAACGAAGCCTTTCCAGAACATGTTGTCGCTTACAAAGACAGCTCGGGGGATTGGGACAATACCGCCTCCGTGATCAAAGCGGCGCCAGGCCTGTGGGTCTTTCCCGCCTCTGAAATCCTGCTGGCCGAGGCAATGGCGCTTGGCGCTGGCGGTTGCATTTCGGCAAGCTGCAATTCGAACATCACCGCTATCCGGGCCATGTATGAAGCCGTGCGGGATGGAGACCAAGGCGAAGTAGACACGCTGCAACAGGGATTGGAAATCCACCGCAATGCAGCACAGGAGGAAGGGTTGATCGGTGGATTAAAGAGCTTGGTAGCCCACCTGTCAAACGACCAGCGCTGGCTCAACCTACGCCCACCGCATATTAACGCCGACCCGGCTGCCGGACCGAGACTGGCCACCACACTTCCGCACTAACCGTAGAAGCTCCCAAAAGGGCCAATGCGATGTCCGAAATGGGCAAACGATACCCGACATTTATCCATTCCAGCTAGGTGGCAGCTATGTCCGCACTGCTGCCCCTCGCGCCACTGATCGAGCAGCTGCGTGCGACTCGAATGTGCTCTGGGAACAGGGTCTAAGCTGCCAAACGCTACCGGCAATAGGCACCATTGCGGTAAGCGGCGACGTCGAAATGGAAATGGTCGCGGTGATAACGGTCCGCCCCCGGCCCCAGAACCGTGCCGAAGGTTCCGCAGGCAGCCTCGTGCAACTGCCTGAGGATGCGACCCTCTCGCCCGCCGTCCCAGTCGTCCAGCACCGAGATCTCGGACCCGTCCACCAGGCCGATCCCGGCGATATCAATGGCGTTTCCGGTGGCATGTTCCGACAGCCGCGCACCGGGCTGGTTGTTGCGCGTCCGGCAGGAATAGGAGGCGACAACGCGCAGCGACGCCACCCCGCCCCCATAGCGCCCCACTGTGGGGATGACCGCGTCGTTCAGCCACTCCTGCACCGCCACAGCCGTATCGCAGTTGATCGTGGCTGGCTGCGCCAGGGTGATACCGTCGATCTCGCGCACCCTTACGGGTTCCGCAATGCCACAGCCGTTGATCCGCCCCGGAATCCGCTCCAGCCGGTCCCCGATGATACCGCGTTGCCCGCAGAGCGCCCCGCGCAGGCCCGGCTGCGTCACCCGCCCCGGCGTGCCCCGCGTTTCCGCCGCGCGAATGGCTGCCGCCAGCCCCGCAGGCCGTTCCACGGGGCGCAAGGACACGCGCACCGCCGTCACACCCGGCGGGTTGAGCCGGTTTTGCCCCGTCAGAAGCGCCAGCAACCCGCGCGGCGGCCCCCTCTCTTCGGTCTCTTCCGGGGGCAGTTCTGCCACGATGGTCTGATCCGGGCGGATCTCCGTCACCTGCTCGGCCCGTCCGGGCCTGTAGATCGGCCGCAGGGACGCCGACGGCGCCAGATCGGTGGCCCGGATCGTCACCACAAGCGGATCGGAGGGGCCAACCACCCGGTCGGCCGGGCTTTGCGGTGCCGGGGTAGAGACAGGGCGCGGCAAGGGCCGCAGGGATTGCGCGGGCGCATAGGCCAGGGCTGGCAGGGCAAAGCCCAGTGCCGCCACCAATGCCGCCCGCGCCAGCCTCATCCCGCATCCCCGCCCTTGCGCGGCTTGACCCGGCCAAAGTCGGGCGCGTCGGTATCCTGACCGGCCTCGATAATGCCGCGCCGGATCGCCCGCGTGCGGGTGAAATAATCATGCAGCGCATCGCCATCCCCCATGCGGATCGCCCGTTGCAGCACGAAGAGCTCCTCTGTGAAGCGGCCAAGGATATCCAGCACCGCCTCCTTGTTGGTCAGGAACACATCGCGCCACATGGTCGGGTCGCTGGCGGCAATCCGGGTGAAGTCGCGGAAACCGGCGGCGGAATACTTGATGACCTCGCTTTCGGTCACGCGCCGCAGGTGATCGGCGACGCCCACCATCGTGTAGGCGATAAGGTGCGGGGTATGCGAGGTCACCGCCAGCACGAGGTCATGATGCTCGGCGTCCATTTCCTCGACATTTGCCCCCATGCCTTCCCATAGCGCGCGCAGCTTCGCCACCGCCTCCGGGTCGCTGCCCTCGGCCGGGGTCAGCAGGGTGTAGCGGTTCTCGAACAGTTCCGCGAAGCCAGAGCGGGGGCCGGAATGCTCCGTCCCGGCCAGCGGGTGGCCGGGGATGAAATGTACGCCCTCGGGCAGATGCGGGCCAACGCTGTCGATCACGTCCTTCTTCACCGATCCCACATCGGTAATCGTCGTGCCCGGGGCCAGATGCGGCGCCATCGATTCGGCCACGCGGCCCATTGCACCCACGGGCACCGCCAGAACCACCAGATCGGCGCCTTCCACGGCCTCGGAAGCGCTGTCCACGACCCTATCACAGAGTCCGATTTCCCTTGCCACGTCGCGCGTTTCCGCCGACCGCGCGGTGCCCACGATCTCACCGGCCAACCCGTCGCGCCGCATGGCGTGGGCCATCGAGCCGGCAATAAGTCCTAGGCCGATCAGCGCCACCTTCTGGTAAATCACGCTCATGCCGTGCCTCCGAAATCCGCCATCGCATCCAGAACGCGGGTGACATCCGCCTCGGACCCGACCGTGATGCGGATGCAGTCGGGCAGGCCATAGCCCGCCACCAGCCGCACGATGATGCCCTTCGATTTCAGATGCGCGTCGGCGGCCTGTGCCGTTGCCGCATCCCCCATCCGGCAGAGGATGAAATTGCCCTCGGACGGATCGGAGGGGTAGCCAAGCGCCGCCATGCCCTCCGCCAGCCGCTTGCGCTGTGCGCTGTTCACGGCCCGGCAATGATCCACATATCCGGTATCGCGCACCGCAGCCTCGGCCCCCGCCAGCGCCAGCGTAGACAGGTTGAACGGCCCGCGAACCCGGTTCAACACGTCGATCACGGCGCGGGGGGCATAACCCCAACCGACCCGCAGCCCGCCAAGCCCATAGATCTTGGAAAAGGTCCGGGTCATCACGACGTTGTCGCGCGCATCCACAAGGCCCGCGCCGCCATCGAACCCATCCACATATTCCGCATAGGCCCCGTCCAGAACCAGCAGGCAGTTCTCGGGCAAGCCCGCCGCCAGTCGCGCCACCTCGTTTCCGCCGATCATGGTGCCGGTGGGATTGTTGGGGTTGGCGATGAAGACAAGCCGCGTGCGGCTGGTCACCTTGTCAAGAATCGCGTCGACATCGACCGTCCGCTCCCGTTCCGGCGCGACCACGGGCGTTGCCCCCGCCGCAAGGGCGGAGATCTTGTACATGAGGAACCCGTGTTCCGTATAAAGCACCTCGTCGTCCGGCCCCGCATAGGCCTGGCACAGGAAGGTGATGATCTCGTCCGAGCCGACACCGCAGATGATCCGGTCGGGGTCCAGCCCATGCACCTCGCCAATGGCGTTTCGCAACGCGGCATGATCGGTGGACGGGTAAAGATGCATCGCCCCCGCCGCAGCCTGAACCGCCTCCACGGCCTTCGGCCCCGGCCCGAACGGGTTCTCGTTCGAGCTGAGCTTCAGCGGCTTTTCCTGCCCCGCGATGGAGGCCCCCCCGCCCTGGTAGAGCGCGATCTCCATAATGCCGGGTTGCGGGCGGATCTGGGTCATGTTTCGGAACCTTCTGGTAACCTGTCCGGCGCGTTTTAGCGGCCCCACCCGCCCTTGGGAAGCCGCGCCCGACACTCCGGCGGCAATCAGTCTGCGACATCAATGCTTTCGTTAAGGTTAACAGGCGCTCCACCCCGAAACACCCTCACCCTTTCATCTTGGCCAAAATACCTCGGGGGAGCCGCCGAAAGGCGGCGGGGGCAGCGCCCGCATCCCCGGTCGAAACCTGCCGCGGCCTCGAACGCGGCCCGTCAGGGCCGCGCGGGTCGACGTGCCGAAGGCACGGCGAAATCCCTCCAGATCATCCCAACCAGCGCCCGTAATCCGACACCAGCAGATGCGTCGGCGCAACATCCTCTTCGATCTCTGCAAACCGCCCGATCGGATCGCGGAACCAGTTATCCGCCTCGTCGTCATTCACGGTGGACACCTCGCCGATCAGCACATCGCCGCCCTCGCCCCAGAACGCGTGCCAGTCGCCGGGCACCAGCGTGATGCTTTCACCCGGCTGAAACAGCAGCACCTCTCCGGGCGCATAGTCCCGCGCGATCCCGTCGCACAGAACCGTGCCGCCCGCCCTCTCGTCGAGACTGCCATCCGGGGCCGAGCCAAAAAGCTCGATCGCCATGACTGCCCCGCCCCGGTTGATGATATCTTCCGCCTTCAGGTAATGCCGGTGCATGGGGCTCAGCTGATCCTTGCGGGAAATCAGCAGTTTCTCGGCATAGCACATGCCGCCGCCCCGCTTCAGATCCACCTGCCGTCCGTTCCTGAGCGTAAACAGAAACAGCCCCATATCCTCGAACCGGCCCGCGCCGTAATCGGTGATGTCCCAGCCCATTCGGCCCTCGATCAGCCGCGAAATCTCCCCCCGGCGCGCCTTCATCTCTTCGGGGGTCCAATAGGCGAAAGGGGGCAGGGCAAAGCCGAAGGACCGGATGAAGGCATCTGCCTCGGCCATGATGTCGTTGATCTCGGAGCGTTTCACTTGAGGGGCCTCCTGTCCGCTAACTGCGTCCCCTTCTGCCCTCCGAAACCTGTTCCGGCAAATGAAAACCCCCGCCCGGATCACCGGACGGGGGCCCTCCCCGGGTCTTTGACGCGTCGCCCTGATCAGGCCGCGTCACCCTTTTCTTCCTCCGTGAACAGCCCGCGTTCGATCTGTTCGGCCTCGATCGATTCAAACAGCGCCTTGAAGTTGCCCTCGCCGAACCCGTCATCGCCCTTGCGCTGGATGAACTCGAAGAAGATCGGCCCGATCACGGTCTTGGAGAAGATCTGCAACAGGATCTTCGTTTCCCCCCCATCGACCACGCCTTCGCCGTCGATCAGGATGCCGTGCTTCATCATCTTCTCTTTCGGCTCGTCATGGCCTTTCACACGATCATAAGACAGGTCGTAATAGGCCTCGTTCGGGCCGGGCATGAAACGGATACCGGCATTCGAAATCAGGTCGGTCGAGGCATAGATATTCTCGGTCCCCACGGCGATGTGCTGAATGCCCTCGCCCTTGTAGCGCTTGAGATATTCGACAATCTGCCCCTTCTCGCCCCGGTCCTCGTTGATCGGAATGCGGATGCGCCCGCAGGGTGAGGTCAGCGCGCGGGAATAAAGCCCGGTGAACTTGCCCTCGATATCGAAGAAGCGGATTTCCTTGAAGTTGAACAGGTCGCCATAGAAGTTGAACCAGACGTCCATGTTGCCCTTGTGGACATTGTGGGTCAGGTGATCGAGGTAGTAGAAGCCTGCCCCCTGCGGATGGGCGCTGCTGATCCAGTCGAATTCCTCGTTATAGGGCGAGGTATCGAAATACCGGTCGGTGAAATAGATCAGGCTGCCGCCGATCCCCTTGATCGCGGGCCAGTCGAGCGTCTTGTCCGCGCCCTCATAGGGTTCCGCGCCCTTGGAAATCGCATGCTCATAGGCGTGCTGCGCATCGACGACGCGCCAGGCCATGGCGGGGGCACAGGGGCCATGCTCCTCGACGAACGTGGCGGCAAAACTGCCCGGCTCGGCGTTCAGGATGTAGGAAATATCGCCCTGCTGCCACAGTTCTACCGCCTTGGTCTTGTGGTTGGCGGTGTGAACGAACCCCATCTTGGCGAAGAGATCGCGAAGCTGTTGCGGATCGGGATGGGCGAATTCAACGAATTCGAACCCGTCGGTTCCGGCGGGGTTCTCTTTGGAAATGGTGGCGCGGGGGGCGTCATGCGGGAACGGGCCCATGGGCGTTTCCTCCTGTCTGGTGTTCGCTTGGGTCAAATTTACCGCATACACCCCGCATGAAATGCGCGAACTTCATTGCCATTGCTGATTTCTGCGCGATGAACTAGCGTAATTTTTGAATATCACGCGAGATAAACGCATATGATCGACGACATCGACCGCCGCCTGTTGAAGGCGATTCAGCACAATGCGGGGCTGACCGCGCAGGAATTGGGCGACCGGCTGAACCTGTCGGCCAGCCAGGCAGGCCGCCGCCGCCAGCGGCTGGAACAGGCGGGCATTGTCACCGGGTCCCGCGCCGTGGTCTCGCCCGAGGCGCTCGGCCTTACCGTTCAGGCCTTCGTGCAGGTCCAGATGGCCACCCATGATCCCGCGCAGGTCCGCGCCTTCACCCGGATCGTCGATACGCGGCCCGAAATCATCTCGGCCTGGACCCTGACGGGCGAGGCTGATTACCTGCTCAGGGTCTACTGCACCGATCTGGGCGCGTTGCACCGGCTGATTCACGAGGTCATCCTGCCCACCCCCGCCGTCGCGCGGGTGCAAAGCCAGATCGTCATGGACCAGCAGAAACCCGACGCGCCGCTGCCCACCTGACAGCCTGTCCTGTTGCCAAACCTCCGCAGACCCGCGATGCTGCACCTGCGAACACGTCAGGACTGCTACACATGGATTCCATCCTTTTCGAGGCCACGCTCTACCTCGCCGCGATGGTGATCGCGGTGCCGCTTTCGGTGCGGCTCGGGCTTGGGTCCGTGTTGGGCTATCTCATCGCCGGCATCGCGCTGGCCCCCATTCTCTATCAGGTTGGGGCCGATCCGCACGGGCTGCAACATGTGGCGGAGTTCGGCGTTGTCATGATGCTGTTCCTGATCGGGCTGGAGCTGAACCCCAAGGGCCTGTGGGAAATGCGCGACAAGCTGGTGGGGCTTGGCGGCGCACAGATCGGCCTGTCTACGGCGGTTCTTGGGGGCGGGGCCTTCATCCTCGGCCTGCCCTGGCAACAGGCGCTGGCCGTGGGGCTGATCTTCGCGCTGTCGTCAACCGCGATCGTCCTGCAAACCCTGACCGAAAAGAAACTGCTGCGCACCGGTGGCGGGCGATCCGCCTTCTCGGTCCTGCTGACGCAGGATATCGCCGTCATCCCGATGCTGGCGCTCTTGCCGCTGCTTGCCACCATACCTGCCGCCCAGTTTTCCCCCGATGGCTCGATCCAGCGCCCCGGCATGGAGGCCGCCGCCGAGACCGGTATGTCGCTGGTCGAGGGCCTGCCCGCCTGGGGCGTGACGCTGATCACCATCGCCGCCGTTGCCGCCGTCATTGTCGGGGGGCGCTTCCTGACACGGCCGTTGTTTCAGTTCATCCACATGGCGCGGCTGCGCGAGATGTACACCGCCGTGGCGCTGGTCATCGTCGTGGGCATCGCCTTCCTGATGCTGCTGGTCGGCCTCTCCCCCGCGCTTGGGGCCTTCATCGCGGGCGTGGTGCTGGCCAATTCCGAGTTCAAGCACGAGCTTGAGGCGAATATCGAGCCCTTCAAGGGCCTGCTTCTGGGGCTTTTCTTCATCACCGTGGGCGCAGGCATTCATTTCGATGTGCTCTGGACGCATCTTTTCACGATCATTGGCCTGACGCTGGCGGTGATGATCTCCAAGGGGCTCATCCTGTACGGGATCGGCCTTGCAGCGGGCCTGCGGGGCCGCGACCAATGGCTGTTCACCCTCAGCCTGGCGCAGGCGGGCGAGTTCGGCTTCGTGCTGATCTCCTACGCGGTCGGCAGTCACGTTCTGCCCAATCACATCTCTGAAATCCTGCTGCTGGTCGTCGCCCTGTCGATGCTGCTGACGCCACTTTTCTTCATCCTCTACGAGCTCCTGTCAAAGCTGGTGAAAGACACCGCCGAGGAAGGCCCCGCCCACGATGAGATCGACAACCCCGAAAGCATCATCATCGCAGGTACAGGCCGCTTCGGGCAGGTGGTCAACCGGATGCTGCAATTGTCGGGCTTCAAGACCGTGGTGCTGGACGCGGACCTCGCCACGATCCAGCTTTTGCGCCGCTTTGGCATTCACGGCTATTTCGGCGACCCTACGCGGCCCGAACTGCTGCATGCGGCGGGGCTCGACCATGCCAAGGTGCTGGTCGTGGCCATGGACGGCAAGGAGGACGTGCTGAAACTAGTGCGCTACGCCCGCCGCCGCCGCCCCGATATCCACATCGTCGCCCGCGCCTATGATCGGGTGCACACCTATGAACTCTACCAAGCGGGCGCCAATGACATCGTGCGCGAGATGTTCGACAGCTCGCTGCGCGCCGGGCGCTACGTGCTGGAAAACATGGGGCTGTCGGAATACGAGGCGCATGAGATGGAAATGGCCTTCTACCGCCACGACCGTCACGTGCTGCGCGAACTGGCAGAGCTCTGGCAGCCCGGCGTTCCGCTGGCCGAGAATGACGCCTATGTGGCCCGCTCGCGCGAGTTGAACGCCAATCTGGAAACCGCCATCGCCACGCATCTGGACGAGGCCGAGCTGCCAGAGCCGGTCGAGGACGAAGAGTCCTCGCGCGACGGCGTTTAGCCGTCCGACACACCGGCCTCTGCAAAGGTCGCCATGCCGGAATGACAGGCAATCGCGCCTTTCAGCACGTTGATCGCCAGCGCCGCGCCCGACCCTTCGCCAAGCCGCATGTTCAGCGCCAAGAGCGGCTCTTTGCCAAGCCGTTTCAGAACCGCGCCATGGGCGGTTTCCGCCGACAGATGCCCCGCCACCGCGTGATCCAGCGCACCCGGCACGGCCTGCGCCAGAGTGGCCGCTGCCGCCGTGCAGATGAACCCGTCGAGGATGACCGGAACGCGCAAGACCCGCGCGCGGGCAATCGCGCCCGCCATCGCCGCAAGCTCCCGCCCGCCAAGGCAGCGCAACGCCTCCAGCGCATCCTCGCCCGCCTGCGGGTTCGCCGCCAGCCCCTCGGCCACGACCTGCGCCTTCAGCGCCAGGCCCGCGTCATCGACGCCCGTGCCCCGGCCCGTCCAGTCGGCGGCCTCCCCGCCAAAGAGCGCCAGCGCGATGGCGGCGGCAGAGGTCGTGTTGCCAATGCCCATCTCGCCGGTGACCAGCAGGTCGGCCTTGGGATCGACCGCATTCCAGCCAGTCGCCAGTGCCACCAGAACCTCCGCCTCGCTCATCGCCGGGCCGGTCGAGAAATCCGCCGTGGGCCGGTCCAGATCCAGCGCATGGACCTGCATGGACGCCCCCGCCGCCTTCGACAGCTGGTTGATCGCGGCACCGCCCGCCTCGAAATTGGCGACCATCTGCACCGTGACCTCCGCCGGAAAGGCCGAGACACCGCGCGCCGTCACCCCATGGTTGCCCGCGAAGATCAACACCTGCGGGGCATTGAGCGACGGCCGCGCATCGCCGCGCCAACCCGCATACCAGATCGCCAGATCCTCCAGCCGACCGAGCGCCCCCGGCGGCTTGGTCAGCTGCCCGTTGCGGTCCTGTGCACCCGAAATGGCAGCGCTGTCCGGGCCGGGGGCCTCCGCCAGAAGGGCACGGAACTCGGCAAGGCTGGTGAAGGGCGTGGTCATCGGCGTCGGTCTCTCTGTCATTGCCAAAGGGGCGTTTGGGCGGATATGCCGGATTGTCCATTGGAATGCGACCGAAAGGATCCGGGATCATGGCCCCGCGCGACATTCTGCAACAGATTACCGGCGATCTGCGCCTGTCCCTCGGGTTGCTGACCCGATTGCCCCTGCCGGGTGAGCCCGACCTGACCCGTGGCGCGGCGGCGGCCTGGGCCTGGCCGCTGGCGGGACTGGCCCCTGCCCTGCTGGCCGGTCTTGCGATCTGGCTGACCTCGGGTCTCGGGGCCGGGCTGTCGGCAGCCCTGGCGCTTGCGGTCATGGCGATGGTCACCGGCGCGATGCATGAGGACGGGCTGGCCGACACGGCAGACGGGCTCTGGGGCGGCTGGACGGTGGAGCGGCGGCTGGAGATCATGAAGGACAGCCATATCGGCACCTACGGGGTGCTGGCGCTGATCCTGTCGGTATTGGCGCGCTGGTCGCTGCTGGCCGGGCTGATTGCGGCAGGGCAGGCTTTGCCGGCGTTGATGGCGGCCGCGCTGCTGTCACGTGTGCCGATGGTGGCGCTGATGGCCTGGATGCCACCCGCCCGCGAGGGCGGATTGTCTCGGGCGGTGGGACGGCCCCCTCTGGAGGCCGCAGCGATCGGCGCAGGCGTGGCGCTATTGCTGGCCTTGATCCTGACCGGGGGGGCCGCGATCTGGGCGGCGCTGGCAGTGTCGCTCGTGGCGCTCGGCATCGGTGCGCTGGCACGGGCCAAGATCGGCGGGCAGACCGGCGATATCCTGGGGGCAAGCCAACAGCTTGCCGAAATCGCGGCGCTCGCCATTCTGGCCACAACGCTTTGATCCAGGCGACAAGGCGCTTGCAAGCGCCTTTGGGGAAGCGGTTTCGAAACCGCTTTCAAGGGCCTTCGAAGGCCCTTCCCCGCCCAGAAAAAACCCCGCCGCAAAATGCAACGGGGTCAATCTCTTCAACCGAAGGGACGGATCAGGCGGCGCGGGCGGTCAGCACCTCATCGACGCGCTTCTGCGCCCCGGCCTCATCCATGCCGTTCACGGCAGCCAATTCGCGGGTAAGACGCTCCAGCGCCGCCTCATAAAGCTGACGCTCGGAATAGGACTGTTCGCGCTGATCATCGGCACGGTGCAGGTCGCGGACCACCTCGGCGATCGAAATCAGGTCGCCCGAATTGATCTTCTGTTCATATTCCTGCGCCCGGCGCGACCACATGGCGCGCTTCACCCGGGCCTTGCCCTTGAGCGTATCCATGGCCTTCTTCACCACATCGGGGCTGGACAGCGAGCGCATCCCGACCTCGGTGGCTTTTGCCGTTGGCACCCGCAGGGTCATCTTGTCCTTCTCGAAGGAAATCACGAAAAGCTCGAGCGACAGCCCGGCGATTTCCTGTTCCTCGATGGACACGATCTGCCCGACCCCATGCGCGGGGTAGACGACATAGTCGTTCGGGCGAAAGTCCTGCGATTTGCGCGATTTGCTCATATGGTTTTCCTTTTACAACCCGGTCACGGGCGACAAAAACACCGCGAGGAAAGCGGGACTTTCCACTACGGGCTGTCATTCTTTGATTTCATGCGCGGTGTGGCACGACCGCGTCTTGTGCGTTCACGAGACATCCTTTGTAACAGGAATATAGCACAAAATTCGACCATTTCAAAGATTCGCAATGCAACTATCGCCAAAAGCCCTGTTTTCACAGGGTTTTGCCGCAGTGCAACATCACATTTGGCACCAGCAACGCCGCCGGCGCCGGGGCGAATCGGTCAGCCGCCCTCGCCCGGGGCTTCCGACAGAAGCGGCAGCTTGCCGTCCTTGCCGTCAAATTCCTCTGCCGTCGGCAGCGGATCCTTCTTGGAAACAATAACCGGCCACATCTCGGAATATTTCCGGTTCAGCTCCACCCATTTTTCCATGTCCGGCTCGGTATCGGGCCGAATCGCATCCGCCGGACATTCCGGTTCGCAGACGCCGCAATCGATGCATTCATCGGGATGAATGACGAGGAAGTTCTCCCCCTCGTAGAAGCAATCCACCGGGCATACCTCGACGCAGTCGGTGTATTTGCAGTTGATGCAGTTTTCGATCACGGCGTAGGTCATGGCACTTCCGTTCAGCAACTCTGGGGCCGGTTTAATCCGGGCCGGGGCATCATTCAAGCGGGCTGCGGCGTAAAGAACCAAGCGCCCGGCGATCCTTGCCCGAGGGCCGCCCCTTTCCCTCGTATGACGGGTTTTGCGGGACGGTTTCCTTGACCGGTGTCAAATCGTCATAGAGTTGTTGCGCTTCCGGGGCCGGTCCACGGCGTTCGCCAATGGCCACGACCCGCACAACCCGCACCTCGCGCCCCTGCGCGAAGGTCAGCACATCGCCGGGGCCGACCGTCACCGCAGGCTTGTGGACCTTCTGGGAATTCACCCGCACATGCCCACCTGACACGACGCGTGCGGCCAGGGTGCGAGTCTTGAAGAACCGCGCGTGCCACAGCCATTTGTCGAGCCGCAGCCGAGGGGTCGCCCCCTCGGTCAGGAGTTGCCCTTGAGCCCCGCCAGCGCCTGCGCGAACGGGTTATCGGGGTCGATCTTCTTCTCGCGACGCTCGGGCTTGGCCGAATAGGACTTGGGCTTGTCATTGCGGGGCCCCTTGGGTCCGCCTTTGCCCTGCGGCTTGCCTTTGCCACGCGGCTTGCCGCCCTGTTTGCCACCCTCGCGGCGCGGGCCTTGCGGGCCGGTCCGGCGGCGGGGTGCCCAGGTGAAGGTGTAGAAGGTCTCCATCTCGGGCTCAGCCGCCTCGGCGCTGCCCTCATCCGGTAGTTCAACGGGCGCGTCCGCCGGGGTTTCGACGGGGGCCTCGACCGGCGCTTCGACAGGCGTCTCTGCAGGGGTCTCGGCAGGTGCCTCGGGCGCTTCCGCAGGCGCATCGCCCGGCACTTCGGCGGGGGCCTCAGGCTCACCACCCGCAGCGGCAGGGGCCGCTTTCACCTTGGCGCGTTCACCCTTCTCGGCGGCATAGCCAAGCCCGCCCATCAGATCGGCGAACTGATCGAGCGTCATGCCGGTGATTGACAGCATGTCGGCGGTTGCCTCGAACCCGCCCCGGCTGTCCTGCTGGCGCAGCATGTCGGCCAGGCGTTCCAGCATGTCGATGCGGATCGCGCGGGCGCCGGCAAGGCGATAGCCCGAATTGGTGTAATATTCGCGCGGCGCGCCCTCGACGGCAGGGATCGTCACCAGACCCGGTGGCGGGCTTTCGTGGAACTCGTCATGGTCATTGGCCAGACCCCACAGCACCAGACGCAGCCGTGTGGGCGCGGGTTTCAGCAGCAGCTGCTGGAAAATCGTGAACTGACCGAAGCGGACACCATGCTTGCGCAGCAACCCGCGCGCGTCCTGATCGAGCGCCTTCACGTCCTCGGCCACCTCGGCGCGCGGCAGCACGCCCAGCGCTTCGACCAGACGGAAGGCAAAGCCGCGGGCCAGCCCAGTGATCGCCTCGTCGCGCGACATCGCCAGCAACGGCTCGAACAGGGTCGCCACCTTGCGGTCGATGAAATGCTGCAACCGGCGCTGCACCTTCTGCATCACCTCGGGGCCGGCTTCGTCATCCACGAAGGCTTCGGCCACGGGCTTCAGAGGCTCCGCCCCCTTCACCAGCTTGCCAATCGCCTGGTCGCCCCACATCAGGCCACCCTGTTCGGTAAAGTCGAACTCCGTATCGGGGGCGTTGTAGAACCGGTCGGCGCGCAAGTGGAATTCGGGCCGCAAAGCCGCAACCGCCGCCTGGCGCAGCGTCTTTGCCTCATCCGGGGTTGCGCTGGCATCCTGCCGGAAGCGGAACCCTTCCAGACGGCCGACGAATTCGCCTTCAACCGTCACTTCACCCTTGTCGTTCACGTCGGCCACAAGGCCCTCCTTCTGCTTCAACCGGCGCATCAATACTCTTGTGCGCCGGTCAACAAATCTTTGGGTCAGACGTTCATGCAGAGCATCTGACAGGCGGTCTTCTACGGCACGCGTGGCTCCGCGCCAATGGCTTTCGTCATCAACCCAGCCGGAACGTTGCGCCACATAGGTCCATGTGCGGATATAGGCCAATCGTTTCGAGAGCGTGTCAATGTCGCCATCTGTCCGGTCCAGACGCTTCACCTGACGGGCCATCCAGTCATCCGGTACCCGGCCCACCCCGTGCAGGAATTCGTAAATCCGCGCCAGCAGGGTCGCGTGTTCGGCGTGGCTGATGCCCCGGAAGTCGGGGATACAGCAGATATCCCACAACAGGCGCACATCCTTCGCGCCGCTGATCCGGTCGGCCATTTCCGGCATCGCCGCGATGGTCTTGAGCGCGCGGATATCGTCGGCCTCGCGCGCACGGGTCAGCCATTCATCCTCCGCCGGGGCCTCCAGCGAGGCAATCAGCCGGTCCACGGTGCCGAACGCCATCCGCGCATTGCGCCAGAACAGCTTGCCCACGGGCCGGAAGGAATGGTTGGTGATCGCCTCGACCACCTCATCCTCCAACGGACTGGCCTCGCCCGTCACCCCGAACGTCCCCGGCTGCGTATGCCGCCCGGCACGGCCCGCGATCTGGGCCAGTTCATTGGGCGCCAGCATCCGCATCTTGCGCCCGTCGAACTTGCGCAGGCCCGAAAAGGCCACATGCCGAATATCGAGATTGAGCCCCATCCCGATGGCATCCGTCGCCACCAGGTAATCCACGTCGCCGTTCTGGTAGAGCTCCACCTGCGCGTTCCGCGTGCGTGGGCTAAGCGCCCCCATCACCACGGCGGCCCCGCCCCGCTGTCGGCGCAGCAATTCAGCAATCGCATAGACATTCTCGACCGAGAACCCCACGATCGCCGCCCGCGTCACCATCCGGCTGATCTTCTTCGATCCGGTATAAGTCAGCTCCGAAAACCGCTCCCGCCGCATGAACTGCGCACCCGGAACCAGCGCCGCAATCGCGCTGCGCATGGTGTCAGAGCCGAGGAACAGCGTCTCATGCAGCCCCCGCGCGTGCAGCAGCCGGTCGGTAAAGACATGCCCCCGCTCGGGGTCCGCACACAGCTGGATTTCATCAACCGCCAGGAAATCGCAGCCCATGCCCGTGGGCATCGCCTCGACCGTGCAGACCCAGTATTGGGCGCTATCCGGCACGATCCGTTCCTCGCCGGTGATCAGCGCCACCACGCGCGGCCCGCGCAGCGCGACGATCCGGTCATAGACCTCGCGCGCCAACAACCTCAAAGGCAGACCAATAACCCCCGTGCGATGCGCCAGCATCCGCTCGATGGCGTAATGAGTCTTGCCGGTATTGGTCGGCCCGAGAACGGCCGTGATGCGCCCCTGGCGTTGCATGGTTCTGCTCTGTCGCCCTTCACTCGGGATCGCGGTACTTAAAGGGCGGTGCCCTCGGTCGCCCGTTCCAGCCGGGCTATGGCACCATGTAGGTCGGCGCGGTGCGGATGTATAGCGAAGGCGGCACGATAAGCGGCAAGTGCGGCCTCCTGATCACCAACTTCTTCCAGAATCGCCCCGATTCCGGCCAGAGCCCCGTAGTGGCGCGGCTCCAGCACCAGAACATGGCGCAGATCGTCCAGCGCCGGCCCGATCAGCCCGGCAAGGAAATAGGCAATCGCGCGGCTGTTATAGCCCTCTGCGAACTCCGGCGCGTGGTCGGTCAGGGCGGTCAGATGGTCAATCGCCGCCTCGAAATCCTGTTCCTCAATCGCGTCCTGCCCGCGCCGCAGTAGCAGATCGGCAGAAGCCGAGCCTGACAGGCTCAACTGGATCTCGATATCGCGTTCCACCGTTTCCCAGTTTGTAGTGCCGGGGTCGGCCAGTTGCCGGAACAGCTCGTCCAGTTGATCGGCAACGCCCTGCCCCGGCAGCAGCCACAGACACAAGGCAATGGCTGCCGTCACGACACTGTTGTATGTTGAACGCATATTCCGCATGGTCATTCCCGAACTTAGCATCTGGGGCCGGTCATTCCAGTGATTTCCGGCCTGAAACTGACGAAGGACGCATCACATGAGCGAGATCATCACAGCAGCCGTGGCCGCACTTTCCGAAAAACTGTCGGGCGGCTTTGACGGCACCGCGAAATTCTCCATCGACGGCGAAGGCGCGATCATGGTCGACGGCAGCGGCGTGCGTGCCGCCGATGACAGCGACGAGGCCGACGTGACCCTGTCTGCCGACGCCGACACCTTTCAGGAGATTCTGTCGGGCGAGTTGAACCCGACCTCCGCCTTCATGGGTGGGCGCCTGCGCCTTGACGGCGACATGGGCACCGCCATGCGTCTGGGTGGCCTTCTGGGATAAGCAACGATGGAACCGGCCCCGTTTCTTCAGGATATCGCCGAAGGTCCCGAAGGGGCCAATGCCTACTGGCTTCGCGCCAGGGACGGCACGCGCCTGCGCGTGGGCGTCTGGCCGGCGGGACCCAAGGGCACCATCCTGATGTTTCCGGGCCGGACCGAATATATCGAGAAATACGGCCGCCTCGCGCGGGAATTCGCGGGGCTCGGCTATGGCATGCTGGCGATGGATTGGCGCGGTCAGGGCCTGTCCGACCGGCCAGCGCATCGCCGCGACATGGGCCATGTGGTCAGCTTCGATGAATACCGCGAAGACGTGGACGCCCTGCGCGCCGTGCTCGACCAACTCGACCTGCCGAAACCCTGGTTCCTTCTGGGCCATTCCATGGGCGGCGCGATCGGTCTGCGGGCGATCTATGACGGGCTGCCGGTGTCGGGCGTGATCTTTTCCTCACCGATGTGGGGCATCCGCATGTCGGGCTTCCTCAAGGCGATTTCCGGCGTGGTCATGGGACTGTCCAAACCGTTCGGGCTGGACAAGAACTTTGCCCCCACCACCGGCCCCGCCACCGCGATGGAATACAACGACAACCCGCTGACCAATGACCGGGACATGTTCAACTACATGGAAGGTCAGGTCGCCAAACACCCGGAACTGGCGCTCGGCGGCCCCTCGATCCGGTGGGTCAATGCAGCGCTGGAAGAAACCGCCGCGCTGATGGAGATGGACCCGCCCGATATGCCGATGTTGGTGTTTCTGGGCAGCGATGAACGCATCGTCGAACCGCCTGCCATCCACACCCGCGCCGCAAGCTGGCCGGACAGCCGGTTGCAGCAGATCGACGGCGGGCGGCACGAGATCCTGATGGAGGGCGACGCGATGCGCGGCCCGGTGGTGAAGATGATCGCCGACTGGTGCGCCGAGGTGCTGACCGTCAAACGCAAGACCGGCTAAGCCGTCTGCCCGCACAGCTTCTGCCAGCTCAGAAACCAGTGCCTGTACCCGCCATCTGTCTGCACGCCCGGTGTACGGGGGGTGTACAGGGGGTGTACGCATGGCACCCCCCTGTTTTCAGCCCTCGGGCTGCGCCACCAGCACCCCGTCCTGAAGGTGCAGAACCCGGTCCATCCGGGCGGCAAGCTCCAGGTTGTGGGTGGCAATCAGTGCCCCCATCCCGGTTTCCCTGACCAGCGTCAAAAGCGCGTCGAAGACCACGTCTGCAGTGCCGGGGTCGAGGTTTCCTGTTGGCTCATCTGCAAGCAAAATCAATGGCTTGTTTGCCAGGGCCCGACAGAAGGCCACGCGCTGTTGTTCGCCGCCAGACAGCGCCGCGGGCCGGTGATCGGCGCGGTTTTCCAGCCCCACGCGCGCCAGCAGCTCCGCCGCCCGCGCCTCTGCCTCAGCTCGCGGGATGCCATTGGCCAGCTGCGGCAGGATGACGTTTTCGGCGGCGGTGAACTCCGGCAGTAGATGGTGAAATTGATAAATAAATCCAACACCTTGCCGCCGCGCCGTCGTGCGTGCCCGGTCCCTTGCGCGGGTCAGGTCATCGCCCCCGATTCGCACTGTTCCGGCATCCGCCGTATCGAGCAGCCCCGCGATATGCAGCAGCGTCGACTTCCCCGCCCCAGAGGGCGCCACCAACGCCACCACTTCGCCCGGCTGAATGGCCACGGACGCACCCCGCAGCACCCGGATTTCCCCTGGTTTTCCAAGCTTGTAGCCCTTCTCGATCCCATCGAGGTCCAGCACCGGATCACTCATAACGCAGCGCCTCCACCGGGTTCATCCGCGCCGCCCGCCGGGCCGGGAATATGGTGATCACGAACGACAGCCCAAGCGACAGCGTCACCGCCGACAACACGTCGCTAAGTTCCAGCCGCGCCGGTAGCGTCGAGAGGAACCGCACCGACGGGTCCCAGACCCCGCCCCCCGCCATCCAGTTCACGGCGGCGAAAATGGGGTCGATCCAGATCGCGAAGGCGCAGCCAAGGGCGACGCCCGCCAGAGTTCCCGCGACGCCGATGGAGGAGCCGCAGATGAAGAAAACCCTTAGAATTGAACCCTCTGACAGCCCCATGGTGCGCAGGATGCCGATGTCGCGGCTCTTGTTTTTCACCAGCATGATCAGGCCGGACACAATGTTCATGGTGGCAATCAGGACGAGGATCGAGAGGATGATGAACATCACGTTATCCTCCATCTGCAAGGCCCGCAGAAACGCGCCGGAACTGTCGCGCCAGGTCCAGATGATCACGTCGGCCTCAGCCGCGCGGGTCAGGGGAATGACCATGTTCAGGACGGTATCGGGGTCCGCCACGCTGACCTCGATCTCATCGGCCACCTCGTCGCGGTTGAAATAGGTCTGCGCCTCGTCAAACGGCATATAGATGCGAATGCGATCTATGTCGTAACGCCCAACCTGAAAGATATAGGTTACTTCATAGGCGCTGATCCTTGGGCTGGTGCCAAAGGCCGTACGCGCACCATCAGGGGAAATCAGGCGGATGCGGTCGCCCACGCTGACGCCCAGTTCCCGCGCCACGCCGACGCCCAAAGCCACGCCATAGGGAAAGTCGCTGAGCGTGCCATAGGCCAGTTCCGGGTTGGCGACCAGGGGCACCTCATCCAGATTTTCCGGCGTAATTCCAATGACTTCCACACCCGCATTGCGCCCGTTCGCAGTGGCCATGACCTGCCCGCGAATGACCGGGAAGGCGCTGGTGACGCCCTCAACGCCGCGCAGCCGTTCGGCAATGGCATCGTAGTCGGACAGCACCCGCAGGCTGCGCCCGCCCTCCACCTGCCGGCCCACCGGGATCACGCTGGCATGGGGGTTCGCGCCCAGGATGGTGCCGACGAATTCATGCCGGAACCCGGCGCGCACCGAGAGCGTGGCAATCAGCGCCATCACCGCCAGCATGATGCCTAGGAAGCTGATCCAGGTCATCACGCTGACCCCGCCTTCGGCGCGCTTGGCACGGATATAGCGCCAGGCGATCATGAACTCGAACCGGGCGAAGGGCTTGGGCGGGGTTGGCATGGCTGCTCCTGTCTTGCGCCGCTGGTGGCTCGGGCGCTTGGGGCGCAGGTTAGCGCAAGGCGCGGGCAGCGGAAACCGCCCATTCACATGCCCGTTTCACGTTTCGGCGACAGGCCGCCGCCGCATCAAACGGCCCAAGCCGGACAGGAACAGAGCCAGCAGGCCATAGCCACCCACAAACCCTACCCCGGCGAAGCCCGCGCCACTGGCGGTCAGCGGCAGGGCCGGGCGGAAATCCTCCAACGCGCGGCGGCCGATTTCGGTGTCCAACCGGGCGGGCAGCAAGAGGGCGCGTTCCACCGGCCCCGCCGCGCGCAGCAGCGTCAGGTCAGAGGACAAGGCCTCATACCGTGTGATCGTGCGGGTCATGTCGGCATTGCGGGCGGCGAGGAAGGTTGACCCGGACAGCTCCGCCAGCGCCTCCTCCCGTGTCAGCCCTGCGGATTGGGCGGAGCGGTCGAAGTCGGCCACCACGACCGACAGTTCATCCACCGCGCCCGCCAGCCGTTGCACATAATGCTGCGACGCCTCGGGGAACTGCGCCATCGCGCCCGCGCCTGCCAGTCCGGCGGCCAGTGCCAGTAATCTCATGGGTCTGCCTGTTCTCTGCTTTTTGGCCAGCATAACACAGGGCGGCCCCATCTGTTGAGGCCCCTGCCCGGCCCCGGCGAAACCCTGCCGCCTGCATATTGGGGGATCGACCTCATGCCCCGCGTGGCCTCCCTCCGGCACAACTGGGTCATCGAAACACAGCATCCTACAGGAGACACCAAGATGACCTTCAAGACCTTCACCAAAGCCGCCCTCGCCGCCGCTGCCCTCGCCGCCACCGCCACAACTGCCAGTGCCTGGGGCTTTGATATCTGCGAGGATGTCACGATGCGCCTCAACAACAATTCCGGTCAGGCGATCGAAATCTACGACCTCGATTATTACGATTTCGGCCAGAGCATCTGGCGGTCTGAGCCCCTGCCCGACCGCGTCATTCAGAACGGCGGCAGCTTCTCCTTCACCCGCAACTTGGAAGATGTGGAAAACGCCCAGACAATGCTGCGCTTCCGCTACCGCGCCACGAACAGCCAGGGCCGGTGGGAAAGCGGCTATGTGGCGCAGAGCAACACCTTCACCTGCCGCCACAACCGGTCCGTCACCGTCAGCGTTCGCTGAAGATCTTTCCTTCAGTCATGCACCGCGTCTTGGGGAAACCTGGGGCGCGGTTTTTCTTTTGTGTCAGGGGCTTGCACCGAACTTTACCGAACAGGCGCGCATATTGGGGGATCGACCCCATGCCCCGTGCGGCCCCCATCCGGCACAACAGGATCATCGAAACACGGAACACACCGACACCAAGGAGACTAGACCAATGACCTTCAAGACCTTCGCCAAAGCCGCCCTCGCCGCCGCTGCCTTCGCCGCCACCGCCAGCTCTGCCAGCGCATGGGGCTTCGACATCTGCGAGGATGTCACCATGCGCTTCCACAACAACACCGGTGCCGCAATCCAGATCTACGACGTGGACTACTACGATTACGGCCAGGGCATCTGGCGGTCCGAGCCGTTCGAGAACCGCGTGATCCAGGATGGCTACTACTTCAGCTTCACCCGCAACCTCGAAGACGTGGAAAACGCCGACACCCTGCTGCGCGTCCGCTACCGCACCACCAATGGCAGCGGCCAGTGGCGGGGCAACCACCGGGCGCAGGGCAACACCTTCACCTGCCGCCACAACAGCACGGCGAATGTCTATATCCGCTGAGCCCTCCCCCCAAAAAGCAAAAAACCGCGCCCCAAGCTCTCGGGGCGCGGTTCTTTCTTGTCGATCCGGTCCGGCGGTCAGCCCATATGCGGCGCGTAGATCTCCTGCACGCGGGCGATTGCGGCCTCAAGGCTCATCTCTTCGCTCTCGCCCGTCCGGCGGCTGGTCAGTTCCACCACACCGTTTTTCAAACCTCGCGGCCCCACGGTGATCCGCCAGGGCAGGCCGATCAGGTCCATGGTGGCGAATTTGGCGCCCGCCCGCTCCTCGGTATCGTCATAGAGCGGTTCCAGCCCGGCAGCGTTCAGCGCCTTGTAAAGCTGTTCACAGGCGGCATCGGTAGCCTCGTCCCCCTGACGCAGGTTCACGATCCCCACATGGAAGGGCGTCACGCCCTCGGGCCAGATGATGCCCTTGTCGTCATGGCTCGCTTCGATGATCGCGCCAAGCAGGCGGCTGACGCCGATGCCGTGGCTGCCCATATGGACCGGAACCTTCTGCCCATCAGGCCCCTGCACCATCGCGCCCATGGGCTCGGAATACTTGGTGCCGAAATAGAAGATCTGGCCCACTTCGATCCCGCGAGCTGACCGACGGCGGTCTTCTGGAATCGCATTGAAGGCGGCCTCGTCATGGGTTTCATCCGTGCGGGCATAGAGCGAGGTGAACTCCTCCATCACCGCGCGGCATTCCTCGTGGCTGTCATAGTCGATCTCGCGCGCACCCAAACGGATATCAGTCACGGCGCTGTCGTAGAACACTTCCGACTCGCCCGTTTCCGCCAGCACAAGGAATTCATGGGTGTCGTCGCCGCCAATGGGGCCGGAATCGGCGCGCATCGGGATGGCTTGCAGACCCATACGCTCATAGGTGCGCAGGTAGCTCACGAGGTGGCGGTTATAAGCGTGCAGCGCGTCCTCTTTGGTGAGGTCGAAGTTGTAGCCGTCCTTCATGTAGAATTCGCGCCCCCGCATCACGCCGAAACGCGGGCGGATCTCATCGCGGAATTTCCACTGGATCTGATAGAGCGTCAGCGGCAGATCCTTGTAGCTGCTGACATGGCTGCGGAAGATATCCGTCACCATTTCCTCGGCGGTCGGCGTATAGAGCAGATCGCGTTCGTGCCGGTCCTGCATGCGCAGCATTTCCTGACCGTAATCGTCATAGCGCCCGGATTCGCGCCACAGGTCCGCCGGTTGCAGAATGGGCATCTGGATCGCGATGTGACCGGCGCGGGCCTGTTCCTCATGCACGATGTTCTCGATCTTGCGCAGCACCTTGAAGCCAAGCGGCAGCCAGGAATAGATGCCAGCGGCCTGCTGTTTGATCATACCGGCGCGCAGCATGTAGCGGTGGCTGACGATCTGGGCCTCGGCGGGGGTTTCTTTCAGAACGGGCAGGAAGTAGCGGGACAGACGCATGTGGGCAGACCTATAGGTTCGTTTGGCCCCTGATTAGGGGAAAGGGCGCGCGGGGGCAATCAGGGTTGCGCGGCGCGGGCGGCAAGGCTGAGGCAGACCTTGGTGGCCAGCGCCATATCCTGCACGCTGACCCATTCCAGCGGCCCGTGGATTTCCTGCATCCCGCAGAAGATGTTGGGGCATGGCACGCCAAGCTCGGTCAGGCGAGAGCCGTCGGTGCCGCCGCGAATGGCGGTGCTGTCGGGGTCCATCCCGTGTTCCCTGTACGCTTCGCGGGCGAGGTCCACGGGCGACATGTCCTTTTCCAGCCAGTAGCGCATGTTGCGGTATTGGGGGCGGATCGCGCAAATGATCTCGGCACGCGGTTCGGTGGCGGCGACGGTCTCGCAGACCTGTTGCAGAAGCGCGCCTTTCGCGGCGAGGCCGTCGAGTTCGAAATCGCGCAGGATGAAGCTGAGTTCGGCCTCGGCTGCCGTTCCCGACATCGCATATAGATGGATGAATCCGTCGCGGTCTTCGGTCGTTTCCGGGGTCATCGTCACATGCGGCAGGGTCTGCACGATCTTGGCCGCCAGATGCAGCGCGTTGACCAGCTTGTCCTTGGCCCAACCGGGATGCGCGGCGACGCCTTTGACGGTCACAAGCGCGCCGTCGGCGGAAAAGCTTTCATATTCCAACTCGCCCGGCATCGACCCATCGAGCGTATAGGCGAAATCGGCCCCCAGATCGGCGGGCAAGCGCGCGTCCACTCCGCGCCCGATTTCCTCGTCAGGGGTGAAGGCGATGCGGATCTTGCCATGGCTGTGCCCCGGCTCGGACAGCAGTTTGCGCGCCATGGTCATGATGATCGCGATACCCGCCTTGTCATCGGCGCCAAGCAGCGTGGTGCCACTCGCCGTGATAATGTCCTCGCCCACTTTCTCGGCCAGGTAGGGCGCGTTTTCGGGTGAGAGTTTCAGCCCCGGCGCATCAGCGAAGGTGATGTCGCCGCCATTGTAGTGGCGATGCACCACGGGCTTCACTCCCGTCGCGTTGAAGGCGGGCGCGGTATCCATATGGGCGCAGAAGCCCACGACCGGCGCCCCCTCCACGGTGGCCGGGATCGTCGCCAGAACCGCGCCGTACTCGGTTAACTGAACGTCCGCCGCCCCGATCTCCTCCAGTTCCGCCTTCAGGACGCGCGCCAGATCCAGCTGGATCGCAGTGCTGGGAGAGGTCGGAGAAGTCTCATCGCTTTGAGTGTCGATGGCGGCGTAACGGACAAGGCGGTCCTCCAGCTCGGAATCGAATTCGGTGCGCATTTGGGGTCCTTTCTGCTGGATCGCATCAGGGCCAAGCCGCCCGGCACTGTCAAGCCGATTGACCCCGCCGCGCGGATGGTGATTGTAACCGTTTGATGACACCACAGGCGGAGCGACCCATGCTGACCATCACCGAACCCGCGCGCGAGATACCAGTCGTTCATCAGACCGAGGTGCTTGTCGTGGGCTCCGGCCCCGGCGGGCTGGCTGCAGCCCTTGCCGCCGCACGGGCGGGGGCGGAGGTGACGCTGCTCGACCGGTTCGGCTGTTTCGGTGGCAACATCACCGTGGTCGGGGTCGAGGGCTTTGCCTGGTATCGCCATGAACAGACGGTGGAGGCTGGCGGCATCGGCTGGGAATTCGAGGAGCGCGCCAAGGCCATGGGCGCGGCGGTGCCCGAAAGCCAATCGCTGTCCTATGAACTCGACAGCGAGGGGTTCAAGCTGGTCGCCGACCGGCTGGTCGAAGAGGCCGGAATTCACCCAATGCTGCATCGCGCCTTCGTCGCCCCGATCATGGAGGGCAACGTGATCAAAGGCGTGATCGTCGAAAGCAAAGCCGGACGCGAGGCTGTGCTGGCCAAACGGGTGATCGACGCAACGGGCGACGCGGACGTTGCGCATCGCGCCGGTGCCCCCACCCGCAAGACCCCGCTGGAGGAAACGCAGGCCGCAAGCGTCATGTTCCACGTTGCGGGCGTCGACAAGCAGCGCTTCATGGAGGGCGTCAAGGCCGACCCACAGACCTATGCCAACTGGTCCACCGGCGAATGGCAGGTGGAAACCGACGGCAAGGAAGACGAGATGTTCTCGCCATTCCTCGCCAAACCCTTCGCGCAGGCGATCCGCGACGGGGTGATCCCCGCGCATCTCAATACCATCGGCGGCACCTGGGGCGCGGTGCATGACAGTGGCGAGATGACCTATATGAACCTCGTCCACCTTGCGGGCTGTGATGGGGTGGATCCCGACAGCCTGACGAGGTTCGAGATCGAGGGGCGCAAACAGGCGATGCTGGCGATCGAGGCGCTGCGCCGCTACACGCCGGGCTGCGAGGGCGTCAGGCTGCGCAATTTCGGCATGTCCATCGGCATCCGCGACAGCCGCAAGATCGACGCGGTCTACAACATGACCGAGGGGGATGTGCGCCATCAGGGCCGGTTTGAAGATACAATCGGCATCTACCCGGAATTCATCGACGGCTACGGCATCCTGATCCTGCCCACGACGGGGCGCTACATGCAGATCCCCTATCGGTCCATGCTGCCCAAAGGGGTCGAGAACCTGCTGGTCACGGGCCGCGCCATTGGGGGCGACAAGGTTTCCCACGCGGCGGTGCGCAACATGGCCTGCTGCGCGGTCGCGGGCCAGGGCGCGGGCGTGGCGGCGGCACTGTCGCTGAAATCGAACCGGGGTCTGGCGGATGTGGACCTGTCCGCCGTTCAGGCGGAGCTGACCCGTCAGGGCGTGCGCATCCACTAGGCGGCCCCGAGGCCGGGCGCCCCCTAGTCAGGCGCGGGCAGTTCCAGAACGACAGGCCCCATGCGCCAGACCTGGCAGGCATCACAGGACCTGCCTTCATCCTTCTGAAAGCCGATATCGGCCAGCAGATGCGGCGAAAGCTCTGCAAGCCGCAACAGATCCTCATCGCAGCCGGGGCCCATATCGTGCCTTTGAATGCGGCGTACGAAATCCACCAGCACATGCAGACCGCGGGCCAAGCCCCCCGCGCGATTACCCTTGGACAAGGGTGATATTTCCTGAACGAAGGCCATCCTGTTGCTCCAGACTTATTCGGCTAAAGGCAAATTAAATGGCCACACAGACTTGCCGCAAACCACAATTCCTCGCATCATGAGTGAGTAAATCTGATCCAAAGGCACTCTATGCGCCTCCCCCCTCTCAACGCACTGCGCGCCTTCGAGGCGGCGGCCCGGCATAATGGCTACATCGCCGCTGCCGAAGAACTGCACGTCACACGCGGGGCCATCAGCCGGCAGGTCAAGCTGTTGGAGGAGCATCTGGGCGTGCAGCTGTTCCAGCGTGGCCATAACGGCGTGACACTGACCGAGGCGGGCGGGGACCTGCTGCCGGTGCTGACGGATGCGTTCGGCAAGATCGCCGCGCAGGCCGACCGGATGACCGAGCAGGCAACAGCATTGCGCATCATCTGCCCGCCCACCCTGTCGATCCGCTGGCTTTTCCCGAAACTGGCGCAGTTCCGACAGGCACATCCCGAGACCCCGGTCCGCCTGACAACCGACTTCTACGGGCAATCCGGCTTCGATGCGACGCGCTATGATCTCGGTGTTTCGCTGGAATTCTGGCCGGGTCGGTCGCCGGACATACAGATCCAGCCGGTGTTCCCGATGCGCCTGTCCCCTGCCTGCGCGCCCGCGCTGCTGGAGGATGGCCCTCTGCTTGCCTCCCCTGCCGATCTTGGGCGTTTCACCTTATTGCACGAAAGCGCGGCGCGAAAGGACTGGCGCACATGGGTGCAGCATTTCGGCGTCGACGGGCTCGATCCCGGACAGGGGGAAGCCTTCCCAAATCTCGACATGGCGGCAAAGGCAGCGGTGATGGGGGCTGGCGTCGTCATGGCCGATCTTTCCCTCTGCCGCGAAGAGCTGGAGCGCGGTGCGCTTGTGCTGCCCTTCCCCGACATGACCTGCGCCACGCCCCATGGCCGCTATGCGCTGATCGGCGCGGCAGACCGCTGGAACGCACCCGGTGTGAAGATCTTTCGAGACTGGATCGCGGAAGCAGCCACTCTCTGAGCCATGTTGACCGATGACGCCCGAGTCAAACGGCAAGCGCGCATCTGTGTTGCTTTTGTGTGAGAGTGAATTTAGCGGCAGGAGGGTCCACATGCCCCGCAATCCAACGAGCAAAGCGACAGGCTATTCCGGGAAACCGCTCTACCAGAAGCTCGGCCTGAAACCGGGGTTGAGCTATCTTGCCCTGAACCCGCCTGCTGATATCGACGTGCTTCTGGCCGGGGCAGAAGGGGTGAAGATGCTGACCGGGCGCACCGAGGCCGACATCGTTCACCTCTTTTGCCCTGATCGGGCGACGCTGGACAAGGAAGGCCCCGACGCATTGAATCTGGTGGCCCAGAAGGGGATGCTCTGGATCAGCTGGCCCAAGAAATCCTCGCCCCTGTTCAGGGACCTCACTGAAGACGGGTTGCGCGAGGTGATGTTGCCGACGGGATGGGTCGATGTGAAGGTCTGTGCCGTGGATCAGGACTGGTCGGCCCTGAAATTCCTGCGTCGCAAGACCTAAGACACAGCACTAGCCGGGCTTTGTCGCGATCTGGCTGACATAGGACATGAAGCCAAAGAAACGGTTTGCCCTGAGGCGCGCCACGGCTTCAGCCTTCAGTGCTTCAGCAGTCTCGGGCTGCAGCATGCCGGTTTCAACCATACGCTCGGCTCCGCGCGCAATGACGGTCATGAAGTACGCCGCATCGCCGTCAGCGACATAGCCATGCCCCTGACGCGCACCCATGTTGAAACCGCATTCAGTCAGCATTCCGCCGATCTGACGCATGATCCAGAGGTTCGTGACATTCTGGTTGATCATGAAGCGGACAAGCTGATCAAGCGGATCGAAATCGGCAATCTGGGCGGTGGCCGTGTCGTAGTCTCCATCGCAGATTGCCAAAACACCCCCGGGTTTCAGTACACGGTAAGCTTCTTTCAGGACATCTTCCGGACCTGGGACGTGACACAAAAGCGTGTGCATCAGGACGAGGTCAACCGACCCCGCCGGAAGCCCGGTCTGTTTCGCATCGCCAATCTCGAAGCTTAAACGGTCATCATCGGAAAATCTTTCAATGGCGCGCTGTGCAAGGATCGGAGAAGGCTCGATTCCAACTGCCTTGGCCGCCCCGGCCATGGTCAGCAGATCCTTGGTGACATGGCCCGTTCCAGAGCCGAACTCTACCGCCAATGCATCGTCAGGAAGCTGCAGCCCGCTCAGATAGGCTGCACGGATGGCAACCTGGCTGGGGTCGAGACAGCGGGCATCCATAGCATCGGCGATCTGTGCCTGAACCTTTTTATTCTGTGATCCCAAGTCTGAATATGGGTCTGACATGTGTCACCTCGGGTCAAAACTAATAAAAGTGACCCGACCCTAGCACAACCACAGGACGATTTACATCATGACCGGTACGCCTGACCATGCAGGGTGAACATTGCCCTACCGCAGCCCCTTCACCACCGGCTCGGCCCCGATGGCAGCCGCAAGCGCCTTGAACCGGGCCTGCGCCACTTCCCCGAAGAGATCGCGGGCGGTATCGGTCTTCAGGGTCAGCTCCAGGATGCCCTTTTTCGGGTAGAGCTTGAGCTTGCCATGATCCAACGGCTTTTCCAGCGTGAACATCGCCCCGAACCGCATGGCGCGGCCCATAATTTCGGCCTGCTGGATCTGCTTCTCGGTCAACAGCTCCAGCAAGGGGTCAAAGCCGGTATCCTTGCGGCTGGACTTGTAGCGGTGCAGCAATGCAAGACCCAGATAGACCCGTTCCTCATGGGTCAGACCGCCCAGGTTGGCGCGCGTGGCATTGTCGAAACAGACTTCTGCGCGATAATCGGGATGCGCCCGCCAGCTGACGTCATGCAACAGGCACGCCGCCCGCATTACGCGTTTCATCTCGGGACGGATGCTGCCGAAGAGGGGCTCGATGAAGCGGTAGAGCGCCCGTCCGAAACCCGGCATCCGGGCATTGGCGAGTTCCATCTGATAGGCGGCTTCGATCAGCGGATCACGCTGGCGCTGTTCGTCCGACATCTGTTCGTAGAGCAGCCCTTCACGGATACCGTAAGACGAGATTGCCACCTCATCGGGCTTGAAGCTGCGCACCAGCTCTTTCAGTACCAGCGAGGCCAGCGGCACAAGCGCCATCCGTTCGGCACTGGTGCCGGTGCGGGCGCGCAGGCCTTCCATATCCGCCTTCTGGATATAGGCAATCGTGGCGCGGATATCCTTGCGGGACATCCGGTATTCATGCAGCACCTTCAGCGGATAGCCCTGACGTTCCATGTCGATCCGGGCAATCGCCCGCCACGACCCGCCCACGAGGAAGAGGCGCCCCGCAGGTTCCGTGAACTGTTCCCTCAGCACGGCAATGCGATCCTTGATATGGGCCTTGATCGCCTTCTTGCCGCCCTTGATCCCTTGCAACTTCAGCGGACCCAGATCAGAGGTTTCGCGCGCCCCGACCTGCCCGTCGCCAAGCAGTTCCGCCAGCTCCATGGACGAGCCGCCGATATCGCAAATCATGCCGAACGCGCCGGGCCAGCCAAGCAGCACCCCCTGAGCGGACAGCCGCGCCTCTTCCCTCCCGTCGATGACATGGATGGTCAGGCCGGTTTCACGTTCTGCTTCGGCCTTGAACTCGGGGCCGTCCTCGGCCTCTCGCATCGCGGCGGTGGCGACGGTGACCAGTGAGGTCACGTTCATCCCTTTGGCCAGCGCGGCGAAGCGTTTCAACGCCGCCAATGCGCGGGGCCGGCCCGTTTCGGACAGTCGCCCTGTCTGGGCAAAGCCCGCCCCAAGGCCACAGAGGATTTTCTCGTTGTAGAAATAGGCAGGTGAGCGCGCCGCGCCGTCAAACACCACCATCCTGACCGAGTTCGAGCCAATGTCGATCACGCCCACACGCGCCAGGTTCCGCGCGTGCGGATCCTGGAATAGTGGCGTCCCGAAAAGCCCCCCGTCGGCCACCGTTCCGGACCCTGCGATACGCGGATCCGCCAATTCGGCTTGTCCCATCATGGCTTGGTCATGGCACGGGAAAAGCGCTTTGGTCAATCATGCGAATGCGTCAATTCAGGCACATCCGCCGCCCCCGCCGATCCGCGTCCCGAAAGCGACGGATTCTGCATGAAAAACCGGTGGCAGGAAAAGGGCTTGTCGATCTGATCGAGGTCGGGCCGCACGAAACTGCCATCTGCCTGCAAGACCCAGCTTTGCGCCACATCCGCCAGATTCGCCGCCATGATCTGGCTGACGATCTGCGCTTTCACCGTGGGGTTGGTGCATTCCACCAGCGTTTCCACCCGGCGATTGAGGTTGCGCCCCATCCAGTCGGCCGAGCTGATATAGACCCGCGCTTTCTTGGCGGGCAGCCCATGACCATTGCCGAAACAGACAATCCGGCTGTGTTCCAGGAACCGGCCCACGACCGATTTCACCCGGATGTTTTCCGACAGCCCCTTCACACCCGGACGCAGCCCGCAGATGCCCCGGATCACCAGGTCGATCTTCACTCCCGCCTGGCTGGCCTCGTAGAGCGCGTCAATCACATCAGGCTCGATCAGGCTGTTCATCTTGGCCCAGACCATTGCCGGTTTGCCCGCGCGGGCATGGTCCGCTTCGGCCTTCAGATTCTCGATGATCGTCGATTTGAGGTTAAGCGGCGAAATGCGCAGATTGTCCAGCTTCTCGGGTTCCGCATAGCCGCCCACATAGTTGAACACCTTGGTGGCATCGCGGCCAAGCGCGTCGTCACAGGTAAAGAGGCTCAGGTCCGTATAAATCCGCGCGGTGATCGGGTGGTAATTCCCCGTCCCGAAATGGGTATAGGTCACCAGCCGGTCGCCTTCGCGCCGGACAACAGCGCTGATCTTGGCGTGGGTCTTGTAATTGATGAACCCATAGACCACATGCGCGCCCGCCCGCTCCAGCTTGCGCGACTGGCGGATATTGGCGGCTTCGTCGAACCGGGCTTTCAGCTCCACCAATGCGGTGACAGATTTGCCGTTCTCCGCCGCTTCGCATAGCGCATCGACGATGGGAGACTCGTTGGATGTCCGATAGAGCGTCTGCTTGATCGCCACCACATTGGGATCACGCGCCGCTTGGGCCAGGAACCGGATCACCATGTCGAAGGTTTCATAGGGGTGGTGCAGCAGCATGTCCTTTTGCCGGATGGCCGAGAACATGTCGCCCTCGTGGTCCTGCACCCGTTCGGGCACCCGCGGGGTAAAGCTGGGCCAGAGCAGGTCGGGCCGTTCGTCGAGCACCAGTTCCTTGAGCCGCGCGAGGCCGATCATGCCGCGCACCTCGACCACCTCGTCACCGATGACGCCAAGCTGTTCGCAGATTTCCTCTTTCAGCGCAGACGGTGCCCCGGCAGAGACCTGCAGGCGCACCACATGGCCACGGCGGCGGCGCTTCAGGGCGGTTTCGAACTCGCGCACGAGGTCTTCGGCTTCTTCCTCCACTTCCAGATCGCTGTCGCGCAGCACCCGGAACATGCACGATCCGGTCAGCTTGTAACCGGGGAAAAGCGTGCCGATTTTCAGCAGCAGCAATTCCTCCAGCGGCAGAAACCGCGCGGCACCTTCCGGCGCGGGCAGGCGCACGAAGCGGTCGATCTGGCCGGGGATCGGCAACAGCGCCTGCAAAGGCCGCCCGTCGCGTTCCCTCTTCATCTGCAGGGCCAAAGACACGCCTTCGTTCGGGATGAAGGGGAAGGGGTGGGCCGGGTCGATGGCGAGCGGCGACAGGACCGGGAAGACATTGGACAGGAAGATATCGTCAAGCGCGGCCTTATCGGCAGATTTGAGGGCCGAGCGCGTCACGACGGTGATCTTCTCCGCCTCCATCTCGGATTTCAGCGCATTCCACGCCGCCTGCTGAGACTGCATCAGCTTACGCGCATCCGCATTGATCAGGCGCAGCTGTTCCGTCGGGGATCGCCCATCATCGGAAGGCGTCGTGTTGCCCTCATTGGCAAGCTCGCGCAGGCCCGCGACACGGACCGTGTAGAACTCGTCCAGGTTGGCCGCCGAGATCGACACGAAACGCACCCGTTCCAGAAGCGGTACGCGGGGGTTTTCCGCCTCTTCCAGCACCCGCCAGTTGAAGGCCAGCCAGCTGAGTTCACGGTTGAAAAACCGCTGCGGTCCGCTGCGCTGCGCTTCGGGCAGGTCGACCGGAGCGGGGATGGGTTCGTGCAGGAAATCGGCGTTGATCATGTGGCTGCCATAGGCTTGAGGTGTGACACCCGCGTGACACTCATTCCGCCAACTCCGCGAGAAGCGTGGCAATCATGGGCTTCGTGGGTCGCGTCTTGTCGCGCAGGGCGCGGGCGTCGATGGCTTCGACCAGCTGTCGGGCCGCAACGAAGGACCGCTCCATCCGCAGAACCGCATAAGAGATCAGCGCGGGGCCGAGCGCAAGCTGACGGTCCGCCGCAAGCTTGACCATGACCGCAGAGAGCAATGCATCATCCGGCCCGTCCAGCTTCAGAATCCCGGCCTGCTGCATCCGGCTTTTCAGGTCCGGCAGGGTGACGGGCCAGCGAGACGGGTCCGTCCGTGCCGTCAGCAACAGCCGCCCACCCTGCCCCAACACCGCGTTGTGGAGGTGAAAAAGTGCGGTTTCGGCGGCGATTCCGGTGATCCTATCGGCATCCTCGACCACAAGCGTCGGTCCGGCATCCTCGGGCGAAAGGTCCGCAAGTGCGGCCGCATCGACCACCCCTGCGCCCGTCATTGCAGCCCAGACATGCGCCAGATGTGTCTTGCCCGACGCCTCTGGCCCAACCAGCACCATCTTGCCATGCGGCCAGCTCTCCCACGCTTCGATCCCGGCCACGGCGGCGGCATTGGCGCCTGAAACGAAGAGATCATCGCGCCCTAGGGCGGTGCGCACGGGAAGGTCAAGAAGAAGCTGTTCGGCCATGTCTTACATGTCGTCGTCTTCGGCGCGGCCTTCAAGCCCTTTGTAAAGCCTGCCCTCTCGATACTGCGCCATCCCGTAGCGCACAAGCACCCCGATCATCGCAGCGACAGGCACCGCGACCAGCATGCCGACGAAGCCGAAGATCGAGCCGAACGCGGCAAGCGCGAAGAGCAGCCAGACCGGGTGCAGCCCGACCGAGCTGCCAACGAGATTGGGGGTCAGCACATTGCCCTCTGCCACCTGTCCGATGGCGAAGATCACCGCGACGATACCGATGCGCAGCCAATCCGTGGCATGGCGGACGGTCTCGCCATCCACCACTTCACTATACCCCCAGTACTGGAAGAGTGCGAGGCCGATGGCCAGCACACCCCCTACCAAAGCGCCCACATAGGGGATGAAAGTCAGCGCCCCGGCGATCAGCCCGACAATGAGGCCAAAGTTCAGCCCCACGGACATCAGCGCGATGGCGTAGAAAATGCCAAGGATCAGGCAGACCGTCCCCTGTCCGCGCACGAAACTGGCCAGCGTCCGGTCAATCTCGGACGCCAGCTGCCGGATCACCGGCGCATGATCGCGGGGCAGCAGGTCGTCGATGCCTGCAATCATCCGGTCCCAGTCGAGCAGTAGGTAGAAGGCCACCACCGGCGCGATCACCAGAACCACGACGCTGTTGATGGCCGCCCCAGCCGAGGACAGGACCGAAGAAATCACCGTACCGATCTGGCTGCGGGCAGAGGCCAGCACATCGGCGATGGTCTGGCGCGCGGCGCTGTCTTCCTGAATCAGCGTCGGGAACCGCTCCAGCAGCACATCGCGCACGGTTTCGTAAAGCTCGGGTGCGGCCTGCACGAGGGCAATCACCTGCCCGATCAGCATCGGCAGCACCAGGAGCAGCGCCAGCAGGAACAGCAAGACCGAGAATGCAAAGATCACAACCGTTGCCCAGGCCCTTGAAAAGCCGCGATCCTCCAGTCGGTCTGCCAGCGGGTCGAGACAATAGGCAATCGCCCCGCCCACAACGAAGGGCAACAGCACCTGCCCCAGAAACCACATGAGCAACAGAAAGACAGCCGCCGCGATTCCCCAATAGGTCGCTTGCTGTTTCACGGGCAGGGCCATGGGGCGATCATCCTTCCAGGAACGGCGGTCAGTTGCCCCAAGCTGCCCCTGACGGGCGGGGTTTTCAAGCCGAAGCTGGCAAATTCGCTGATCATGGCACGAACGCGTGAGGCTTGCCGAGCTTCGGGCGCTGCGTATCACGGGTGCCCCGGCCGGTCCGCCCCCGGTGGCACGCGCGCAAGCATGGAAAAAGGCCCCGCCTTGGACGGGGCCCTTCAGTGTATCGTTTCAGGGATCAGCCGCGCGTTTCGCGCACGATGTCGAGGATCTGCTTGGCCGCCTCGGGAATGTTCGTTCCTGGCCCGAAGATCGCCTTCACCCCGGCCTTGTAGAGGAATTCGTAATCCTGCTGCGGGATGACCCCGCCGCAGATGACGATGATATCCCCGGCCCCTTCCGCCTTCAGCGCCTCGATCAGCTTGGGCGCCAGCGTCTTGTGCCCTGCAGCCTGGGAACTGATGCCGATGATATGCACGTCATTGTCGATGGCGTCCTGCGCGGCCTCTTCGGGCGTCTGGAAGAGCGGGCCCACATCCACGTCGAACCCGATATCGGCGAAGGCCGTGGCGATGACCTTGGCACCCCGGTCATGCCCGTCCTGACCCATCTTCACGACCAGCATCCGCGGCCGGCGGCCTTCTTCCTCGGCAAACTTTTCCACATCCGCCTGAATCGCGGCAAAGCCCTCGTCGCCCTCATAGGCCGCGCCATAGACCCCGGCCAGCGTCTTGACCTCGGCCCGGTGGCGGCCGAATTGCTTTTCCATAGCCATGCTGATTTCTCCGACAGATGCGCGGGCGCGGGCCGCTTCCACGGCTGCCTCCAGCAGGTTGCCGCCCTCTTCGGCGCGGCGGGTGAGTTCATCGAGCGCGGCCTGGCAGGCGGCCTCGTCGCGCGACGCACGGATCTTCTCCAGCCGGGCAATCTGGCTGTCGCGGACCTTCACATTGTCCACGTCGAGAATGTCGATCGGATCCTCGTGATCCTTGCGGTACTTGTTTACGCCGACGATCACCTCGTCGCCCCGGTCGATCATCGCCTGCCTGCGCGCTGCTGTTTCCTCGATGCGCAACTTGGGCATGCCGGAGGCGACCGCCTTGGTCATGCCGCCCATCTCCTCGACCTCCTCAATGAGCGCCCATGCCTTCTCCGCCAGTTCGGCGGTCAGGCTTTCGACGTAGTAGGAGCCCGCCAGCGGATCGACCACGTTGGTGATGCCGGTTTCTTCCTGAAGGATCAGCTGCGTGTTGCGGGCAATCCGGGCGCTGAACTCGGTCGGCAGGGCGATGGCCTCGTCCAGAGCGTTGGTATGCAGCGACTGCGTGCCGCCAAGCGCCGCCGCCATCGCCTCATACGCCGTGCGGATCACGTTGTTATAGGGGTCCTGTTCCTGCAAGGACACGCCCGAGGTCTGGCAATGGGTCCGCAGCATCTTGGAGCGGGGGTTCTTCGCCCCGAACTCGTCCATGATCCGGTGCCACAGCAGCCGCGCGGCGCGCAGCTTGGCCGCTTCCATGAAGAAATTCATGCCGATGGCGAAGAAGAAGGACAGCCGCCCGGCGAACTTGTCCACATCCATGCCCGCATCAATCGCTGCGCGCACATATTCGCGCCCGTCCGCCAGCGTATAGGCCAGCTCCTGCACCAGGTTCGCGCCTGCCTCCTGCATGTGATAGCCGGAGATCGAGATCGAGTTGAACTTGGGCATCTCGTTCGAGGTGTATTCGATAATGTCCGAGATGATCCGCATCGAGGGTTCCGGCGGATAGATATAGGTGTTGCGGACCATGAACTCCTTCAGGATGTCATTCTGAATGGTGCCCGCCAGCAACGCCTTGTCATGGCCCTGCTCTTCCCCCGTCACGATGAAATTGGCGAGGATCGGGATCACCGCGCCGTTCATGGTCATCGACACGGAAATCTTGTCGAGTGGAATGCCGTCGAAAAGGATCTTCATGTCCTCGACGCTGTCGATGGCGACACCGGCCTTGCCCACGTCGCCCTCCACCCGCGGGTGATCGCTGTCATAGCCCCGGTGCGTGGCCAGGTCGAAGGCGACCGACACGCCCTGTTGCCCGGCGGCGAGCGCCTTGCGATAGAAGGCGTTCGATTCCTCAGCCGTGGAAAACCCCGCATATTGGCGGATCGTCCAGGGACGGCCCGCATACATGGTGGCCTTGACGCCCCGCGTGAACGGCTCCTGCCCCGGCACGCTGCCCATGTGCGGCAGATCGGCGGTATCCTCCTCGGTATAGAGGGGTTTTACGGCGATGCCTTCCAGCGTGTTCCAGGTCAGGTCATCCAGCGCACGGCCCCGGAGTTCCTTTGCCGCCATGTCCTGCCAGCTTTCGGTCTTGTCGCTCATCTTCTCGGTCCTCTTCTCAATCCCGCGCCGGGGGGCAATCGCCCCTGCCCCGCGCCATGCAGGGACGCTTTCTTGCGCCCATGCGGTTATGCCTCTTCGCTTTCACGGAACGCGCGCCTATATCTTTGACATACGGAGGTTTCATGCGCGCAGTCCTGTTTCTATTGCTGGCCCTGACGCTCGCCCTTCCGGGCGTTGCACAGCAGGCCGACGCCCCGGTTGAGGCGGAAGTTGCCGTGCCGGTGCTGCAAGTCATCGACGCGGTTGAAAGCGGTATCACGCTGGACGAGCTTATGTGGGTCTCGCGGCCCATCGTGGTCTTTGCCGATACCGACCGCGACCCCCGCTTCCAGGACCAGATCGACCTGCTGCTGGAAAGGCCCGGCCCCTTGCTGGAACGTGATGTCGTGGTGGTCATTGATTCCGACCCCGACGCCGAAAGCCCGGTCCGGCAGGCGCTGCGCCCGCGTGGGTTTTCGATGGTGATCATCCAGCGCGACGGCCATGTCGCCTTGCGCAAGCCCAACCCGTGGGACGTGCGCGAGATCACCCGCGCCATCGACAACCTGCCGATGCGGATCGAGGAGATGGGGCTGTCGCAATAGGCCGGTTCGGTCATGCCTCGCCCCCCATGCCGCCAAGGATCACGCCCCCGGCAAGGAAGAGCGCGCCAAGCGCCACCAGCCCCGAGGTTGCAGGATCGGTCTGAAGCCCGATCACCGCGCCCATGACGCCACCACCGGCCAGTAAAAGCGCCAATGCAGCGATCCCGGCAAGGCTCAGCCACCGACGCCCAAGCCACAGCTTCAACGCCCCGGCCCACACCCCTGCCCCGGCAACAACCGCCAGCAGCAGCGCGCCCACCAGAGGCCCGGCCTTGACCTGATCGCTCAGGAAATCGGCCAGCAGCAGCCAGAACACACCCGCCATCGCCCCGAGACCGGCCAGAAAGCCGAGCCCGTGCACCGCCCAGATCCGGGCGGGGGCATATGGCGGGCATGCTGTCATCACTCGAATTCCATGATCACGTCATCCACGGCCAGGCTGTCGCCCGCCGCCGCGTTGATCTTGGACACGACGCCCTTCTTCTCGGCCCGCAGGATGTTTTCCATCTTCATGGCTTCCACGGTGCACAGCGCCTGGCCCTCCTGCACTTCCTGTCCGACCTCGACATTCACCTTCACGATGAGCCCCGGCATCGGGCAGAGCAGCAGTTTCGAGGTGTCAGGCGCGACCTTCTCGGGCATCAGCGCCGCCAGTTCCGCCTGACGCGGGCTGCGCACCTTCACGGCCAGATCGGCCCCGCGCGTCCGCAGGCGGAAGCCTTGCGTGATCTTGCCCACTTTCAGCACCAGCGGCCTGCCATTCACATCCAACACCGCCAGTTGGTCGCCCGGCGTCCAGTCGCTGGCCACCCGCAGCACCTGCCCATCCGGGAAGGTCACGGTCGACCCTTCGTGATCGGCGTCGATATGCACGGGGAAGCTTTCGCCCTGCAGCGCCACGACCCAATCGGTTGCCACGCGCCGTTCATGGTTGTCCATCCGGCCCGACACACGGGCGCGGCGGATCTCGGCCACCCGGTGCATCGCGGCGGCAGAGGCGGCAACCCGGCGCAGTTCTTCCTCGGGCAGCGTCACGCCCTCGAACCCATCCGGATATTCCTCGGCGATGAAGGCCGTGGTCATATCGCCCGAGATGAACTTGGGGTGATCCATCACCGCCGACAGGAAGGGCAGGTTGTGGCCGATGCCCTCCACCTCGAAACTGTCGAGCGCAATCCGCATCGCCTCGATCGCCTCGGCGCGGGTCGGCGCCCAGGTGCAGAGCTTGGCGATCATCGGGTCGTAATACATGCTGATCTCGCCGCCCTCATAGACGCCGGTATCGTTGCGCACGGCAGAGGAGCCTTCGGGCGCATCGCCCTGCCATTTGCCATTGATCAGCATCGGCCCGGCGGCGGTTTCCGCAGGCGGACGATAGCGGGTCAGACGACCGATAGAGGGCAGGAAGCCGCGATAGGGGTCTTCCGCATAAAGACGGTTTTCAATCGCCCACCCGGTCAGAGTCACATCGTCCTGGGTGATCGACAGCGGTTCCCCGGCAGCCACGCGGATCATCTGTTCCACGAGGTCCACACCGGTGATCAGTTCCGTCACCGGATGTTCCACCTGCAGGCGGGTGTTCATTTCGAGGAAGTAGAAATTCTTCTGCCCATCCACGATGAATTCCACCGTGCCCGCGCTCGCATAGCCCACGGCCTTGGCCAGCGCGACGGCCTGTTCCCCCATTGCCTTGCGGGTCGCCTCGTCGAGGAAGGGCGACGGCGCCTCTTCCACCACCTTCTGGTTCCGCCGCTGGATCGAGCATTCGCGCTCGCCCAGGTAGATGCCGTTGCCATGCGCATCGCACAGAACCTGAATCTCGATATGGCGCGGCTGCGTGACAAACTTTTCGATGAAGATCCGGTCATCGCCAAAGCTGTTCGCGGCCTCGTTCTTGGACGACTGGAAGCCCTCGCGCGCCTCCTCGTCATTCCAGGCAATCCGCATCCCCTTGCCGCCGCCCCCGGCGCTGGCCTTGATCATGACGGGGTAGCCGATTTCGTTGGAAATCTTCACCGCTTCGTCAGCATCCTCGATCAGGCCCATGTAACCGGGCACTGTGGATACTTGTGCATCCTGTGCAATCTTCTTCGAGGTGATCTTGTCGCCCATGGCTTCGATCGCGCCGACCGGGGGGCCGACAAACGCCACGCCAGCCGCTTCAAGAGCTTCCGCGAACTTGCTGTTCTCAGAGAGGAACCCATAGCCGGGGTGAACAGCCTCAGCGCCTGAGGCCTTGATCGCCTCCATCACCTTGTCGATGACGATGTAGGACTGGTTCGCAGGCGGAGGTCCGATATGTATAGCTTCGTCCGCCATCTGAACATGCAGCGCATGTTTGTCGGCATCGGAATAAATGGCGACCGTCGTGATCCCCATCTTCTTGGCTGTCTTCATCACGCGGCAGGCAATCTCGCCCCGGTTCGCGATCAGGATCTTGTTGAACATGGTCCCTTGTCCTCCTCTTACGCCGGGGCCGTCACGGCAGGCGTGGAAACGAAAAAGGACCATCCCGGGCGGTCAGCCCCGGATGGTCCCATTGAATTGCCGATCTGCGCGCGATGCGCAGATGCTATGTCTGTTGTGTCAGCAGAGATTGACGTCGTCGCAAAGCGCGCCAGCAGCCGCGCCGACAACTGCGCCGGTTGCGACGCTGCCACCAAGCACCGCCGCACCGACGCCGCCCGCTGCGGCCCCGACGGCCGCGCGATCGAGATCCGTTCGTGCAAAACAGCCCGACAGAAGCGTTGCCGCGATCGCGCACACCGCAATAAGTTTGATTTTCTGCATGTTGCTCGTGCCTCTTCCCGTTCTTTTCTTGAGTGGCGTGACCCACCTTTGAAAAAAGACGGCCCGCCGTCAATGCCGACGGGCCGCTCTGAAGGGGAAGGGTAACACGTCACATTACCACCGGCCCGTTTGAAGCTGGGGACTAAGGCCGGCACAGTGACGATTGCACGGGGATTTTCGCGGCGCGAGACGGAAAAAACGTGGTCCGATTTTTGGGCGCGTTTCTGCGCAATTCTGCAAGCCATAGGCAGGTTCATGCCGACCCCTCCCAATGGCCCGATCCGTCAAAGGCCTCGGGGAAGGAGGCCCGCGCGCGCGCCACGTCCAGCTGCAACAGCGCCTCGTAATCCTCTGGATCAAAAGGATCATCCAGCGCGATCACTTCGCGCCCGAAGAGCCAGGACAGCCGCCCCGCATCCAGGTTGCCGCGCTCGAAGGGTTGATCGCCGAAATAGAGCCACAGCGCCTCGACAAAGGCCGCATCGGCACGGCGGTCGGCCGGACGGCGGTCGGCATAGCGTTCGCGGGCAACAAGCGGTGTCGCCCCCGCCTTGTTCGCACGCCGGATGGTGAACTGATAATCGGTGCCGGGCATACGGCCTGGAAAACCACGATGCTTGATCATGCCCACGCCCCCCCGATTGCCGGGACGTGGATGGGCCGGACGGGATTGGGCCGCCCGGTCCGGTCTGCGTCAGTCGTATTTGTTGCTGTACACCGGCTCGGCCTGAATGGGCGCGGGGTCGATGATGATGATTTCTTCCGGCTCTGGGGCCGGCGCACAAGCTGCGGCGCCGACAAGAAGGCCCAAAGCGAGAAGCGCTTTGATGCGGTTGGACATCCTGCTCTCCTATCGTTTTTTGTCCCGGTCGCTTGGGGGCGGACCGGGTTCCCGGGAATGGCCGTACACACATGGCCAAATTTGATCATACCCGAAAGGAGGGCGGAAAAGCAGCCAAATGATGGCAGGAATGTGTCCTGTGTCCGGGCTGCATCAGAAAGATATCCACAGCAGGAACGTCTCGCAACATGTTGTAGGGTCATCAGAAATCCTCCCAGATGCAGGACCCGTCCTGAACGCGGTATCCAGCAAAGACCTGCGTGACACCAGGGGCGGGCTGGCCACGTTCCACCCGCTCGCTCATCACCTGCACCACGATCTGGTCTGGGGTCTGATCGGCTTCACCCGCCGCCGCAAGCCCCCATGTGTCGCAGATCACGCCGGTATCCTCTGCCATCTCTTCGGCCCCGATACGCCGACCAGCCAATGATGGGGCCAGAACCTGAAGGATCAGCCAGGTTTCGCCATCGGGCTGCGACTCCATCACGATCCCCGCAAGCTCCACGGCGAGGCCGGAGGGCAGCTCCAGCGCCTCCTCGCGGCAGCCTGCGAGCGCGGTCAGCGCCAATATCACCGCCAGCGCCCTCATGCACGGGCTCCCGCGAAGGCCGCCCAACGGGCGCGGTTGCGGGGGCAGGCCAGCACGCCTGCGATGGTGGTTTCGAGGCCCGCACGGGGGGCGGGGCCCTCGACCCGCCCGCCCGCGCGCAGCCTCAGCCCGTGGTCCTGCTCCTCCACATGAACCACGGGGGAAAAGCCTCGCACGTCCCTCAACGCGCGCCACATGTCCTGCCGGACCTGTTGCGCCAGACGCAGCTTTCCCATCTTCGGAAATTCGGCGGTCACACCGATATCAAACCGCGCAGGCAGGTGCCGCGCCAGCGTCAGCGATGCACCCTCACGCAGGATATGCCAGCGGCGGGCGGTCATTGCCCACCCCCTCGCTGCATCATGCGGTGCGTGATCCTGCGCATATCGGTTCCTTGAATTAGGGGTTCCCCCACCCGTGCCGCCGGCCGGACAACGGGTGGGGGATAGACCCGAGAAAGAAGCTCAAAGGGGAATGTTGTCGTGCTTCTTCCACGGATTCTGGAGTTTCTTGCCCCGCAGCGAGGCGAAAGCCCGGCAAATGCGCTTGCGGGTGCTGCGCGGCTGGATGACCTCATCGATGAAACCGCGTTCCGCCGCCACGAAGGGATTGGCGAAGCGGTCTTCGTAGTCCTTCGTATGGGCTGCGATCTTGTCGGCATCGCCCAGATCGGCGCGATGGATGATCTCGGTTGCGCCCTTGGCCCCCATCACCGCGATTTCCGCGGTCGGCCAGGCATAGTTGAAATCGCCGCGCAGGTGCTTTGACGCCATCACGTCATAGGCGCCGCCATAGGCCTTGCGGGTAATGACCGTCACCTTCGGCACCGTCGCTTCGCCATAGGCGAAGAGCAGCTTCGCGCCATGCTTGATGACGCCGCCATATTCCTGGCTGGTGCCGGGCAGGAAGCCGGGCACGTCCACCAGCGTCAGGATCGGGATCTCGAACGCATCGCAGAAGCGCACGAAGCGCGCGGCCTTGCGGCTGCTGTCGATATCCAGACAGCCCGCCAGCACCATCGGCTGGTTCGCCACCACGCCCACGGTCTGGCCTTCCAGCCGCATGAATCCGGTGATGATGTTCTTGGCGTAGTCTTCCTGGATTTCGTAAAAATCGCCCTCATCGCCCAGTTTGTAGATCAGCTCCTTCATGTCATAGGGGCTGTTGGGATTGTCGGGGATCAGGGTGTCGAGGCTCTCTTCCACCCGCGCCACATCGTCGAAGAAGGGGCGTACGGGCGGCTTTTCGCGGTTGTTCAGGGGCAGGAAATCGACCAGACGACGGACCTCGGCCATGGCCTCCACGTCATTTTCAAACGCACCATCGGCGACGGAGGATTTCTTGGTATGGGTCGATGCGCCGCCCAGTTCCTCGGCGGTCACGACCTCGTTCGTCACCGTTTTCACCACGTCGGGGCCGGTCACGAACATGTAGGAGCTGTCCTTCACCATGAAGATGAAGTCGGTCATCGCGGGCGAGTAGACGGCGCCACCGGCGCAGGGGCCCATGATCACGGAAATCTGCGGCACCACGCCCGAGGCCATGATATTGCGCTGGAACACCTCCGCATACCCGGCAAGTGAGGCCACGCCTTCCTGAATACGCGCGCCGCCGGAATCGTTGATGCCGATCACCGGTGCGCCGTTCTGCATCGCCATATCCATGATCTTGCAGATCTTCTCGGCATGTGTTTCCGACAGCGACCCGCCGAAGACGGTGAAATCCTGGCTGAACACATAGACCATGCGGCCGTTGATCGTGCCCCAGCCGGTCACCACGCCATCGCCGCGTGGCTTGGATTTCTCCATGCCGAAATCGGTGCAACGGTGGGTCTTGAACATGTCGAACTCTTCGAAGGAGTCCTCATCCAGCAGCAGGTCGATCCGTTCCCGCGCCGTCAGCTTGCCCTTGGCGTGCTGGCTGTCGATGCGCTTCTGACCGCCACCCAACCGGGCCTCTTCCCGGCGATGTTCCAGTTCCTGCAGGATGTCTTTCATGGGGTCCCCTTCCTCCCGTAGCGGAGCGGGAGCGACCCGTCCGTCTTTGCGAATTCGAGGGGAACCTAGCGAGTCTCCGGGGAAAAGCCAGTTGAATCCGGCATATTTGCAAATTTGGTGAATTTGCCAAATTTGCAAATGCTAACTAGCAAATGATCGTGAATAATGTGCGAGAACGCACATGGACAAGAGGATCATTGCGGCGTTAAGTAAACCAATGAGTTCAGTCCCCGAGGTCCGGTACCTAGACCGGTCCACGCCCCCTCACATCTCGACCCTGATCGCGGCGACGGCGCTTGGCGCGATGTCGATGAATATCTTCCTGCCGACCCTGCCGCAGATGGCAGAGTACTTTCAGGCCGACTATGCGCTGATGCAGCGCTCGGTCACGCTCTACTTGCTGATCAATGCGATCCTGCAACTGGGAATCGGGCCGATTTCGGACAGGTTCGGGCGCAGGCCGGTGCTGCTTGGCAGCTTCATCCTGTTTTCCCTCGCCACCATCGGCTGCATCTTCGCGCCCACGGCCGAAATCTTCCTAGCCTTCCGCATGGCGCAGGCCGTCGTGGTCGCCGGACTGGTCCTGGGCCGCGCCGTGGTACGCGATATCGTACCGGGCCCGCAGGCCGCGGCGATGATCGGCTACGTGACAATGGGCATGGCGCTGGTGCCGATGATCGGGCCTGTGGTGGGCGGCATATTGGGAGAAACCTTCGGCTGGCAGGCGAATTTTGTGCTCCTACTGGCAACCGGGTTGGCGGTTCTGGCGCTGACCTGGTTTGACCTGGGCGAGACAGCGCGCGCCAGCACCGGTGGCTTCCGCGACCAGATTCGCGAATATCCCGAGCTGTTCACCTCGCGCCGCTTCTGGGGCTATTGCGGGGCCACGACCTTCGCCTCGGGCGCGTTTTTCGCTTATCTCGGCGGCGCGCCCTACGTGGGATCAGAGATCTACCACCTGACGCCGTCACAGGTAGGGTTCTTTTTCGGCGCCCCGGCGCTTGGCTACTTCGTCGGCAATTTCGTCGCGGCGCGGCTGTCGGTGCGGTTGGGCATCAATCGCATGATCCTCTACGGCACCTCGATTTCGACCGCGGGCCTGTTGATCCCGGTGACCCTACACGTCATGGGGCTGGATTCGGCACAGACGTTTTTCGGCTCGGTCACGCTGGTCGGTCTTGGTAATGGCATGACCATGGCCAACGGCAATTCCGGCATGCTGTCCGTGCGCCCACACCTGGCCGGATCGGCCTCGGGCGTCGGTGGAGCCGTGATGCTCGCCGGGGGCGCATTGCTGGCGGATCTGGCCGGGTCTTCGCTTGCCGGCAGCGCAACCGCGATGCCGCTTGTCGCTATTATGCTTGGCAGCTCGGCCCTGTCCATCGTTGCCATTGTCTACACGATCCGCCGCGAACGATTTGTCGGCGCGGGCTGACCTCTTGCCGCCCGGCTTTGCAAAGCCCATAGTAACTTTGCAAACCAAGGGGCGAACATGGCGATCCAGAAACTCTATGCCGGGGCGAAACTGCGCGAATTGCGTGGACGCATGGGCCTGACGCAAAAGGAATTCGCCACCAAGCTCGGCGTCTCGCTGCCCTACCTAAACCAGATGGAGAACAACAACCGGCCCGTGTCCTCGTCCGTGATGCTCGGGCTGGTGCAGGAGTTCGGCTATGACGTGACCGAATTAGCTTCGGGCGACACCGAACGGCTGGTGTCGGACATGCGTGAAGCACTGGCCGATCCGGTCTTTACAGAGGCCGCCCCGCCCCTGCCCGACCTGCGCCTGACCGCGTCGAACGCCCCCGCATTGGCCCGCGCCTTCCTCGACCTGCACCGCGCCTATCGGCAGACCCATGAACGGCTGGCCTCGCTGGACGAAGCGCTAGGCCGCGAAGGCGCCCGCGTCGCCGCCAGCCCGTGGGAAGAGGTGCGCGATTTCTTCCATTATTGCGACAACTATATCGACGCCGTGGACCATGCCGCCGAACGGTTTGCGGAAAAGGCGGGTGGCAATCTGGATGCCCATATCCGCGCGGCATTCGACGATCAGGGGATTGCCGTGCGCTACGCCGACGACGCCGGTATTCGCCGCTATGATCCTTCACGGAAAGAACTGACGCTGTCGCCGCGCACCGCCCCCGAAACGCAGCGGTTCCAGCTATTGCATCAATACGCCCTGATTGCGCAGGGCCGACTGCTGGAGGCGACGCTCGACCTTGCCCGTTTCCAGACCGACACCGCCCGCTCCATCGCCAAGGTGGGTATGGCCAATTACTTCGCGGGCGCTGTGCTGATGCCCTACGGGCGCTTCATGGAGGCCGCAGGCGAAACCCGCCACGACCTAGAGGAACTGGCCGTCCGCTTCGGGGCCTCGATCGAGCAGGTGGCGCACCGCCTGTCCACGATGCAGCGCCCCGGCGCCAAGGGCATTCCCTTCTTCTTCGTCCGCGTCGATCAGGCGGGCACGATCACCAAGCGCCATTCTGCCACGCGGCTGCAATTCGCCCGCTTCGGCGGCGCTTGCCCGCTATGGAACGTCCATCAGGCGTTCGAGACACCGGGCCGCTTCCTGCGTCAATTGGCCGAAACCCCCGACGGGGTACGCTACCTGTGCCTCGCGCGCGATGTGTCGAAATCTGGCGGGTCTTTTCACGCGCCCACGCGGCGCTTTGCCATCGGGCTTGGCTGCGAGGTGCAGCATGCCAGCGCCGTGGTCTATGCGGACGGCATGGATATCGGCACCGCCAGTGCCTATCAACCGATTGGCATTTCCTGCCGCATCTGCGAACGGACGAATTGCCACCAGCGGTCCGTGCCGCCATTGGAACGCCAATTGCGCATCGACCCGGATCAGCGCGGCACGCTGCCCTATGAGATCGGACGTTGACGCAGGCTGCCGACCCCGGCCAAATTGTCACGACACGCAATCGGGAGAACCATCATGGAAATGCATTCAAGCCGGGTGATCGCGGCAGATCGGGCGACGGTCTGGGCGGCTTTGAACTCTGCCGAGGTTCTGAAGGAATGCATTCCGGGGTGTGAGGAACTGACGGGATCGCCCGAGGAGGGTTTCGCCGCCACCGTCAAGCAAAAGGTCGGGCCGGTGAGGGCCACTTTCAAGGGCGAGGTGACCCTGTCGGATGTCGTCGAAAACGAAAGCTACACGATCTCGGGCGAAGGCAAGGGCGGCGTCGCGGGATTTGCGAAAGGCGAGGCCAAGGTGCGGCTGGAGGAGGCCGAGGGCGGCACGGAGTTGTTCTACGATGTCGAGGCCAAGGTCGGCGGCAAGATCGCACAGCTTGGCTCGCGCCTTATCGACGGGTTCGCGCGCAAGATGGCCGACCAGTTCTTCGAACGCTTCCAGGCCTATGTGGAAGGCAGCACCGGACACGAAGACGCGGCCGAGGCATAGCCCCGACCGCGTTCAATCCGAGAGCTAAAGCTGCTCAGGCCTTGGCCAGCATCGACGCGATCTCATCCTTCAGATGCATGCGCTTCTTGCGCATCTCGACCTCGGCCAGTTCCTCTTTCGGCTCGATCCCGGTCTCGGCGCGATGCACGGCGCGGTTCACCTCGTGATATTCGTCCATCAGCTTGGCGAAATGGGCGTTGGAGGTCTTCAGCTCGTGGATCTTCTCGACCTTGTCGGGGAATTCCTCGGCCAGTTCATGGGGGGTATGGGACATGTCGCGCTCCTCTTATTGTCGTGTTCCGACAGCATGGATAGCAGGGCGCACGAAAGCCCGACTTTGACCGAGGTCAATCGCGGCGGCGGATTCTGAAAAAAGGCTTACTCCGCCGCCTGCCGCAGGCTGCGCCGCCACGCGGCATCGACCTCGGCCATGGACAGTACCGCCACCTCACCGCCCTGCCCCGGCACGCCGAGCCCGCCAGACCGTGCAAGGGCACCGGGAAAGCCCAAGGTGCCGATCCCCGCAGCGGCTGCGGCTTGTAGTGCCGCGGCGCTGTCGACCACGGCAAGGGCGGCAGAGGGCAACACGCCGACCTGCGCCAATGCAAGCTGATAGGCCTCGGGATGCGGCGGCAGGTGGAGCAGGTCGTCGCGCAGGATCGCCACGTCGAACCCGACGCCGCCGCGCGCCCGTGCCGTCGCCTTCAGCATGGCCCGAACCGGTTCCGTCGCAGAGCGGCTGACCAGCCCCAGTTTGAGCCCGCGTCCCGCCGCTGCCATGATTACCGCCGCCACGCCCGGGCGCAGTGGCAACCCCTCGGCCAGCATCGCCGCGAAGAGATGCGATTGAGTGCGTTCCACAGCGGCGACATCCACCGCGCACCCTTGCTGAACCGCGAAGCGCGCCACGGGTGAACGGTCGTCACGGGTGGCCAGCAACCGCTGGTACATGTCCCAGTTCCAGTCCCAGTCCAGCCCCTGCGCGCGAAACGCGCCATTCCATGCCGCCCGGTCCAAATCGGCACATTCCGAGATCGCACCGATCCCGCCAAACAAGATCGCTTCCAAAGCCATTCGTGATCCTCCACGGGATCAGGAATACGCCCGCCCGGCGCGGCGACAAGCGCACGCAACACGACGGAACCGTCGCCTGCACCGCGTTGGATCGCCGCTAGGCAATCTCTGCACCTGATGCCTATTCGGGTGGCAACAAACGAACGCCGGCCGCTACAGCTTGGTCTGCGCAACCGCCGGCGTCACCTGTTTGCGGCGCAGCATCGCTTCGCGCAGGGTGATATAGCTGATCGCCGCAATGATCATCGCGCCTCCGATGATCACGAAGATATCGGCGGGCTCGCCAAAGGCGACCGCGCCAAGCAGCGTGGCCCAGATCAGTTGCAGGAAGGTCACCGGCTGCGTCACCGTCAATGGCGCGGCCTTGAAGGCCATGGTCATGGTGAAATGCCCCGCCGTGGCGAAGCAGGCGACGAGGAACAGCCAGCCAATCTGTTCCCATGTCGGCGGCACCCAGACCGCCCAGGCAAAGGGGGCAAGCCCGACCGTTACCGTCAAGGACAGCATCCCCACCACCACGGCGGGCGAGG